>CAJKQK010000072.1 GCA_905202055.1 uncultured Oxalobacter sp.
CCACTTGCGGCAGGCCGGGTTTGCCGATATTGAATTGCATGCGGAAAAACACGTCATGCATTACCCTGATTTCCGCTCGGTCATCGATTCGATTCGGGGAGTCGGCGCTCACCAGAGCGTTCATAAACGGCAGCCCCTGATGGGAAAAACGGCCTGGAAAACCGCAGGGGAAAGATACGAAACGTTGCGGGATGAATCCGGACTGCCCGTGACTTACGAACTGGTTTACGGCTTTGCCGTCGCAAAAAAATAAACCGGAACATCTGGTCCACCGTCTGCCTGTCAAAAGATTTTCCTGTGATCCGTCGCCGACAAGAGGCGCGTCACTTTCGGGGGTGAGCTGCCGTTGTGGTAAGCCCGGGCCTCATCCCTGATTTCCCTGTCGGCAACCGTCATGCGTTCCCGCTGGCGAAGCATGTCGATCATCGATTCGATCATGTAAAACTCGATCATGACGCCATGACGGTCGATGTCGTTGAACAGTTCCCACATATAGCCCCCGTTTCGCTGCCTGATTTCGCCGAGGCGCTGCATGACGTCGATAAAAGCGTCCGTATCCTCCGGTTTGACATGATATTCGATGGTAATCATGATGGGGCCTTCGTGCATCTCTATGTCACGCGGAATCGGCATGCTCCAGTCGTGAGGGAACGGCGTCAGATCGTCCTCGTCGTTCAGTCCGACATAAAAACGCCAGGAAACCGCGATGCCGATAAAAAGGCAAACAGAGGCAATCACGAGCGCGGTCTGAATGGTCAGCATCCCCGCGACCTGTCCCCAGATGACACTGCCGCCCGCCATGCCGCCGGTAAAGACTATCCAGAAGAAAGCCAGACCACGTGCCCTCACCCATCCCGGCAAGGTGATCTGCGCCGCTGTCATCAAAGCTGACGCCGTCATCATCCACGAAATCCCGATCGCGAGCATCGCGCCGCACGCGGCAATCACGATATCGCTCGCCGCGAGAGCCAGCATGCCAAGGCCATAAACGGCGGATGCGCAACGGATGATCGTATCCCGCGTAACAAGCCGGATCAGGCGTGGCATCAATGTCGCGCCGGTGATGGCACCTACACCGATGCATCCCAGCAGCAAACCGTAGGTGCCCGGGCCGCTTTTCAGTTCATCGCGGACAATCAGGGGCATCAGTGCCCATGAAGCGCTGGCAAAAACAAAAAAACATCCCCCCCTGATCATGACGGCGATAAGCGTCTTCGAATGCCGGGCATAGCGCAATCCGGCCTTGATGGCGGAAATCAGGTGTTCGGACGGCAATTCGCTCTGCGCAACGTTCCGTTTCCAGCGGATCGTCAAAAACGTGACGATGGCATAGAAAGTCGCATTCGTCAGAAAAACGGCGCCGGAACCGGCTGCCGCCACAATGATTCCGGCAATGGCAGGCCCGACGGAACGGGCGATATTGATGGCGATACTGTTCAAGGCAACGGCAGACTGGAGTTCTTCCCGCGGAACGAGTTCGGGAATGACGGCTCCCCATGCAGGCATCATCATGGCTAGCCCCACGCCGAGGAAGAAGGTGAAAACCAGTAACAGGATGGCATTGGTCAAACCGGTCAGGGTCAGAATACCGAGTACGCCCGCACAGCAGGCCAGCCAGATCTGGGTACCAATGAGAAAGCGCCGCCTGTCGACAATATCCGCAAGCGCACCCGCCGGAATGGCCAGCAGAAAGAACGGCGTACTGGTCGCTGCCTGAACGAGCGATACCATGACCGGCGTCGGCGCCAGATTCGTCATCAGCCACCCCGCTCCCACATCCTGCATCCAGGAAGCGATGTTCACGAACAGGATGGCGATCCACAGCATGCGGAACACCGGATGGCGCATCGGCGTCCAGGCTCCGGTCTGGTTTTCCTTGGGAATGGGGTTACTGCTGGCAGCTGGCATATTCTGGCAAAACCGTTTCTTCTCAAAATGACGAACAGTCGTCGACACGCATACGATATCACTCATCCATTCCGATTTGATTCCATATAACCTGAAATCGGAAAATGCCGATGTGCAGATGAGACGAAACTTACCTATTCGTTACCGCAAGTCAATATTCACGGCATCCCGGGAGTGGCCGGTTCTTCTTCCGATTTTTCTTCTTCCTTTTTTTTCAGTTCTTCAAAGTAATCGGCAAGCGTCTGTTCCAGTCCATAATCGATAAGATTATCCACTTCCTGCGTAAGGGAATCTTCATCGCTGCCAGTAAAGACGAACAGATGATAGACGTCAGCTAACGTAATCGAATCCGCATCTCCGGTCCACCGCCACTCCTGAGGCGTCCGTTTTTTGAAGGAAAAAGTGCTGATCCATGAACGTTTGACCGTGTGTGCCCATCCTGTTTTTTCGAAAACAGTCAGGCAATTCTCCACTTCACCGATGGAAAGATGCGTCTGCATTTCGATTTCCGTCCGGAAAACGGCTCCTTGCGAACGATACAGCACACCGATGATTTTGATGGCGTCGGAAAACTGGCTGCCGACCGCAGGCGTTGCGTTCCACCGGCCATTACGGATTTCGGGCAACAGTGCGGCAACCATGCCACCCAACAGCATGATCAGGCAACTGATGTAAATCCACATCATGAAGATCGGAAAGGCAGCGAGTGCGCCGTATATCCTTTCGTATGTACTGAAATTGACGATGAAAAACGCAAACGCGCGTATGGCGATTTCAAACGCAATACCGGCAAAAATACCACCTGCCGCAGCGTCTTTCCAGAAAACCAGCCTGTTCGGGACGACCCGGTATAACAGCGTGAAGGCAATCGCCGTCCAGAAAATGGAAATCAGTGAAGACGATACCGAATTCAAAAACGGCAGATTGGCGACCAGCCCGTGAGCCGCCAGCACAAGATGGGATGTGAGATAAATCGAAATGCCCAGGAGCAATGGCCCGAAAATGGCGATTCCGACATACATCACGATACGCTTGACGACCGGACGCGGCGTCATGACATGCCAGATGTGGTTGAAGGTACTTTCAATCAGTGAAATCGTCATCAGTGCCGTAGCCACCAGAGTCAGGCCACCGATAATCGATACATTGGCCGCATTCGCGGCAAACGTCGTCAGGTTGTTCAGGATGATATGCGCCGTGGAAGCCGGAATCATTCCCTGTGAAAAATAGGTTTCCAGTGTATTCTGCAGGGAACCGAATTCCGGAAAAGTCGTGAAAACCGCCAGTACGATCGCCAGCATCGGAACAATGGAAAGGAGAATCGTAAAGCTGATATTGCCGGCCACATCGGTAAGATTGTTCTCCGCCAGCCGCTTTCCGCAATATTTCGCTATCGCCTTGAGCTTGTCCTTTCGGGTCAGCTCGGGTCGTTCATGCGAATTTTCAAGGGTATTTGATATGAGATCGCTCGGGTTCATGAAAACATTTTAAGATGAAACGGCTTGCAAGGTAACCGGAAAACATGTTTTATCATGTGAGGAAAACGCCGATTTTGATTTTTTGCCCTTTTTGTCGCTTTCCTCTGGCAATTTGCCTTTTTTAAGACGAAAATCACGAAACGGATTCACGACAAAGACTATTCCCATGACACAGCCATCTTTTATCGAACTCTGCAAGAAACTGATTGGCAGCGACCACGTCATTACCGATCATGCGAAAATGCTTCCCTTTGTGACCGACTACCGCAAACGGTTCACCGGAAAGGCTCTGGCCGTCGTTTTCCCGGGACATACCCAACAGGTAGCCGATATCGTCAAGCTGTGCAGACTGCACAAGGTTCCCATCGTTCCCCAGAGCGGCAATACAGGCCTCGTGCTGGGCAGTGTCCCGGATGAATCGGGCAAGGCGATCGTCCTTTCGCTGAAACGGATGAACCGGATTCGTGAAATCGACGCCCATAACAATACGATGACTGTCGAGGCAGGCTGTATTCTCGACAATGTCCATTCCGCAGCCGCGGAAGCCAACCTCATGTTCCCGCTGACACTGGCCTCCTCGGGTTCCTGCATGATCGGCGGCAATCTGGGGGCCAATGCCGGAGGAACATCGGTCTTGCGTTACGGGACTGCCCGGGATCTGTGCCTCGGTCTGGAAGTGGTCACGGCAGAGGGCGACGTCTGGAATGGCCTGTATAAATTACGCAAAAACAATACCGGATATGACCTTCGTGACCTGTTTATCGGTTCCGAAGGTACGCTCGGGATCATCACCGCAGCCGTCCTGAAACTTTTCCCGCGTCCCAAAGCGCAACAGACTGCTTTTGCCGCCGTCAAATCACCTGAAGACGCCCTGAAGCTTTTGTCACTCGCCCAGCGTTTCTGTGGCGATTCCCTGACGGCTTTCGAACTGGTATCACGTTACAGCCTTGAACTGGTCACACTGCATTTTCCGGAAATACTGTCTCCACTTCCTTTTACGTATCCCTGGTATGTACTGCTGGAATTATCCGATGCCGAATCGGACGACCATGCCGCCCGGCAGTTCGAAAAACTGCTTGAATATGCCATCGGGGAAGATGTGATCAGTGACGCCGCCGTCGCCCAGACACTTTCGCAATCGCGCACAATGTGGCGACTGAGGGAAAACATTTCGGCGGCACAGGCCAGAGAAGGCAAGAACGTCAAACACGATATCGCCGTGCCGACATCCCTTTTTGCGGAATTCATCGAAACAGCCGACTGTCTGTTGCAACAGCATTTCCCCGGTTGCCGTATGGTGACTTTCGGACATCTTGGCGATGGAAGCCTGCATTACAACGTCGCTGCACCCAAAGGGGTTTCAGACGAGTCATTTTTGTCCCGTCAGGCTGAAATCAACCGGATCGTTTACGATTGTGTACGCCAGTTCAAGGGCGTCATTTCAGCAGAACACGGACTGGGAGCATTGAAACATGTGGAAAATGCGTCTTACAAGAGCGGGGCGGAAAACAGCTTGATGAAAACCCTTAAAAGGGCACTCGATCCTGACAACCTGATGAATCCGGGCAAGGTATTGCCGTAACACTGTCCTCATTGCCTTCAGCATCCGGTCAGGCAAGGACTTCTTTGATTTTCACCTGCTCGACAGCCAGAAAATCGCTGGCTGCCGCCGCAGACATCGGACGGGAAAAATAATGTCCCTGTATGGCGGTGCAGCCTGTTTCTTTAAGGAATTCAAGCTGTTTGATATTTTCAACGCCTTCGGCAATGGTCGTAATGCCCAGATTTCTGGCAAGCGATACGATGGCATTCACAATCGCCATATTTTCCGGATCGTGTGGAACGTTCTGAATGAACGAACCGTCGATCTTGAGGCTATGTGCGGCAAATCGTTTCAGATAGGCAAGTGAGGAATAACCGGTTCCGAAATCGTCAATCGATACCTTGATGCCCCTTTCTTTCAGACTGTCGATAATGACGATGGCCGATTCCGGTTTTTCCATCGCAACGCTTTCCGTCAATTCGAGTACAAGGTGTTTTGGGTCAAGATCGTTTTCCTTCAGGATCTCGGATATCTGCTCTGTCAACCGGCGGTCGCGGAACTGGACTGCGGAAAGATTGACAGACACCATCAGTCTGTCATTGCCTGCATCGACCCATTCTTTCAATTGTCTGACAACCGAGCGCAAAATCCATTCACCGATCGGGATGATCTGGCCATTCGATTCCGCGACCGGGATGAATTCGTCCGGCGAAATGGAACCCAGTTGCGGATGCTGCCAACGCAACAATGCCTCGAACCCGACATTCACACCGTGATTCAGCGACATGATCGGCTGGTATTGCAGGGTAAACTGGTTACGTTCCAGCGCACGACGCAATGCGCTGTCCAGTTCCAGCATCCGGGACGATTTGGCCTGCATCTCTGCCGTAAAGAAACAGTAATTGTTGCGACCGTTCTGCTTGGTCCGGTACATGGCCGTATCGGCACTGCACGACAGGGTTTCGAAATCCACCCCATCGGTCGGGAACATCGCTATCCCGATGGAAGCGGTCAGGTTCAGTTCGTGTGGTTCGATATGATAGGGTTCAGATGCAATCGCCAGCAGTTTTTCGGCAATGCTGGTGGCACCACCGGTATCGGTATTGGGCAGGACCAGAACGAATTCATCGCCGCCCTGCCTTGAAATAGTATCCTGCTCGCGAACAAGCCCCTTCAGTCTGGTGGCAAACTGTTTCAGCAATTCATCCCCGATATTGTGACCAAGCGAATCGTTGACGTTCTTGAAGCCGTCCAGATCGAGGAACATCAGCGCCAGCGGCTCATTGCGACGTTGGGCAAGGCTCAGGGCCAGATTGCTTCTGTCCCGCAGCAGGGTACGGTTCGGCAAGCCGGTCAGCGCATCGAAATGGGCAAGCCACTGGACCTGTTCTTCCGTTTTCCGGCGTTCGGTCATATCGACGAAGAGGCCGATATAATGCGTGAGTTTTCCATAGGCATCGCGCATGCACTGAATGGAAAGCCATTGGGGATAAAGCGAGCCGTCCTTGCGTTTGTTCCACAATTCTCCCTGCCAGGAACCGTTTTTCGAAATGGCATCCCACATGGACCGGTAAAATTCCGCATCATGTTTGCCCGATGACAGAAAACGCGGGTTTTTCCCGAGCGCCTCCTCTTCCGAGTATCCGGTGATCTTGGTAAACGCCTTGTTGACCATGACGATATTGCAATTATTGTCGAGCAGGATCAGGCCTTCATTACTTTGGGTAAACACCTGAGCCGACAGCTGAAGCTGTTCCTTGCGCTCGAAATTATCCAGAGCGAAATCGATACTGATAACCAGTTCGTTCAGCAGCTTCTGGGCTGCAATGTCAAAGGCATAAGGTTCGCTGGCATTCAGATTCATGACACCGACGATCTGGCCGTTTTTATGAAGTGGCAATGCCGCCATGGCATGAATATTGTGCTTTTGCGCAACCTGTTTCCATGACGGGGAATCGCGCACGATCTCGCAGATAGGATCGTTCTCATAATCCTGAACCCAGATCGGTTTGTCTTCAGCGAGTGCTTTCCTGACAATCCCCTGTGTCAAGGTTTTATCGGTTTCACTGATGATGTCGAGCGTCCTGGTGATCAGTGCAGGCGTTGCACCCTCGGATGCAACCGGATAAACCCTGTTCTCTTCATTGATCAGCCCGATCCAGGCAACGTCCATCGCGCCATATTGGGTAACGATTTTGCAAACCTGTTTGAAAAGCTCATCCTGCGTGGTACATCTGGCAACAGCCTGATTGCAATAACCCAGAACGGCGTAAAGCTGGTTCAGACGCCTGATTTCGGCTTCAGCCACTTTACTCTCGACATAAAGATGACGCAAATCGTGTTCGGCCTTGGCCCTGATACTTTCACGATGAAAATTATCAAGTGCGAAATCGATGTCGTTCGCGACTTCGACAAGCAGATCCTGTGCCGTCGGGTCGAAAGCGTTCAGTTTTTCGGAAGCGAGCAAAAGCACGCCGATGATTTTGCCGCTCTTGTGCAGTGGCAGTGAAGCGACCGATTGTACGGAATGTTCACAAGAACGGTCATGCCAGGGCGAACAAAGCGGATCATGCTGAAAATTCTGGTTCCAGCACGGTTTACCGGTTCGTACCGAAGTGCCTACCGTTCCATGCCCGTTCGGACTGTTTTCATCCACGGAAACGACAATCTCTTCCAGAAACACGGCCCCTTCACCATATTTGGCGGCTGTTCTGACCAGTCCTGTGGCAGGATCGATCAATCCGATCTAGGCCATCTTGACATTACTGTGCTGGACGACGATGCTACATATATTGTCGAAAAGTTCCTGTTCGCCCTTGCTGCGTGAAATGGCATAAGAGCAGTGACTCCGGATCGTATTGAGTTCGGAGAGACGGGAAACCTGTTTTTCGCTTTGCCGCTGCTCAGTCACGTCTTCCAGCGTGACAACAAAATAATTCGGTGTTTTGTCTTTGTTCCTGACGGATCGTATATGGATGTCCACCAGAGTGATATCGCCATTTTTACGAACCAGTGCCCTCTCGACATGCAATTCATCCGTTACACCATTTTTCAGTTCATCGAGCAAGGCAGGGTTCTCTTCAATACCGGGATGATCCAGAACATCCTGCCAGCTTTTCAGGGTCATTTCCTCGCGCGTGTACCCGACAATATCACATAACTTGTCGTTACACTGCAACCAGCTGTCCATTCTGGCAGACAATATCCCCATTCCAAGAAAAGGCATCGTAACGACACTACTTTGCAACGCTTCTTCCTTGATCCGGGTAACGGATTGCACTGATTTCAGCCGCATACGCCACAACAGTAGCAAAGCGAGACCAAGAACAAGAACGGCTAAGAGAATTATCACAGCGACACCAAAAGCAGAACTCTGAAGGGATTGGATGGCTTTATTGTAATCGCATTTTAATATTATCTTCCAGTCTGTATTGTCTATATGATTCCAGCTGGCAAATACCTTCGTATTGTTATAGTCCTGACCTATTCCCTGTCCGACAGATGGATTTGTTTGTACCCGGTTAAAAATATCGCTATTTTTGATCGTCGTATACTCCACCCTGGTTGTGTTGCCGCTACCATACCTCAATATCATCGTCGCAATACGATCTCCATCGGTACGCAAAAGTGTCACTTCCTTGCCCGGATGCGAAGCGATCCACGGATTGAAATAACGGATCAGATAATCCTCAGGATCGAAATAGACGAGCACAGCTCCCATGACTTCATGCATCCGGTTCGTCAAAACGAAAGGAAGCACTATTTGAAACCGTGTATTTCCCTGTGAAAATATAGTCAGTCCGGCCGACTCCGGATCAGGGTTTTGCATGAATGAAACAAGCGTCTTCTGATTCTTTTTTTCCAGTTTCAGGTTCTCACCGACCGATAACAATTCCTCACCATAAGAATCAAGCAATGTAACGGCCTTGTATTGCTGGGCATTTCTGAGTGTTTCCAGAAAATCCCGCACGTCATTTTTTGCAGTGATATCTTCCGCATAGTGCCATTTTTCAAAATTCTGCCTGAACAGAGGACTTTTCAAACAGTCGTGCCTATGTCTCTCTGCTCGGCAAACCAGTCCTCAATATTTTCCGACTGTGATTTTACTGTCGATCGCATATCGGAAAGTGTTTCCTTTTCCAGATGGTTCACGTACAGCTTGGGAATACCGAGACTGAAGACCGAAATGATGAAAAGAACTCCCAGAAAAATCCAGACGTAACGGAAATCGGCAGCTTTCTGCTTGAGATAATGCCCTTTTTCGACAACTGTAATCTGCGACTCGTCCAGAAACCACAAAAAAAGGAAAAGAAAAATACTGGTAACCGCTGCCAGCAAAAGATGGGCTTTCATGACAAACGCGTTCAAGACCCCTTTAATTTCCGGACTGTGATACATGAATAATTCTGCATAGATCACATATAAAATGATCAATACCGCATACGATACGACGATAATCCGGCGATTTTTTACAGAAAGGTCGGATGACCCGTTATGTTCAATCAGAAAGTTCAGGAAGAAAGAGGCCGGAACAATAAAAAGAAGATCGACCAGTCCGAACAAATGATATTTGAGCTGCGTTTCTTCAGGTATAAAAGAAAGCAGGTAAATGGCAGAAATAAAATACAGCGACGTGAAACCCGCATATAACAAAGTGGCCTGACCGATTTTCACAGATTTTCCAATCTGGTCCATTCTCACCCCTTCAATCGTGTTGACAGGCTTGATCATCACTTGCACCCCTGAACAATTTTCTATACTTTCAAAAATGTTGCAAAATATTTAACTAATATTTCCACACGGAAACATTTTACACGTATTTATAATTTTGCACACAAAACATTTGAAAATTGCTGTGTTTGCCTTAAAACGTAATGAACACAATATGTTAGAAAGAAATATAAACTTTTGAAAACAAAAAAAGAGCCACATTCGTGGCTCTTAAACGACATTTCATGTTAAATCGATAGGAAATCAGGGAGTTTCGGTTTCTTTTTGCATATATTCCCCCAGAAACTCATCGACTTTTTCGACAACAAGTGGTCGGGAAAGATGATATCCCTGGATTTCCGTACAGCCTTTCGAATGCAAAAATTCAAGTTGCTCACGCGTTTCAACCCCTTCCGCAACGGTTCTCATGCCCAGACTGTTTGCCAGCGAAATGACAGCGGTGACAATCGCCATGTCTTCCGAGTCGGCAGGAAGATCCCTGACGAAAGACCGGTCGATTTTGAGACTGTATACGTTGAAACGTTTCAGATAAGTCAGCGATGAATAACCCGTTCCGAAATCGTCGATGGAAATACGGATACCGCGCTTGTGCAGCTCATCGATAACGGCAATGGCTTC
>CAJKQK010000073.1 GCA_905202055.1 uncultured Oxalobacter sp.
GCAGCGGTTTCCATTCGCGAGATACTGCAAGAAACCGTCGCCGCCTCCGACAATAACGGCTGCGACATCCTTTTGCGCCTCATCGGTGGCCCGCAGGCGGTCGACCGATACGTCAAAAGCCTCGGCATCAGCGACATGCAGATCGCGGTCAATGAACAGGAAATGCATACCGCCAAAGACGCCCAGCACAAAAACTGGGCAACCCCGGCTGCCACGACCCGATTGCTCCGCCTCTTTCACGACGGCAAACTGCTGAAACCCGACAGCCAGGAATTTTTATGGGCTGCCATGCGGGACTCGGTCACGGCTCCGGGACGTTTGCGCTCGCCACTGCCGGCCGGAACGCACCTGATCCACAAAACCGGCACCAGCGATTATTCGCCCAAAGACGGTTCCACCGTCAACGATGTCGGCATCATTCTCCTGCCGGACGGCAATCCCGTATTCGTCAGCGTCCTGATTTCCGGATCGAAAATGTCGATGATGGATACCGAGAAAATCATCGCTTCCCTCTCCGGTGTGGCCTGGGATCATTTTTCGCAGGAAAAACCGGGGCTGTCGATCAGAAAAACCGGCAGGCAATTAAGGGAACTGATCGGCTTCGAAAACCGGTGAACCCACTGGCAAGGCCGCCGGTTTCCGCCAGAAACCTCACCAAAGACGCCTGCTGCCGTTTCCTTCCCCGGTTCACGTCGTCAATGCGGAAAAGCATTGACGACAGTCAAGCCCTCTTCATTCCCCCCTGATTCCCGTCTGATTCCTGTTTATGGCCGCCTGATTCCCGCTTGCCCCTCGCGGCTTTACGACCTACCATTTTCTCCATACACCCGCATCCGTGTCAGGCAGGAACGTCTGCATCACACGTATTGTTTCAGGAAAACGGTTTTTCGGCACAGACATGACATGAAAAAAACGTTCATCCTTCTTTTCACAGGACTCATGGCTTTCTCGTCTGCGGCCCCGGCACAAACCCTGCAGGAACGCCTCGACGCCATCGTCAAAGGCCGCCGTGCCCGGATCGGCGTCGCCATCGAAAACGCCGACGGCAGCGAACGGGCGCACTATCATGCCGGCAATTTTTTCCCGATGCAAAGCGTTTTCAAATTCCCCATCGCACTGGCCGTCCTCGACAAGGTGGACAAGGGGGAACTCCGTCTCTCACAACGCATTTTCCTGAAAAAATCCGACCTTCGCCCCAATACATGGAGCCCCTTGCGCGACCGTTACCAAAACGGGAATGTTTATGTTTCCCTGAAAGAAATCCTGCGCACGACGATCAAAGACAGTGACAACAACGGGTGCGACATCCTGCTGAAACTGGCAGGAGGCCCTGATGCCGTTACGGCTTACCTGCGCAAAAAAGGCATAGAAGGCATGACCGTGACCACGACAGAGAGAACCATGCATGGCGACTGGACCATTCAGGCCAGCAACCGCGCGACCCCCGCAGCGGCCAACCACCTGCTGAAACTGTTTTACGACAGGAAACTCCTGAAACCCGATACACAGGCCTTCCTGTGGGCCGCCATGCGCGATTCGATGGTCTCCCCTGAACGGCTGAGAAACGGCCTCCCCCCCAACACGCCGCTGATCCACAAAACCGGCACCTCAATGGCCTTTTACAAAAAACAGGGCAATACGGTCAACGACATCGGCATTGTCATCCTGCCTGACGGCAAACCGCTTTTCATCAGCGTCCTCGTCTCCCACGGCAAGGAACCCAAAGCTGCCACGGAAAAAATGATCGCCCGCCTTTCCCGGACAGCATGGGAACATTTCACGGGCAAGTCTGACGCCATCGCCAGCCGTTGATGATTTGCCTCACCCCCTGAAAAAAACGCTGCACCAGCTGACCGATGTTTTTCACCTTGATACACTCGCCCCATGAAGACCACAAACGGTCTATTCGGCACAAAAAGGCCAAAACACATTTTTCAGGGAAAACCATGAGCAAAACGGGCAATATAAACTGGATCGACAGCAGCAAAAAACCAAGAACCTTCAGCGAAATGCGGGAAGCGTTCAGCCAGATACGCGGCATGATGAGCGACTGGCGGAAAAAACAGGAAACGTTCGACAATACCCCTGACGGGGATCTCGCGACACGCGTCGCGAACCTTTCCGCTCTGGTGGAAAATATGAAAGCGTCAGCGGCCATGTGCCGGTCTCCAGTGCAGGACGAAATGGAAATGGCTTATCTTCTGGACGCGATCCATAAATACATGGCCGTTCCAGCCGGAACAGTCGTTTATGTCTGCTCGCACAAGGCGCCATACGGTTACCTGAAAGCGGACGGGTCAGCCGTTAGCCGGGAGGATTACAGGGAACTCTTCTCCGCCATCGGCGTGCGTTTCGGTTCCGGCGACGGCGTGTCCACCTTCAACCTGCCCGACTTGCGCGGCGAATTCATCCGGGGCCTGGACAATGGCCGCGGCATCGATGCAGGCCGTGAACTGGGCAACGTCCAGATGGATGAATTCAAAAGCCATTACCACGGCTTCCTCGACCGTCCGAACATGCGTCTGGAAAGCGGCGTCTATACCTGGACGCCCCAGGTCATGGAAGTGGCCGAACAGGATTCCATCTCGACCACCCGTGCCGGCGGCTCGGAAACACGCCCCCGAAACATCGCCCTGCTGGCCTGCGTAAAATACTGATTCAGAAAAGCAAGGCAAAAACCCCCGGACGGCTGACGCATTCAATCGTTCCTGTCGGCCCGGAGACGGGGATGTCAAAAACGGGTTTTCCGATCATGGCGAACGTGCTGCCCCATCAATCGGGCAGGCATACCAAATGCCAGACATGATTCAGGAATCATTTTCCCTGCCACGGCTGACCGAAGAAGAAAACCATGCTATAAACAAAGAGTCAGGGCGCCATGCGCCCTTGTTTCATGGTCTCTCCCTTGAGAGGCCATTTTTTATCTTATGCCTTCCCGGATCATAAGTCCGGAAGGCATTTTTCTATTGAAAGGAACCATTATGGACTGGTTCGACACAGGAAAAGACCTGTTCAACAAAGGAAAAAGATGGCTTGAAACCGCGGGAGACATGACTTCCGCCAGCATCAACCCGCAGGAAAAAACCGGCTGGATAGACGAGCAGCAAAAGAGAATCGAACAGGAACAAAAGAATTTTCGTCCCCAAACGGGGTTGACGGGCATTCGGCAAAATAGTCGACCCCGGAGTCAGCCTGATCCGGTGACACCTTCTGCAGCTCCGGTACCGGCAGACAATGACCCCATCTACGACTGGACGGGCCATCCGGTATCCGAAGAAGAACGCCAGCGCATTCTGGTACAAAAAGCACAGGAACGCGCCAGCAATTCCGACGACATGAACGACATGCTGGATCGAATGAAACTGCTGCGGGAAGAACGGAATTCCCCCAATAAAATGGCTTTCCGCTTTGACAGCGATGTCCCCGGAAACAACCCACGCACAGAGCAAAAATCCGCTTTTGAACAAGCGGCCGAAACGGCTATTCCGCAGGATGACAGCATGATGCCGGTATTCCGGCATCTGGGTGAAGCAATCATGAAAGCTCTGGGCGATGAAAGCGCCGTTTCCGGTTATGGCCGGTCTCCTGTCGGGATGACTGACCAGAGTTATAACAGTGCTACCGATGCCCTGGCAAACAACATTACGGAGAACCTTGGAAACCAAAGCGCCGTCTCCGGTTATGGCAGAGCACCGGTCGGGCATTCTGATATGAGCTATAAAAGTGCCACGGATGCCGCTGCCAAAAATATCACGGACAATCTGGGCGATACGAGCGCCGTTTCCGGCTATGGCCGTGCTCCGGTTGGATTTACAGATCAAAGCTATGATCCCGCCATAGGCGATGTTTCGAAAAATTTCGGGCTGGAGAGTGCTGTCACCGGCAAGGGCAGGCAAGTCATCGGTCACCCGAACATGAGTTACCGGGGTAACTGGGACGACGGAGAAATCCGGAAAATGCCGCTGGATTTCACGTCAAAAGGCGTACAGCAGGGAGCGAAAGACTTGCAAATCCTGTTTTATTCCGGAGCGTCCCTTGCGGGCGAACATCTTTTCAATCTCGTCGGTGGGGACGATACGTCTTTGAGACGGGTTCAGGGAATTCTGGATCGGCATCAACAGGAATTGAAGGGAATGAACCGGATGACGTCAGATCAGATTTACATCGAAGGCGCCCCTGAAAAAACCATGGAAAACGTGACACGATACCTGTATCAGGAACTGGGCAACCGGACCGTCAAACTGCCGGCTTATTTTGTGGCGGCACATTTGAATACGTTCGCACAGTTGTTCGGTGTGTCTTCGGCCATCCTTTCCACGCAACTTTATTCCGATTTCCGGGAGAAGACCGGGGATGGCCATGCCGCTGAATCGGTCATGTACGGCATTCCGTTGGGATTGATGAGTGCGGCACTGCTTCCTTTCAGGGATTCCGGCGTCTTTCGAAGTGCCAAAGAGGTGAAGGATTATGTCCAGTCGATGGTCGTCGGCGCCGCTGTCCACAAGGCTCGCAAGGATGGGCGCAGGATGGTTGTTGATGCATATCCCAAAAAACCAGATATTGGTTATTAAAACATTTTTTATTATTGGTTCAACTTGACCAGATGGAATAAGCCTGAACATAATGGCTTCACAGCTTATTCCATTCAATAATTAATATGAAATCGTTTATTAAAGGATTTTCACTTTTTCTTTCATTGCTGATCGGCTTTCAGGCATTCGCAGACAATGCGTCTGAAGGAGACCGACTTCATAAACTGGGAAAATATCAGCAAGCAATGACATACTTCATGAAACCGGATGCGCAAAAAAAACCGGAAATCATGAATCATATAGGTTATATGTATGGTCAAGGTCAGGGTGTTGAGAAAAATGAAGCAACCGCTTATTACTGGTTTCGTAAAGCTGCTGAACAGGGATATGCAAAATCACAATACAATCTGGGTCAGTATTATGAATACGGTAGAGGCATTCCCAAAAATACAGGGGAAGCCATCAAATGGTTCCGAAAGGCTGCAGCTCAAAAATATGCTGATGCTGAAGCAAAAATGGGTTATCTGACGGTAACAGGAAAAGGATTAAAGCAGGATTTTAAAGAAGCTTTGCGATGGTACCGTCTGGCTGCTGAACATGGCGATGTCAGTTCTTATGCCGCTATCGGCATTTTTTATGCCAAAGGTTACGGTGTCAAAAAAAACAAAAACCGCGCCGTCCAGTATTACATCATGGGTGCTGAAAAAGGCGATCCTTACGCACAGTATCTTTTGGGTCGTGCCTATGAACAGGGACGAGGCATCAAATACTCGCCGGAACGGTCCCTTTACTGGCTTGAAAAAGCGGCAGCCAACGGCAGCGCCCTTGCCATGGATGAACTGGGTATCGTTCATGCCAACGGATTGCTGAACCAGAAAATGGATAGCGAGCTCGCCGGACAATGGGCGGAAAAAGCCTGGCAAAGACGCAAAATCACCGGCGAGACGCATCCGGATGTCGACCGCAGGCTGCGGTTTTTCGGCATCGATACGGATGACCTGTAAGCTTTTGTGGAACAGGAAACCTTTCGTTTTTTTCCTTCGTTCAATGATCACCCCTCCTTCTTCGCCGCCCCGCGCCTTTCCGCCAGATAGACGCCTGTCAGGATGAGGGCGCAGCCGCCGAGTGTCATCACCGTAACGGGTTCGTCCAGCATCAGCCATGACGTCAGCATGGCGACCAGTGGAACGATGTAAATGTAATTCGTGGCATGAATCGCACCGAGTTCCCTGACGGCGACGTTCCACATGATGAAGCAGAGCATCGACGCGATCAGGGAGAGGAAAAGCAGGTTCATCCACACCACAGGCCGGGCCAGTATCGAAGTATTCCATTGGATCGGGTCGAAAGCCATGAACGGCACCACAGTCAGGACGCCATAGAAAAACACCTTGCGCGTAATGAACAGCGTCGGATAACGCGTATCCAGACGCTTCAGAATCAGGCAGTAAAACGCCCAGGACAAGGCAGCGACCGCCGTCAGCAAATCGCCGGCCGGAGACAGTTTCAAAACGAAATGCCCGTTGAAAACGACTAGCGCGACTCCGGCAAGCGCCATGATCGACCCGATGATCAGGCTTTTTCTCAGCTTCTCGTTCCTGACAAACAGCACGACCAGAAACGCCGTCAGAAGCGGCGAAATACACACGATCAGCGACACGTTCGACGCCAGCGTCAGGCCCAGCGCCGTGTTTTCCGTCACAAAATAAAGCGCCCCGCCGCAAAAACCGGCACCAATCATCCACAGCTCGTCTTTCAGGCTGTCGGCGAACAGGCGTTTGGGCGCCAGAAAACAGATACACCCATATGCCAGGACAAACCGGTAAACGAAAATGTCCACGGGCGACAAACCGTGCTGGATCAGCACCTTCGTGGAAACGAACGTCGTCCCCCAGATGGAAACGGTCACGAGTGCCATCAGGTGATACCAGATTGTGTGTTTGGAGATCATAAGAAATTCGAAAAAAAACCGGACATCTTCCGGCAAGCGCTTTCGCCAGCAACCATGCCAGACAAAAGAATGGATTCCAACCGATCTGCCCGTCAGGCCAGACCGTCAACGGCGTACCCCCCGTTTCCTGATCCTCCCCCTCAAAACAGCGGGAAGATTTCATTTTTATTATAGGGATTGGCGAATAAAACGCCATAGATGGAACGAAAATAAGGAAAAAATCCTGCCATTCGCGGATATACTGGCCATATTCTTTACCAAACACCAAAAACCGCCAGAAAACAGGAAAAAACACCATGACCCCGCTAGACAAAACCGACCTGAAAATACTGGAAGCCCTGCAAAACGACGCCAAAATCAACGCCAAGACCCTTGCAGCCGATCTTCACCTTTCCAAAACCCCGATTTACGAACGCATCAGGCGGCTGGAAGAAGAAGGCGTCATCAAGCAGTATGTGGCACTCGTCGATCCGGAAAAAATCGGGCTGCCCCTCGTCGTCTTCTGCAACGTCACCCTCTCCACACACGACAATGAACACATCCGGCAATTCCATGAAGCCATCGCCGACATCGATGAAATCATGGAATGCTATTCCATCGGCGGCATCCATGACTTCTTTTTGAAAGTCGTCGTCAGGGACCTGAAAGCCTATGACCGCTTCGTCTTTGAAAAACTCACGAAAATCAAAGGCATTTCGAAAATGCAAAGCTCGTTTGTCCTGAGCGAAATGAAACATACTACCGCCCTGAAACCGGCGCCCGGATGAAAACGTTCACACACCATTGAAATCCGGTTGTCTTCCCCGCCGCGTTGGTGGAAAATAGCCAGTCATCCTATTCAGATAATGTACCGATCATGCCCATCCAATACTTTGCCAACCGTGAAATCACCGCTGAACAGGCCATTGCGCTCTACAGGAAAACCAGTCTTGGCGAAAGACGGCCTGTAGACAGTCCGGAAACCTTCGAACAGATGCTCAAACACGCCAACCTGATCGTGACGGCATGGGATGAAAACAGACTGGTCGGCATTTCCCGTACCCTGACCGACTTCGTATACGTCGCCTACCTGTCAGACCTTGCCGTGGATGAAAGCTACCAGAAACAGGGAATCGGAAAACAGCTCATCAAAGAGACCCAGGCCCATATCGGTCCCCAATGCAAAATCGTCCTGATCGCCGCCCCGAAAGCCAGGGAATACTACGGCCACATCGGATTCGAAAAGCACCCGAGCGCCTGGACACTCGGCAAATAACGGAACATCGCAGAATAACGGCTATATATCCCATAGCCGCAAGGGGAGCACTGCCTCAAAAAACGGAATGCAGCTCTTTCAGCTTCCTGATCGCATCCGTGTCCCCCAGAGCCGCTGCCTTTTTATAGAGGGCAAGCGCCTTGTCCATGTCACGCTCTCCCTGATAACCCAGTTCGTACAAAAAGCCGAGGCCATAAAGCAGATCCGGGTCTTTCGTCGAGAAAAGCTGCTCGAACCAGCCTTTAATCCGTTCACGCGTGCGTTGTGCTTCCGGCCATTCCCCCAACTCGTTGAAAAAAACGCCTGAACACCGCACCCACACCCCGTGAACCCGTCTGGTTTTCCAGTTTTGCCGCCCAGCTGCGCGCTTCATCCAGACGGGCAGGCGCATTGTCCAGATAGAATAAAACGAGTGAAGTCTGCGCCGCGACACTGCCTGCCAGCGCCGCCTTTTCAAACCATTTGACCGCCTCGGCAGGATCAGCCTTGACACCATTGCCCGACAAATACGACGAGCCGACGAGGAACTGTGCCCGAACGTCGCCATCCTCCGCCAGCGTCATCAGCCATTTGACCGCCTCCTGCCTGTCCTGCCTGACGCCAGAGCCAGGATCGGACATCTCATACAGCTTCCACCGGGCATTCACGTGCCCTTCCCGGGCCGCCTTTGCAAAAAGATCATGTGCCTGATGAAGGTCTTTCTCGCCGCCGATCCCGTTCATATAAGCGATCCCGAGATAATAAAGCGCCTCCGGATCATCCGACAACGCCGCCTGATGGAACCAGAAACGCGCCTGTTGCACATTCCTCGCCACCCCGGCACCCTTGTAATACATCACCCCCAGACGCTTCTGCGCCTTCACCTCGCCGCGTTTTGCAGCCTCCATGCAATACTGGAAAGCCAGCCGATCGTTTTCCTTTACCCCCTTGCCATCCGCATACATCCTGCACAGACCGAGCAAGGCATGCGGATCACCCCGTTTCGCATCCTTTTTATAAATGGACAGGGCATTTTCATAATCCCCTTTTGAATAAAAGACATCTCCCCTGCTCCGGTTTTCGTCACCGTTCTTTTCACAGGCCGCCAGAGAAAAAAAGAGAAAAAGAACAATCGAAAGAGATAATGATTTTTTCAGCATTCAAAACAATAATATTTAATGAAAAAACGGATAAACCGGATGGATCGTCAAAAACCTGACGGAATAATAAAACCGGAAAAACGATTCATCCGTTTTATGGGTCTCCTGAAGGCCATTCAGAAAAGTGAACAGCATCGGCCTTTCCGAAACGCCCCCCCTGACCGGATAATGTAGCATCTCTGGAAAAAAATTCCAGTCAATTTCCGGCTACACCTCATGAGATCGCCATCCTGCTCCGGTTTTGCCGGGAAAATATTCAACAATACATCCGAAACAACGGTCTTTAGGCTATCCGGGCTTACTTGTATCTCATGCTGCACTGTCTTTCGTCAACTATCCCGCCCCCACAGTCAGAAGCCCTTTGATCGCCCCGAAGAGTACCCCCGCATCCGATTCCATCCTCGCATGTTTCGTTCCTGTGGTTAATCTCCTGATGGTCTGTTTTCGCTTTTTCTCTCATTTTCCAATAAATTCCATTATTAAAGTATCTCTTGCAATGAAAGATATTTATATAATAAAAAATCCTCTCTGAAGAGAGGATTAAAAGAAAATATTCTTATACGACTATTCAATGTATACCTGGATATCTGGCATTGAATTCCTGAAGGGTTTTTTTAGGTTTTTCATATTTTCCTTTGGCTGCCTCTTCATAATAATAACGGGCTTTTTTCAGGTCTTGCGGAATGCCTTCTCCCTTTTCGTATATTTCTGCCAACTGATACTGTGCTACTGTATTTCCCTGAGCGGCTGCTTTCTCATACCATTGTACTGCTTTTTCCATGTTTTTTTCAGGTGGTGAACTAAATTGGTTTAGCATTCCAAGAACCACTTCTCCTGTATTATTGCCTTGTGCTGCTGCTTTTTCTGCCCAATAACGCGCTTTTTCTTGTCAGTTAACACGCCATTTCCTGCATAATACATTATTGCCAAAC
>CAJKQK010000074.1 GCA_905202055.1 uncultured Oxalobacter sp.
TACTGGCGGCGTCATTGATATCGACGTCGGGACTCTCGGCAGTGATCATGAAAGAATCATGGCTTTTGAAAGTGATGATAAAGGCACCCAGTTTATCCCCGTCAGCCATGGGATAGACAGGTGGAATGCCGTATTTGTTTTCAAATTTGCGGAAAGCTTCATTCATTTCAGTTATGTTCATAAATATTTTCCAGTCAAGTAAATTATCGATTCCATTCATGACATCATGCTCGTTACGAGGCGATATCGAAACGCAGGCATTCCCGGGAATACCGGTCATGCCAGTCACCGTTCCCGTGCAGCAAGGCAATCCTGCCCGAGTCCTGTCAAAGGATGAGAAAGCCATCCGGCGTGTCGTACCCGGCGTCTTTGAGTGTTTTGGACTGTTCTTCGGAAAGAGGAAATTTTTCCTGTGTTTCCCGAACCATAAAACTGCAACCGATTTCCTCAACTTCCTGCAAGTTGAAAACGATTTCGGAGCCTTCGACGTAAAAACTGAAAGCTTCTTCGGGCAGCTCAAACCCCAGATTCTCGAAAAACTGTCTGGGTACCGGAGCCTTGTCATTGGATTCGCTCATTCTTTATCCTTTTCATCAATCAAATTGCCATGAGACAGCAGGCGGAAAACATCCCTGTTTGTTCAGTCCGCCGAAAGAGGGTCTATTTTAACGAATCTGCTGCAGTATTCATAAAATTTTTCCCTCAGTTGAAAAAAATTCATTCCTGAAGAGCCATACAAGGTATTTGACTGTGCAAAAACAGAAAAATTCAGGGGCAATTGACTCAGGAACGTGATTTTCCACTGATTCATACAAAAAATCCGGAAGGCATATGTCCCAAATTTCATAAAACCCATTCAGTTTGCGACAGATCACCGAAAATGTGATCTATTTAGCCACGAAATGCCAGACTTACGGTACTATATACGCAGGGAAATCGCTGTGTGTATTTCCAGTCGGCAGGTAGCGCGTAAAAACATCAAAAACAGCCTGCGCCGGTCGACAATGCAGAGAAACCAGGAGTCATGATGGAAACGAACGAATCTTCAAAAGAGCAAGCAATCCTTGATCAATACAAGATGGGCGAGTTGGAAGCCAAATCCGTCAAGGCCTGGGCACATGTGTACGAAACAGATGAAATCATGGGGTCCTACCTTGAAAAGCAGGGCTATCCTTTCAGCGTCCATCTTGAAGCCAGGGAACGGAAAATTCTTGACCAGTACAAGATGGGGGAACAGGAAACCAACTCGGTCAAAGCCTGGACAAAGGTCTATGAGACCGATGAGTTCATGGATGCCTATCTGGAAAAATCCGGTTACCCGAGTGGAAATCCCGATACTGAAAAATCGGCAGCATAGCCGATAAGGGGTTATCAAGACAAAATCCGGGCAGAAAAGTGGTACACCACAGGTGTTGTCGTTTTTTTTGATTGAAAAGAGACATTCATGAAAAAACTGACCATCGCCGCCTGTGCCTTTCCGGGGTTTTCCTGTTCAATTCGGCCAGTGCAGCCGAAATCATTCGTGTTTATGGTCCCGGGGACTCGCTGCCAGCCGTAAAGGAAACGGCCCGCTTTTGAGAAAAAGACTGGCGTCAGGGTCGAAGTGACCGGCGGTCCGACCGACAAGTGGATCGCCAGCGCACGCGACAATCCCGATATCGTCTACAGCGGTTCTGACACCATGATGACCGATTTCGTTTATGCCATACGGTGCCATCGACAACCGGGACGTCTATCCGCTTTATCTGCGTCCGCTGGCCATGCTGGTCAAACCCGGCAATCCGAAAAAAATCCGGCATTTCACCGACATGACAAAACCCGGCATCAAGGTGCTGGTCGCCAACGGTGCCGGCCAGAACGGTGTATGGGAAGATGCGGCAGGGCGGCTGGGCAACATCAGGACCGTCCGGGCTTTAAGAAACAACATCGTTTACCATGCCAGAAATTCGGCTGAGGCCAAAGACTACCGGATCAGCCATCCCGATACCGATGTCTGTCTGATATGGAACATCTGGCAGGTGCCCAATCCAAAGCTGGCCGATGCTGTCCCGATTGAATCGAAATACGTGGTCTATCGTGATACGGCCGTTGCCCTGACCCGAAAGGGGAAAGCACGACAGGCCGCCATCGACTTTACTTCTTTCCTCAAATCGTCAGAAGGACAAGCCATCTATAAAAAAAGGGGGTGGATAACAGGCTAGTCCATCCGGACACCATGTCGATAAATAGGCTGCCTTCATGGCAGCTTTTTTCATGGCATGTCATGAAACCGGTTATTTCCGTTTCTTTTTCATGCACAAGCTGACCGGGGCATTTCTCTTCGGTAAAATGACGGTATGGTTCCTGTTGCGCTTTTTTTTATTTCCGCGAACCATCCCGCATCGGACATTCACCATTCTGGCCGACATCCCTATTCAGGCAAATCACAAACTGACTGGTGAGCTGAGAACACAGGCCAATAAATTTTATGTCATTTCCGTAGCGAACCGATGTGTCAGGATGGGAGAAGCCGCCGGGATCGACGTTTGATGAAAAGAAAGGGTTTCCGCGGGAAACGTTGATTTTCCGGGATTCACACAAGGGCGTTCCGTTTTTTCACGAAAGCTTTGGCAAATGAAAAACGTCTGGATTCAAATGCTTGTTGGTGCGAGGGAGGGGACTCGAACCCCTACACCATCACTGGCGTCAGGACCTAAACCTGGTGCGTCTACCAATTTCGCCACCCTCGCTAACGACCAGAGCTGGCCATTTTACTTCATTTCCTTGCGAATTTGAACGAGTTTTATCGGCTCCGGTTTTCAGGCAGTTTTTTGGCATTGCGAAGCGGTGTCATGGCGGCCGTGAGGAGAAATTCAGCCCATGATTTCCGGTTCACGGGCTTCTTCGGCAGTCTTGTCCAGCCTCAATCCCTTATAGACCGGCTGGCGCATCAGGCCGTTATGGTTTCGGGTCATGAAAGCGACCTTGCAAACCAGTTGCGGCCTGATCCAGATGGCATTGTCGACATACGCGGGCGGCTTTTCCGGAAAAGGATACTTTTTCACTTTCGGCTGTTTTTCGATCAGGGCGAAATCTTCAGACGATTTTCCCAGCGTCACGCGCCCCTTGTAGACAATCCGGCCCGAACGGTCGTATTGCCCGAGCACCAGACTGGCGACGAATTCCGCATTCGAAACGTAACCGCAGACAATATAATCGTCATCCATCAGGTTCTTGATCTTGGCCCAGTCTTTTGTCCGTTTGCCGGGAGAATATAAGCTGTCCTTGCGTTTGGCGATAATCCCCTCGAGATGCCGTTTTTTTGCCAAATCGTAAAAAGCGGTTCCCTGCGTCGAAACATATCGAGCGACGCTTATCCGGGCATTGTCCTCCACCAGACCGTCAAGAACGGCTTTCCGTTCCATCAATGGAAGATGAATGATTTCCCTGTCTGTAACGTAAAGAATGTCGAAGGCGACGAAAACGGCCGGGCGCAGGGCAGCTGCCCGCTCAATGTCCAATCTCCTGGTCATGAGTCCCCGGCGTTTTACCTCCCCGAAATCCGGATGGCCGTTTTCATCGACGATAACCAGCTCGCCATCCAGAATGCACCGCCGGCAAATGGCGTCGTTCAGGGTGGCGAGTTCAGGAAATTTGGCGAGAAGCCTGACAGAACGCTTGTTGACCAGCAACGTCCCATTCCTGTCCAGATAGGCAAGGATACGTTCCCCATCCAGTTTCAATTCGTAAATCCATTCATCATCATCAAAAGGCGCTCTTTCGACCCCGATCAGCATGGGGGAGGCCAATCGGGAGTCGAACATGTCCATTTTCAGCCTTTTCAAGCTTTTGGTGACGGTTTTTTCTTTCTGGCCGCAGCGTACTGGCGCCGTTCTTCAGGCGTTTCGCCCCATTGTGAATAACAAATGGCGGCACGCTGGGATCGTGACGGAAAACATTCGGACTCATCCAGCGTCATTTCCTTGATGCAGCGGGATATGAATTCCTGTTTTTTTTCATTCTTTTTGGGCGCTGGCAAAGGCATAAAGCACTCCTTTCATCAAAAAGTATCACCCGGCTTTCCGAGGTGCCGGACGGCTTCTTTTCGGTTTGTGTTGTTCCAGGCTGGCCTTCAGGGCATCCATCAGGTCAATCACGTTGCCCGATTTGACCGGTTTGGCGGCAATCACTTCCTTGCCTTCGATCTTGTCCTCGATCATCTCTTTCAGTCGCATCTGGTATTCGTCATGATATTTTTCCGGTTCGAACGGGTTTTCCATCGAATCGATCAGGCGCTTTGCCATTTCCAGTTCCTGTTTGTTGACCGGAGGGTGAGCCCGCTCTTTCGGGATTTCCCGGATTTCATCGTGGAAATAGAGCGTCTGGAGCAATATCCCGTCTTTTTCGGGAACCAGTGCCAACATCGTTTCTTTCGTCCCGATAACCGTTTTGCCGATGGCAACCTTTCCGGTATCTTTCATGGCGCGCTGAAGCAGCTCGAAGGCTTTTTCACTACCTTTTCCACTCACGCAGTAATAAGACTTGTTGAAATAAACCGTCGGGATCGACGCCAGATCTGTAAAAAGCAGGATATCGATACTATTATCCTTATCGGTCTTGATTTTCTCGATATCGTCATCAGTGACGATCACATAGCGATCCTTTTCATACTGAAAGCCTCTGACAATATCGTCATTTTCCAGTTCATGGCCGGCGCCATCCGTTTTGCGATAGCGAACCCGCTTCATGTCCTTCGTCAGCTGATTGAAATGGATATCGTTATCCTGTGTAGCCAAAAACAGTTCCACCGGAATGTGAACCAGTGCAAAAGAAATGGCGCTCTTCCGGGCAACGGGCATAATCGCCTCACATGTTCTTGCTGGAATACCTATAGAGAGCAAAACGCCATGAAAGTTTCGGCGTGCCCATGCGTTTGAAAAACCGCATCACCAGTCGTCATATTCGAACCTGGACAGGTCAGGAGGAATACTTGACCCTTCCCTGGCCTTTTTGTAGGGATTGTCTTCAGCAAAAAGATCGGCGGCTACAGAAATATCTTCTTTCTTTCGTCCGAACATCTGCATTTTCCGGGCCACAATACCCGTTGACAGACGTTCTGTCCCGTTCCGGTCCTCATATTTTCGCGACCTGATTTTTCCTTCGACGAAAATCACGGAATCTTCCCTGACATACTCCATGACGATTTCGCCGAGACGCCCGTAAAACGTCACTTCATGCGATTCGGTTTCACCTTCAACAGTCGTTTCCAGCCTCAGGCTGGCCATCATCGAGCCGCCTGCCAGAACCCGGGAGTCCGGTGCTGTCGTCACTGTCCCGATCAGAATGATTTTGTTGACCGATGCCATTTTTCATTCCATTCCCTGTATCTGATGAATGAAACTTGGACATTCTGTAGAAAGGCATTGTTTCCTGACCGTAAACGTTTAGGGTCGATACCGGCATCATTTTTGATAAATATCCGGTTCGATCAGGAAAGGAGGGGATACAGTAAGCGAACAGGACAATAAATCTTCGCGGCGATGAATGCCGGTTCTGCCAATACGTTTTCATGGCTGAAACTGAACAGCACCGGTGTTATCACAGGCTAACAGACATCAGGATTCAGTGCAGAAACAGGCCAGACGGCAACTTCACCGGATAACCGGTAAAAAACGGCAAAAAGAAGTGGCTGTGCAAAGAAACTGGCACAAATATTGCGTGATTGAACTTGCCAACCCCATTCCCGACCAGGGTAGTTTTTTGTTCAATCCCTATGAACAAGGCCGGCGTAAAGCCGGCCCTTTTTTTATTCCGGAGAAGAAAACACTAATATTCCGATTTCCAGTCGTTGCCCTGATTCCATCTTGATTCCCAGTGCTTCAGGTAACGGCTGGCGATTTGCGGACTGTTCCAGATCACCAGCACATTTTCACTGTTATTTCTGGCTGCCGACTGGCTGTAATTGAAGCTGCCTGTTTCGACATTCTTTCCATCCACCACAATATATTTGTCGTGATGAATCCGGTAACTGGAAACGGTTCTCAACGGAATGCCTGCATTGACCATCAGATTCATGGCCGCCTTGCTGGCTTTGGAACGGTTGCCTTTTTCATCGACGACGATTTTTATGTCCACGCCGCGTTTTTTTGCCGCCAGAAGCCTTTTCATAATGACCGGGGAAGTGAACGAATAGGCCGCCAGACGCAGGCTTTCCCGGGAAGAATCGATCACTTTCAGGATCAGTTCCTGGGCCCTGTCGTCAGGGGAAAAAGCGCTTTCGATAACAGTTTGTGCCTGAAGCCGGGCCGAAAACAAAAGCATCAGCCCGAAAAGGAAAAAACGGTGGATTTTATTCATTGCCGGGAAAAACAGTAATTGATAGTGTGGCGTATTATATCGTCGGGTCCGCCAATAAAGAAACGTCATTTTTCCGACAACAGCGACATACCGGACAAGCCTGGTGCGAAAGCTGCGCATGACTGTTTCACGAATCACACGATAGGGAGAAACAAAATGATTGCCGATCAATCGCACCGGGATTGCCGTGAACGAATGGAAACGAATCCGGTCTCAATAACGCTGATGCCGTCTCTGAAGAACGGCATGTTGACAGCGCTCGTGACCGGCGTCCTGTTGTGCATTCAGGCATTTCCGGCCAATGCGGCATCCGGCATTCACAAGGAGGCGAATATGGCAAATGGCATCATACACAGCAAGGTACCCGGCGATGTCGATTCGGTCTGGGACAAACTGCTTTCGACCCTCGAAAACATGAAAGCACCTGTTTTTTCAAAAGTGGATCACAAGGCCAATGCCGTTTCCGTCGGACTGGACATGAAACAGGCGCGAGTCGTCGCTTTCGGCAATCCGGCAGTCGGAACCTTCCTGATGCAGGAAAATCCCGAAGCGGCGCTCGATCTGCCGCTCAAAATACTGGTCTGGGAATCGCCGGATGGAACCATGCTCTCATGGAACGACCCGGAATGGATTGCACGCCGGTACGGAATCGATCCCGATAATGAAACCGTTAAAAAAATGCGGAAAATGTTCGGGATCATTTCAGAAAAAATGCATGAGCCGCACTGAAAAAGTGCAGACGAACCCTTCAAAAGAGATGCCGGGAGCCGTCCGGAGTCCCCCTTCAGGGCAAGGCCTTCTATTTTGCGGGCCTGTTCAACTTGCGCATCGTAAAGGACTGGCCTTCATCGGCTGTTGAAGAAGCTTTTACCTGTTCCTGCATTTCGTGCATCTTTTTTGTATCGAGGGAATGCACGATCCGCTCCAGCCATTCATCGTTCAGCCGGACAAGGAATTCGACCTGCACATTGCCGGAATCGGTCTGCCCGGTCACGGGTACGATAACGACCCCTTTTGACAGAGGGGCGACTTCGACGAAATAGGGCAGCGTCCGGTTGCCATTTTGCCGGTAAGCCATGACACCGAGATTGCTGGCTGTCTTGTTATTGATTTCATAATGCAAAAGGGCGTCTTTTTCATTATCGATATTGTCCCATTCATCCTTTAAGGAAACCGGAACGGAACCGCTGTCATAATCCTGCTTTTTTTTGATATCCGAAAGCCTTATCGGAAATTCCTGATTGCTGTAACTTTTGCGTAAACTGGATTCCTGATATTCGTCCAGATTGCTCCAGCCTTCTTTCGTCACCGGCGCCAGTTTTACCTCATCCACCTTGTCCTCGACATATCCGGCCACCTGATAAAGGTAATATCCGACTGGAAATGCACTGACAAGCAGCAGAATGGCAAGGGAAGTCATTCCGTAATTGAACGGGATATCTTTCGGAGTCTTGCAGACGCGGCCGCTGACATTATTGGATGAGACCGAGAGAATGCCGGCAGGCCCGAAATGGATATCGGCAGTGGAAATCAGTACGATCACTTCGTTTTTCCGGTGAATACGCTCGATGCGGATGGTCGAACCGTCTTGTGTCACATCCGGAACGCTGGCGGCGACAATTTCGAATACGAACGAAGGATCGATTTCAAGCTCGATATTTTCTTCAACCTGATTGCCACGGTTGGTCACGACGATCTGGAAAACGGAATCGTACCCGCTGTCCGACTTCTTCTGAAACATGACAGGTGCCGTAGCATAGAGCTGCCGTATATGGTACAGCACCGCAATCAGGGAGGTCAGTACGATAGCCAGAGTGGCGACAATGATATTTTCCAATACGTCCATAACGGTTCCGAAACAAAAGAAAATCGGCGATTCCAAAAGAAACCCACACAGGATTATTGTCAGAGGAGTGCGAAAAACGGCATTGCGTTTGCTCAGACAAAAATGACAATGGCTGAGCTTTCAGCAAGAAAACCGCAATAGTTGCCGGTGCCCTGGCCGGCAAACCATGAAACCGGTTGCCTGAAGAAGAGGCATATTTTCAAAAGGGATGTCATATCAAGGTCTTGCGGGTGCAATACATCGTTTTTGCACAAGCTTTTCCACAGGAAAAGTGGGCAAACACAAGTGGATAAACAGGGCCTTTCCCCAAAGAAGAAGACCTGCCGGATGGCAGGTCCTGGGGTAAAGTGGACAAAGAGGTTCGTCTTTACCGGCATTCAGCAAAAACGTCGTCAGACAAAGTCGGTCCGTTCTTTTTTTTGTTCATTGAGAATCAGAATGAGTTCGTTACGTAAAACATAAAGCCGTTCAATCGTCGTATGAACACGTTCAGCCTTGTCCGACAATCCATTCTCACGCAAATTCTGTTCCCGGTTCATCAGCCCGTTGATCGACTGGACCAGGGCATTGATGCTGACCTCCAGTCCCTCATGGATCATATGCGAATATTCAGTCATCGTATTCCTTCTTAGGTTCCTGGTTTTCTTCTTCGGTTTGTTCTTCCGCCATATACCAGATGGCTTCATTCAGAATCTTTTTCATTAATGCAAAAACTTCATCCTTGTCTTCATTCATCAGGGCGACGGAAACCTCGGAAAACTCATTGCCGGTCGTATATCGCTGAATGAAATCACCGACACCATCCGCAATTTCCCGACTTGTCAGAATGGAATTACGGATAATTTCGAAATGAATATTGGTGAGCATTTCCTTCATTTTAAGTTCGTCCATTTTAGATCTTGGCGTAAAAATGACTCGTTTCAAAAACTGACTTCATTAGATAAAAATCAGTAAAACAAATTCCTGATTAAACTTAAAGTTACAAATGTTGCACCCGAATGTTACCGCATCAGCGACAATACTACAACCTTCAGTTGTAATAAACAGTGAAAAATGGTTAAATTTGTTAACGATTATCCTTTTACAGCCGCATACAATTCACTTGATCCAACGGTTTATACCGGATGAAAACAGATTGGAATGTCATGAAAAGAACGGTTCGAAGATATTGTGAATAACCTGACCTTAACTGAAATTTTACATTTTCCAAGAACCTAAATATATAACGTATCCGATAAATAACACTTCCTGATAAGAATGAAAATTATAAAAAACAGACTGCAAACAAAATTGCTAAACATCAATAAGTCCATGTAAAAAATACCTATTGACAGGTAATTCAGGCTAACTGTCATTATGTGTAAAAAGCGC
>CAJKQK010000075.1 GCA_905202055.1 uncultured Oxalobacter sp.
CAAGAAAAAAGGAGGCGCCGGTATCCGCTTTTACGAAGAAATCGAAACCGGTTCCGGCGGCACTGCCAGCAATCCCGTACTTTCCCGGATCAGCTGAACCGGAATCCCATACAAAACGCCTCTGTCATGGTCTCTTGACCGTTCACGACATCCGGATCGCCATCCTTTCCTGATACATCAATACCGGTATGCCTGATTTACAGTAAATTACCGGTAAAAAGGTATGTCCATCCGTCTGTCCGTACAGGACGATGACGCAGGAAAGCTTCACGAAGAACAGACTCTTTCCAGCTTGATCATACATGAGATTGTATGGATAATTACCTGAATCAATTGACAATAACCCGACAATGCCATTTTGGACAAGCATAGAAAGCGGTTTGATATGAAGCGAGCTTTCAAGTATTTCCTTTTCACCATACTGGCCGTTTTCACGGCAATCCCGGCCGCCCATGCCAGCGAAGAAGGGCAGCCTGAAGACAAACTGATCAAAATCGTCGTGTTAAGCCGCCACGGTGTCCGGTCGCCGACACAAAACCGGACAACGCTCGACCAGTGGTCCAGCAGGACATGGCCCCGATGGCCGGTCAGGTACGGTTATCTGACCGAACGGGGCCATGAACTGGTTGCCGCACAATGGAAAGCCATCCGGCCTGTTTTGACGGAACAGAGACTTTTGCCTGAAAACGCCTGTCCGGCGCCAGCAAGTTATTCCCTGATTGCCGACAGGGACCAGAGGACGCGTGAAACCGCCATCGCCATTTTCGACGGGCTCGCCCCCGGTTGCGGTGTCCGTCCACAATGGGGCGAACAATACGATGCACTTTTCCATCCCTCGAAAAACGCACTGGCGGCATTAAACACTGAAAATGTCCTGTCCGTGCTGAAACAGAGACTCGACAGGCTCAATGCCGACCCGGCAGCCATTGCCGCATTGAACCGCATACAGGACATCACCGACTGTTGCGGGCCTGCGCTTTGCACCAGAACAGCCCATGAAAACAGTTGCGCCCTGACGGAATTGCCGAACCGGACCAGCCTCGACCACCGCAAGAACAAACCGGAAATCGGTGGAAAATGGGCGATAGCCTCCAGCATTGCCGAGATCATGCTGCTGGAATACGGCCAGTGGCCCGACAGGAATGCCGGATGGGGTCAGGTGGACGAAAACGTTTTAAGACAAATCGTCCCGCTTCACGACAAGGTATTCGACGCCGTCAACAGGACGCCTGCACTGGCAAAAGCCGGTGGGGGCGAACTCCTGAAAACGATAGAAAACGCCTTGCTGTCCGATACGTCGCCGAAAATGAATTTCTTTGTCGGACACGATACCAATATCGCCAATATCGGAGGGCTATTGAACGTAAACTGGATTGTTCCGGAGCAGGGGAGCAATCCGACGCCACCCGGCGGTTTCCTGACATTCGAACTCTGGCAGAAAGCCGACGGCACTCGTGAAGTCCGGATCAATTACCATGCGCCGACGTTTGCTTCGTTGCACACACAACCGGCGCCTGTCGTCAAACCCGTACAGGTTCCCGCTAGTCCGGGAGTCTTCACACCTGAAGCCTTTTCATTAAAAGTGCACCAGCTGGTCCAGCCATGAAAAAAGCGCGTCATTTCGTTATGAATGACGCGCTTTTCAAATTGCGATCCAAACCGGACAATGACTCACATCTTCCGGAACGTCCAGTCTTTCTGTTTGCCCGATCCTTCGTACTTCAGAAAATTCTCGCCCACGAAAAAAGGGCTCTGGTCGCCCTGGATGTCCAGAACAATCCGGCTGCCGGATATATCCCATGTATACAGGCCGCTCACATTGATGCCATTTGCCAGCGTGACGGCATAACGGTTCCCGCTCTTGATCCATATTTCGCGAATGTCATTACCGGCAACCGGTTTTCCGACCTCATAACGACCCTCGTAATCCAGCGCGATACGGGCATTGTGACCGTCCGGTTTTGCCGGAATGTTTTCCGGAGTGTTTCCGGTTGACTGGCATGCTGTCAGTACCAAAACGCATGCGGCACATAATAGAGCGATCTTTTTCATGATTTCCCGATTCCACAGGTGTATTTGAACGGACCACAATGTTTTCACAAACGAAACTGAATGGGATGATACCCGGAACCGGGAGAACAGGCATGATGCAATACAAAAAAAGGATGTTCAATAAGAACATCCTGTTTTTCACGACAGATCGCCATTGACAGATACCTGATGGCAGTAGCACTGTACCGGTTCTTTTCCGCACGTTTGAAGTTTATATTGCCGGTTTATTCTGTCCACCGTCAGATCAGGCAGTTTTTTTCAGTGACTGCCTTAAACGTTCGATATGATTGATAACCTGTTGCCCGGTAATCAGGCGGGTGCATTCGTATTGCCGGTCGGTGCCTTTGTGCCTCGGGCACCAGAAAAAATCCTTGTGGTCGAAATTGATATTCACGTCGTCCCAGCATCCGAAACAGCCATGCGTGTTGATGACTCGATAAGGGGTGTAAAACTCGCAATTCGGCAGGGAAAACCCGCTGATCAGGACAACCGGGATATGGCATGCCCAGGCCAGCCATGACAGGCCACTTCCCAGTCCGATGAAAAAATCGGCATGTTCCAGAAGGGCAATGCGTTCCTGCAAGGGAAGGGCGCCGGTAAAATCTTCAGCCCCGTAAGGGATATGGTTCCAGACGAACCCCTGTCCATAAGTCGCTTCACGATCGATGCACAAGACCCGGTATCCGGCTTTTTTCAGATGGTCGATCACCTGATCCCAGCCATAGCCGTTGTTCCAGTATTTCGCCTGACAGGAAGACTGTGTCGCTATGCAGACATATGGCTCTTCAATCTGTCTTGTGGAACCCAGTTTCAGGCGTGGCCTTTCTTCGGTCGGATCGACACCGAGGAGATAACCGGCCGTCCGGTGCAAACCGACCTGCCGGAAATCCATTGGCTGGTGATCCAGGTCACCGCCAAAAAAAAGACCGACGCGATAAGTGGCGTAGGGCTTTTGGGTCTTGACGGTTTCCGGTGTGGAAAAAGTGATGTCCGGATACTGTTCCCTGAACAGATCGATAATCAGTTGTCCCATCGTACATTCCAGCTTGCATCCATGCAGATGCAAAAAACGTTCTGCATAAGGGAACCATCCGATCAAATCACCCAGTGTCCCGACCGGAAAACTGATCATGACATTCCTGTTTTTCAGATCGAGTGTGTGTTCGAAAAGCGGGTCTTTCTGCCCCCGTTTCCAGATCCTGAATCCGAAATTGACGAAATACTTTTTGGTGCTGGTGATCCAGCCGCCATCGGAATCACAGGAGAAAAGGATATTGCCGGAATCGGCATCGACAATCTGCGCATGCCACTCTCCGGGAGGGAGAAAAAGCCGGGCACCGTCATTGAAGTCGTACAAAATCCCCGCAGGACCTTTTTGTGTCGGCATATCGGGAGGCATTATGGAATAACCGCTGCTCTGGTTGCTTGAGGAATTTGCGGGAGACGGAGTTTCACTGACTTCGTCGATTGGGGAATCGTTATGGATGGCTACAATGTTCATGATGACGTCAACTTGCCTGGAAAAGAACAGGAAAAACGGCAGGAATCATCCGAAGCGACGACGATCATGAAAGGACGGGTTCTTCCATCCATCTGGATGGCCGGATACAAACAAAAGAAAAGATGAAAACTGAATGTGCCGACGCGCGAGTTCATGAATGATTCCAGAAAAGTGAATCTTATCATAATGTAAAATCGCGCCTGAAAAAGTCTTTGCTTAACTGCAAAAACGGATCAGATTATGATGAATCGGTTCAGGCAAATCGAATCCGTCATGTTTTTACAATCCTTCCTCTGTGGGGGAAGGGCGGGTTTCAGGAATCCGGAATGAAAGACAGGACGCCAAAAGACATCCTGTCAAAATATGAATTGATAAATTTCTTTATCAATATCTTGCAAAATACTTTTAAAGCTGTTTCGCACTGATCATATCGCCGCTCATGACGAAAGTTCCGCCTCCGAGATGGTGAATGGTATGCAGGTTGATATTGTCCTTGCTGAAATCCCACAGACCGTCCCTGAACACCCGTTCATCCGCCGCTGCCGAGATGACTTCTCCAAAACAGGTATCGTACCTGTCCTGCGGGCCCGGTTCCGGCAGGAGACGGCATTCCAGCCAGGCGACGCAGCCTTTTTCGATAACGGGAATGTCCAGTTCAGGGCTTGCGACCGTTTCAATATTGAAGCTTGCAAATTTGTCTTCCACTTTGCCGGTCGTGCTTCCGACGCCGTATACCGTATCGATGAAATGGGCAGCCGGGACGCAAACCGCAAAAACACCGCTTTCTTCAAGAAGCTGACGGGTATAGGAATCTTTATTGATCACGACGACGAGCCGTGGAGGATCGAACTCGACGAGCGTGGACCAGGCCGCTGTCATCACATTCCGTTTTTCTCCATCCTTGCTGCGGCTGGTGACCATAATGGTTGGCCCGTGGTTGATCAGGCGGGTAGCGAATTCAAGCGGAACAGGACGGAAGTGACTCATTTAAAGATCCTTTCAGATATTTGTTACAACGAGTGGGAAAAAGAACCATTGCTGGATGGGTTCGATTATATAAACGGCATAATAACACTGTCGAATCATTCATGTATTTACCGGCAGCAATACAGGAAAGAATCCGGTATGCAATTGACCGTTTCATGACATTTCTTCCCGAAAACCGACATTTCCGGTTCAACAGAATGAAAGAAACCCGTGAAAACAGATACCTGAAACAGATATGGACTATCGGGATTTTTTCGTCAATGGTCCGAACCGGCAGGAATCGGGCCGCTGACCGGTGAATTCATCAGATAAAAGGTACGTGGCAGGCATGCGACAGTTCCGGAGGAAAACGTTTTTTTCCTGACTCCCGTATTCGACAAATATGGGAAAAGCGGTCAGATTTTTGTTTCTATTTGATAAGGAATCGGCATAAAATAGCGAAAAATCCGGCATTGACATGCCGTTTCGACCGTTTTTTATTTATAAGGAAATTTGCAAATGGCACTCTTGCAGCGCGGAAAAACAAAAGACGTATACAGCCACGGTGATTACACTCTGGAACTGAAATTTACCGATCGTGTTACCAAAAACGATAAAGGTGAAGTCGATCCGGGTGGAAACAACGTTTCTGACTCTTTGCTCGAAGGTCAGGGTTTCGCCTGCCTGTCCATGACTTCCACGATTTTCAAATATCTGGCCGACAACGGTATTCCCACCCATATGGTTTCTGCCGATCTGGACAACATGTCCATGGTCGTGCGCAAAGCCGTCACGTTCAAACCGGGTCTGGAATGGGTTTGCCGCTGGAGAGGCACCGGCAGCTTTATCCGCCGATACAAAAGCGTTCCGGGTGCCGTTGACGGCATGGTATTCGATAAACCCGTTTTCGAGATCACCATCAAGGACGACGAAGGCGGTGATCCGTTGATCGTTCACGACTCCATTGTCGCACTGGGCATGATGTCCGCCGACGAACTGAAAGAACTGGTTGCATTGAACGCCAGGGCGATGGGACTGATTCACGATCTGTTCAAACAGAAAGGCCTGGATCTCTGGGACATCAAGATCGAATGGGGCAAAGACGCCGAAACCGGCAAACTGATGCTGATCGACGAAGTCAGCGCCAACGGCTGCCGTGCATACGACATGAGCGGCAAAAACAAGGTTGCCGGCTCCGCATTGTCCGATTGCTTCCGTGCCTGATCGAAACCCGCGTTTGCTTCCTGCCCCTGCCTGCCCGGCAGGGCGCCTAAAAAAACCGGCAAAATGATTTTGCCGGTTTTTTGTTATCGGAATTCACGACAGGAATCCCGATTCATAACGGAGACATCCTGAAACAGCGCGCGGGATCTGATGCTGTTTCAAAAATGATAGAAAAATGCGATGACCGACCGGGTGAAAACGTCCACCCGGCTCGAAGGAGGTGTCATCGCAATCCTGACAAAACAGACTTCCTGCGCCTAATTCGCCGTTGCCGCCGCTTCTGCGCGAATGTCCACAATCCTGTTGATCGTCGTATCGATCGTTTCCCTCGTCCTGACCGCTTCCTCAAGCGTATAAAGTTCACTGTCCAGAGACATCACAGGGCAGGGAGCTTCGACACCGGCGGGCAGGATTTCCGTCAGAATGTATTCCTGCCTGTGCCCGTGGCACTCGGTACGGGTGAATTTGGCATAACCCAGAACCTCGGAAGCGATATCGCCGAATGCGATAAAGAATTCAGGCATATTCGCTTCATGGCTGAGTTTTACCTGAGTCAGGAAACCGATATCGTTTTTGGGCGCACGATAGAAATGCATACGGTATCTGGAAATAGCCTGGCGGCATTTGCGCACGAGCATCTGCTCGAGCTGTGCCCGGGTCTCGTCAGCATCCTTGCGCTTTTTACGCAAGACATACAATTGCATGACGATCAGGCCGCCGAAAATGAAAACGCTTAATGTTAAGAAAATGAGCATGGTTTCCAATTTAATTACTCCTTATAAAAAAATTGGGTTTTCAACGAAATACTTCGGTTTTTCTTACAACATTGTTCCGTTATTATTACTATACAATTTTCAAAAGCTGTGAAGCAGTGACCCAGGACAATTTTTTTCAAATTTGTGTGAAAGCAACACTAAATTTTGCACGTTTGTCAATAAAAAAATTTTATCGTCCGTAACCTCTCTGTTTTTATTGAAAAAATTCATTAGAGACGATTGAAAAACAGAAGAAATCATGCAAAAAACAATTTCCGAAATTGACCAATCGTGTTCCCTGCCATTTTCAAAACCGCGACAGCCATTTTTTCAGCTCAGACAGACATATCCAATCCGAACCTCTTTTATCACTTGATACAGTGAACACTTTAGTCAGAAAAAACCCGGCAAGTTTCGTAAAGGGATTATCAATTTTCAAGAAATGGATAAAAATAAATTCCGGGGACAATTCAGGTTACCGTTTCACCGGAAAAACGGCCACCCAGACCCGGAATATTGCTTGCCGGCATACGTCAGTGACATCCCCGTCTTTTCTTCTGCAAGACAGATCTGGACTATCGGCACACAAGGTGAATACCGCCTGAAAACAGCAGCCTTCGAACGGTTCTTTAGGCGTGATTATTCAAAAAGACCGTCTTGGTATTGGCTTTGACGCCGCTTGCCAGAAATCCGGCAATGAAAAATCGCGTGGTTTCATGCTGAAAATAAACCGGCAGTTTGACTGATATACCGGTAACCGGAAAAATGAGCCGTTGAACATTCAAACGGCTCATTCTTTATTTTCACACAGGAATGATTTTTCAAAAGAAAACTCCCGGCATTCAGGCAAAAAACATCCAATAACATATCGTTCAGGCAGAAAAGGTTTGCTTTACGCCGGATCAATCAGGATGGAAACCATCAAAACAGGGGGATCCAGTCTCCCGGTACTGCTTATTGCGTTGCGTAAACAGTAAGCATCAGAAAGATTCCTGCAGGTTTTCACTGACATATCAGCCCGGGCGCATGTTTCCGATTTGTCGTGATGAGCGCATTTCCATCGTCTTGCAAGCCACCCCGACACTAAAACATTTCAGAAGAAATATTGCCCGGTTCATATATGTTGCCTTGCAGAAAATTTACAAAAAGCTACAAATTTAATAATATTTCTTGCTAACAGGAAATTAGTCGGCGTCAAGGACTCGATTCTGTTGATTTATCCGGGTATCCCCACAAATGAATTTCGCCAGACCTTGAATTTTGACGTTTTTCCTGTCTTTCTCTTAAACAACTCAGGAAAATTCAATGCGAAACCATCGCTCCTTTTATCCATTTTTTTTGGGGAGGGGTAATCCTTCTGCTCATAAAGGCAAAAAAGCCAACTCGCAATTTTTACTGAACAATAGTAGAAAAACCGAAGCAGTCAATAGTACAGACCATCCTCACGACGTCTTTGACACATCACCAGTGAAACCCGGTGATACAGCTGCTTATATTCAGGAAATGGCGGAACCGCTGAAACCTGGGTCAAAGGTTCTTCCAGAACGGATGCAACATGGATAATGGGTTCATTTACCAGTGCCAATCTGCCAAAAAACCCCGATAACCTGAAAGCACTTGCCAACATGACGACATCCGACCTGCAGGATGTCACGGATAGCGAAGGCAATACACATGCCTATTCCGACGTCACATCGGGAACAACCGTTAAATTGAAACTGGCCGAAGGAACAGCCGGTAACATCACTACATTCGCTACCAAAGCCTACGGCGGACGAAATGATATCGGCGGTGGTCTTGACCTGACGAATTACGACAGGCACGCAGGTGATTCGCAAAACAATACCCTTGAGATCGAATTGTCAAAACATTCACAGCTTTATGCCAAATTGCTTTTCGGGGGACGTTCTGCCCAGCTGGAAGGCATCGATGAAAAAGTCCACGCCGGTTTTCTCACCAATAACAATCGTGTAATTATCAATGGCGGTGCCGACAATATCACCCATACAGCATCGAGCGATGAATTCTTTACGTCAAAAGAAACACCGACACTTGTCACGAAAGGGATTTTCGGTGCCGAAGGGTACGAGGCCAGCAATAATCTGGTCAGTGTCAACAATACCATTATCGCTGCCGGCATGAAAACGGCCCGCAAACTGGGGCTGGTAAGCGGCCGCGGCATGTATGATATGCGCATAGGCGAAAATTTGGTCGATGCCGATCAGACCGCCATCGCCAATAGCAATGTCGTCACGATCAGAAACAGCTACATCGGATACGCTCTTTCGGCATCTGACAACGACTGGAATTCAGGCACATCCGACTGGGACAACGGATTTTCCATTTACGGCGGCTGGTCTACCGGAGAAGCCAAAAACAACATCGTGTCTGTAGAAGATTCCATTATCAACGGCAATATCATCGGTGGACTGGAATTCCAGAATATCATCAAAAGCGACAAAGACCATTTGAGACAACTGAATGCCAATCTTGTGTCCCTGCACAATGTGACACTGACCGGAAATTCTTCCATTTACGGCACAGCAACTGCAAACGGCGAATATCAGACCGGCGGCAACCTGCGTCTGGACGAAAGCAAAACCCAGGCCGTCAACCGGAGAAGGGGAATTGCCTATCTGGCAGGCAAAAACGAAATGAATTCCGCCTATGTGCGTTACATTCACTTCGGTCAATACTATGACAATGCCTATCTGGAAAATAATTATACAAACGACATCAATGTCACTCAGGATTACTATTTGAGTGAATTGAAAGCCGGGAACCAGCTGGAACAGACGGAACGTTATCATTCCACTCCATTGGCTGGTGTCGTTTATACCAGCAATCCCGATTACAAACATTACGATAACGAAAAAATCCAGCTTGGCCAGCAAGTGGCCGGTTCCTTTCTCCTGAACCGCAGCGGCTTTCATTCCGATCTGTCGTCACAAGATTCAAACCAGTCTACAGAAACAAATGGGTCGCACAATTTCTGGGTTGCTGTCTATGCCAATCTGGCCGATACCGTTTCCGGCGACGGAACATCACTTG
>CAJKQK010000076.1 GCA_905202055.1 uncultured Oxalobacter sp.
CCGGCCAGGATCATGATCAGGATGGGATCAAGTCTTTTGAAACGCCGCATGAGAATCAGCGAAACGGCGAAAATGCCGACGGCAATATAATCGGTTTCATCAAAATGTGCCGGCAGGCCGTCGCTGTGCCAGAAGGACAGGAACATGATCGACAGCCCGGCAAAAGCGATCATCGCCACCACGGCAGCACGCAATTGCAAAAGCACTCCCTTGATCAGCCTGAGCTTGCGGTACCGATAATACGCGAAAGCCAGCGACAAAACGATCAGGCACGAAGGCAGGACATTGCCTGTCGTCGCAATGACCGCACCGGGAATGCCCGCGACCTGAAGGCCGACGAAGGTCGCCGAATTGATCGAAATCGGACCCGGCGTCATCTGGGAAATCGTGATGATGTCGGAGAACTGGGCCATTGTCAGCCAGGGGTGCACGTCGACCACCTGATGCTGGATCAGAGGCATGGCGGCGTACCCGCCCCCGATGCTGAAAAGGCCGGTCTGGAAAAAGCTCCAGAAAAGCTGCCAGTAAATCATCGCGGTTTCTCCCTGTCGTGTTGCCGTTCGCTTCGGGACTGTTTCAGTCTGGACAGTTTCAGTTTCCGGAGCTTTTCGCCGCACACCGTATCAGCCACGCCTATCGCACCGCACACAAGGATGACGATGAACACGTTCACGTCAAAGAAAAAGACCGCCAGAAACGAGCCGGTGAGAATCACGCAAGGAAGCCATTTTCCGGGGGCAAGCACGCCTTTGCCCATCGTGATAACCACGTCGATGATGATGGCCGCCACGCATGCCTGCATGCCTTTCATCGCCATCGCCACATAAGCATTGCTCTTGAAAGCGGCATAAAACATCGAAACGACGGTGAGGATGATCAGCGGCGGAAGCACCGTGCCGAGAACTGTCACGAATACCCCCATGATTCCGGCAAGGCGGTAACCGACGAGAATGGACGCGTTCACCGCCATCGACCCGGGAGCGGACTGGGCGATCGCCGTCAGGTCCATCATCTCGTCCTCATCGATCCAGTGCCGCTCTTCCATGAACTTCTTGCGCATCAGGGGAACGATGACGAAACCGCCGCCCAGTGTGAACATGCTGAGCTGGAAAGTCACACTGAAAAGATCCCAGTAAAATTTTTTGTCCCGGTCCATAGTCATTTCCGGCAAGATCATTCAAACGGCAGAACATGAATCTCCCGCCAGACGGACGATGCAATCAGTCAAACCCGCGGAACTGTCCGGTTTTCTTCAAGGCAACGAATGAGGAAGAAATCCCATCAGGGAAAAAGGCATTTCTTCGCTGCAATATTTTCTATTTTTTCATAAAAAGAAGCCTTTCACAAATCCGCTTCACGCTTTCGCAGGACCCCACAAAACCGGGCCCGGTGTCCCGGGAATGGAAAAATAACTGGAGGTCAAATTTTCATTACAGATAACGTTTTTTGAATGTGATTTCCACTGACTTCCGTGTCAATAAGCCGAAAAGGCTTTTTCGATGACCAAAGCCCTGCTATCATTATGGACTTTCCCTTCACCTAGCGAAAGAAAGACAGACTATGTCCAGGGGTTCCCGAAACAGAAAGTTTTTTTTATGGCTCGTTCTCGCCGCCACAATCATCCTGATCATCATCAGCCGGACTGCCTTCGCAGTCGGTGAGCGTGACCTTGAACAGGCGATGCAGTCATACGCCACCGGACAATACGAACAGGCCATCCCGCAATTCGAAAAAGCGGCAACGCTGGGCAATAACAAGGCACAAACCATGCTGGGCGTCGTGTACTTTCAGGGCAAGGGAACCGAACAGGACTACGTCAGGGCCGCCGAATGGTTCGACCGCGCGGCCAATGGCGGCAATACCGAAGCGCAAACCTTCATGGGCATCATCAACCTGGAAGGCCTCGGCACTCCCAAAAACGAAAAAACGGCCTACTACTGGTTCGAAAAAGCCGCCCGGGGCGGTGAAACCAGTGCACAGAACTATCTCGGCACCCTGCTCATGAATGGACAGGGGACGAATAAAGATCCTGCCAGGGCAGCTGACTGGTTTACCAAAGCCGCCGAAAAAGGCGACAGCAACGCCAGCAAAATCCTTGGCGCCATGTATTTCAGGGGCACAGGCGTTCCCAAAGACATGGACAAAGCCCGGCACTGGCTGCAAAAAGCGGCTGACCAGGGGGACATGGACGCAAAAAACCTCCTCTCCGAACTCAAATAAAAGCCTTGCAAATCACCGGACACGGCCAAACGTTGCATAAGCGCAAAACCGGCACCGGATAAAACGGCAAAATCCATGTACGTCAATGACAGGTACCGGCAAAGAGACGACACTCTTGCCAGTTTTGAAAACATGCCTTTTGCATGACCCTGTGGCTGTACCATTGTGACGGTAAAATCCATTCGCCCAACATGAAAGAAAACAAATACGACGAAGAGCGTTTTTTCAGGAAATACAGCCAGATGCCCCGTTCGCAAAAAGGGCTGGAAGGCGCAGGCGAGTGGCATGCCCTTGAAAAAATGCTGCCTGACTGTTGTGGCAAACGTGTCCTCGATCTCGGCTGTGGTTATGGCTGGCACTGCCGCTATGCCATCGAACACGGCGCCGTTTCCTGCACCGGCATCGACCTGTCGGAAAAAATGCTGCATCAGGCACAGAAACAAAACGGTTCCCTGTGGACAAATTACCGTTGCATGGCGATTGAGGATTTCGAATTCGAACCGGACACTTTCGACGTCGTCATCAGTTCGCTGGCATTCCATTATCTCGAATCCTTCGACGACATCTGCGAAAAAGTCCATCGCTGCCTGACGCCCGGCGGCACTTTCGTCTTTTCTGTCGAACATCCTGTTTTCACCGCACACGGCCCGCAGGAATGGATACTGAACGAAAACGGCAGGCCAATGCACTGGCCCGTCGGCAAATACTTTACCGAAGGCAAGCGGCGTGCCCGCTTTCTTGGCTCGAAAGTCACCAAATTCCACAAGACCCTGACGACCTACGTCAATGGCCTGATCAGGGCCGGTTTCACCATAACCGGACTTGTCGAACCCCAGCCTGACGCGACCATGCTCAACACTGTTCCCGGCATGAAAAATGAATTGCGCCGTCCGATGATGCTGATCGTTTCCGCTGCCAAAAATTAACCCCCGCAGCCGGCATTCGCTTTTTCCGTCAAACCACCCATTCCGCTAGCCGTCCCGGACAGGCACAGGTACCTGTTTGCGCCAGAAACAACATTTATTCATAAAATTTCCGCAGAGAAATGAAACAGCTGTTTTTTTATGTCAGGATAGAACCATCCCCGAAACAAACCGGCAATTGCCCGACCCGGGCGACACTGCACGGCCCTATCCTTTTTTCCCATTCAACCATAACGGGACTGTCTGTTTTGTCATTCAACCGTTTCATTCCCTTTATCGTAGGAGTGCACCATGAAAAAAAGTCAATCCATCGCCAGCCTGATTGTCGCGACAGGCCTCTTTCTGGCAATCCCGCAGGCAAACGCCACACAAAAATGGCAGGACCTTCACGCCTCGACAACGATTTTCGACAATAGCGAGGCGGCGTCGGTATGCAAAAAGACGCTATCGGACTGGCGAAAGAAAAACTGTTCGTCGAAGACCTGCACGGCACGCTGGAACGGGCAATGGAGAAACACGACAGACTCTTCCATTTTCAGTTCGAAATCTTACGCCCTGTGCGGAACGCATATGCTTGAACGATCTTCCTGGCGGGAACAGCCCCTCTCTTCCCGGTCGCTGACCCGGGAAGAAAGCAGAAACGCGTGCAAATACCATAACAAAACCGTCACCAACGGCTGGCAATATGACGACGTGTGTCGTGACAGGCTGGATATGAACACCAGCCATCTGAATCATGTCACCGTCATCGATTCGATAGACGACGCCAATACCCGGGAAATAATCAAAGGCCTCCGCGGCGAAGCGTCATCGCAGAAACTGGCGGATGGCCGTTACATCTTCGTATTGAGAAAATACGCCAATGACCCGGACAAGCTCGGCCTCGTCCTGCGGCGCTATGACCGCAACGTCATCCAGCCCAATGGACAGGTCTGCAAAAATGACCAGTACAGCTATGCCGACAACCTGGGCAAAACCATCGCAAAAGGCTATCCGGGACATGTCCGCCATTCGCAATTGAACGGTGGCTGGAACCCGGTTTACAGCGCCGGGGAACTCTGGGTGAAAAACGGACGGATAATCGTTGTCTCGAACGAATCCGGCCACTTCAAGCCCACAAAAGCATCGCTTGATGCCGTAAAGGAAACGCTGGACTATCTGTCCGTTCCCACCCAAAACATCCATTTCCATGATTTCGACAAGGATAAGGCGGCGCTGGACACGTATAAAAACCAGTGTGCCGGTGGAAAAATACAGGGCTGGGACGAGTGTCTCTGAACAGGTGCCGTCCGGTTCATTTTCCCTCTCGCATTGAAAAGACAAACCGCTTCGGTTTGTCTTTTCCCCGCGGTTTGTCCATGCACCGAAAAGCTTTTCCCGCCATTGCCTTGCCGCCACCGCATGCTTGCGTTTTAAAAAAAGTGTTATCATTCAATACGATTCGACTCCATATCATCATCAAACCTCTTCAAAAAAACGGCCATGAAAACGCCTGATGTCTGAAGCCAGACCCGACAGGGTACCGCCTTTTTCCGGTCCGGGACTCAAAAAAACCGCAATGCAAGCCTGCGCCGGCTTGCCTGCAACAGGAAAACCAAACTTCACAATCGATTAATTATCAGGATTTCAAACCTGCCACCTCTGGTGTCCAGGACGTATCACATACGTGATAGCTGACGTGCCACAGATCGTGCGCCATTGCCCACCGGCAAAGAGCGACGGCCCTGCACGTCTGACAGGCGACAGGCCTGAAAACTTGCCGAAAGCAAAAAAATTTTATGAACTCACCTGCCCGGACACACACCACGGGAGAAGAAGAACTCGCCAGGGGAAATATCCCGAAACTGTTTGTCAAATTCGTCATACCCGGCATGCTGGCCCTGTTTATGCTGTCGGCCCAACTCTTCATGGACGGCCTGCTGATCGGCAACTTCATCGGCGCCAACGCCATGGGTTCCGTCAACCTCGTCATCCCGATATATGACGCCCTGATTGCCTGCGCCGTCGTCATCTGCGTCGGCTGCCAGTGCATTATCGGCATGAAACTCGGTGAGGATGACCTGCAAACCGCCAACGACACCCTGCGCACCGGCCTTATTTTCGCCCTTGTCGCCATCGGGATTGCCGGAGCCCTCGTCTATCTCTTCGCGCCCGGACTCGTCCGTCTGATGGGCGCCAACGATGTCCTGCAAAACGACGCCGTCACGTTCATCCGCGTTCTGACGCCGTTTTTCCCGTTCCCCGTCGTGATGTACCTGTTCGATGCCGTCCTGAAATCAGTCGGCCGCCCGATCTATGCCACCCTTGGCATGTCGGCGATGGTCCTTTCCAACGTCGCGCTTGACCTGCTTTTCATACTCGCCTTTGAATGGGGCATTGCCGGTGTCGCCTTTGCCACCGGCCTCTCGTACCTCATTGGCCTTTCAGTCTATATGCCTGCGCTGCTTCACAAGGATACCCCTGTCAACCTTCTGACCGGACGCTTCAGGATGAAACTGGCTGGCAAGCTGCTTTATATCGGCAGTGCCGAAGGCGTCACCGAACTGTCCGCCTGTGTCGTAACCCTCATGTTCAACCTCACCATGATGCATTACGCCGGTGAAAAGGGCATCGTCGCCTTCACCGCCATCAACTACCTGAACTACGTCATGCTTGCCGGCATTATCGGCATGAGCGAAGGCCTGCGCTCGATCATCAGCTACAACTACGGCATGGAGGCCTTCAGCCGCATCCGCGCGACACTCCGGCTCGCCATCCGGGTCACCGCCGGATTCGCCATCATCATGTTTTCCGGCTTCTTCTTTTTCGGAAACGAGATGATCTCGCTCTTTTTCAGCCCGAAAGAAACGGACATCATCGCACTGGCCGCCAGCGGCACCGCCATCCTCGCCTTCTCCTACCTGTTCAACGGATTCAATATCCTGACCGCAGGCGTGTTCACGTCCATAGGACAGGCCAGATATTCCCTGTTGATCTCGCTTTTGCGCGGATGCATTCTCCTGTTCGTCTTCCTGATGTTTCTGCCCTCTTTCATGGGCATCCGGGGCATCTGGCTGACCGTCCCGCTGGCTGAAGTTTTCACCTTCCTGATCGGCGGCGTCCTTTACATGAAAAAAATCCGGCATATCGGAGAACAGGTACCGGCACAGGGGTTTCACCACGAGAAAGAAAACAGGGATCATTCAGCCATTTATCCCTTTTCAAACAATGAAACGTTGCCTGAAAGAACTTTTTTCCGGAAGGAAAAACATTTCTCCCCGCCAGGGCTAAAACCGTCATTTTCGAAAAATGTCAAAATCTGGTAAAATAAGACGTTCAGAATGCTAAGTGTGTCTAAAAACATGAATAGTGAACTGAATGTCAATCAAATTTTCAATCAACCATGAAACCGCTCTTTGTTTAGCACCGGGGAGAGCAGGCTACCGCCTGTCACATCGACCTGATGTTTCCCGCGAAATAATGCAGGAAACGTGCCTGAAAGGTTTTTCGGCCAAAAAAGGGGCAATCCCTTCAAAACCGCAGTTTTAAGTTAACCGCATTTTGTTTCGTCGCTGCCGCCATACCGGCAGGATTAGCTGGTCACAAGCCGATTGCAACCGATGAGCTTTTATAAACTCCAGGAAGCATGAGATTAAAATGGAACAAATGAAACAACAAACCGGGACAAAAACCCGGGGAGAAAAGGAACTTGCAACAGGAAGTATCCCGCAACTCTTCATCAAATTCGTCATACCGGGCATGCTGGCGCTCTTTCTGCTGTCCGCCCAGATTTTCATCGACGGTGTTCTGGTCGGCAACTTTGTCGGCGCAAACGCCATGGCGTCGATCAACCTCGTCATACCGATCTACGGGTTTCTGATCGCGTTCGCCATCGTCATCTGCGTCGGCTGCCAGTGCATGATCGGGATGAAACTCGGCGAAGGCGATTTGCAGACTGCCAATGACGCCTTGCGCACCGGCCTCGTTTTCGCCTTTGTCGTCTCGTGGATCATCGGCGCGATTGTCTTCGCCCTCTCGCCGACGCTGATTACATGGATGGGCGGCAATGACGTCCTGCTGGAAGACGGCGTCACCTTCATCCGGGTGCTCGCGCTCTTCTTCCCGATGCCGGTGGCCATGTTCATGTGCGATTCCGTCATCAAGGCTATGGGACGCCCGATCTATGCCACCGCCGGCATGATCACGATGGTTCTTGCCAACGTCATCCTTGACCTGCTCTTCATCGTCGTCTTCAGGTGGGGCGTCGCCGGAGCCGCGTTCGCCACGGGCCTGAGCTATATGACCGGCCTGATGGTCTATATGCCTGCCCTCCTGCACCGGTACACGCCAGTCAACCTGTTCAAAGGCCGGTTCAAAACCGCCCTGATCGGAAAAATGCTCTATATCGGGAGGGCCGAAGGCGTCACCGAGCTGTCCACCTGTCTCGTGACCCTGATGTTCAACATCGTCCTGATGCATTACGCAGGCGAAAAAGGGATTGCCGCCTTCACGGCAATCAACTACCTGAACTTCGTTTTGATGTCCTGCATCATCGGCATGAGTGAAGGCCTGCGCTCGATCATCAGCTACAACTACGGCATGGGCAACTTCAGCCGTATCCGGAAAACCATCCGGCTGGCGACCAAAGTCACGACCGCCTTTGCCGTCGTCATGTTCATCAGCTTTTACTTTTTCGGGCGCGAAATGGTGACGGTCTTTTTCAAGTCCGGCGAAACGGACATTATCATGATGGCGGCGAACGCCACCGCCATTCTGGCATTCGCCTACCTGTTCAACGGGTATAACATCCTGATCGCCGGTTATTTCACCTCGGTCGGACAGGCGAAATATTCGCTTGTCATATCAGTACTGCGAGGCATCGGGCTCCTCTCCATCTTCATGTTCTTTTTGCCGTCATGGCTGGGCATCAAAGGCATCTGGCTGACCGTACCGCTGGCTGAAATCATCACCCTGCTCGTCGCAGGCATGATGTACCTGAAAAAAATCAGGTGCCCTCACCCGGGAAGTGAACTGGCAACAGTAGTGAAATAAACAGGCAGGACGATATGGAAACGGGACCGTCAGGGTCCCGTTTCCATATCGTCGCCTCCCGGGAAAAGCTGTCAGAAAAGGCGGGATTCAAAATATCATGCAGTGACTGTTCATCCTGTACATATGGCATGAAACCGGAAAACCGTTCCATCGCCATCAACCACGACACTTGCGACACCGGCAGAAAATGCATACAGGTCTGCCCGGCCGGAATTTTCGTTCAGGAAAAGAAAAAAGAGCCGATCGGCGTAGCGCATCCGGAAAATTGCATCGTCTGTGGACATTGCGTTAACCTGCCCGACCGGTTCGCTCAGGCACAGCGCTGGGTCTGGATTATCTGGAGAAAGCGGCCGCCCGGGATCTGTCGTCCGCATTCAACGAACTGGGCCGGATTTATTATGACGGGAAAATCGTCAGGCGGGATTTCAACAAATCCGTCTTCTGGTACCGCAAGGGAGCACAGTCGGGAGATACAATAAGCCAGAATGATCTGGCTTATATGAAGGAATACGGTAAAGGTCTTGAAAAAGACGAAAAGGCGGCCTGCACGATGTATGAAAAAACGGCAGGGAAAAAAACGCTTATGGCCAGTTCCGTCTGGGGCTCTGCTATCTGAATGGAAAAGGCGGTAAAGCGAAGGATCAACGGGAAGCCGTCCGGCTCTTCGAATCTTCCGCCGGACAAAATCTGGCGTCTGCCCAATATTTTCTGGGAATTTGCCATGAAGAAGGTAAAGGGGTCGTCAAAAACATGAATGAGGCTTTCAAATGGTACCTGACGGCAGCCGATAACGGTCATGTCAGTTTCATGTTTGAAGTCGGTAAAATGTTCGCTGATGGCAAAGGTACGGAACGCGACGACAAAAAGGCATTTCACTGGTTTGAGAGAGCAGCTGAAAACGGTTCCGATTCCGCTTTGGCCCAGCTGGGCATTATGCATTATAAAGGCTCGGGCATTTTAGCCGACAAAAGCAAAGCCGCCTCCTTGTTTCTGAAAGCTGCTGAAAAAAACAATTCATACGCCCAATACCGGCTCGGCTATATGTACCTGTATGGTAAAGGGCTGGAAAAAAACGGGGAGCTGGCAAATCAGTGGTTATCAAAAGCGGCTGACCAGAATGAAACGGGCGCGATTTTTGAACTGGGGAAACAATACTG
>CAJKQK010000077.1 GCA_905202055.1 uncultured Oxalobacter sp.
TTTTTTGAATTCCAGACTTCACCAATGGCACCGTCAGAACCGCCACCGATATGGGAGCCGCCATCGCCAGACAGGCCCTTTTGGGCGCTACCCAAAACACCGCGGGTCACGTCAGTGACAAGGCGGTCGAGGGGGAATTGCCAGATGCCAATGAACCCGGCAAACTGGCTGTGAAGGGGGCTGTCGATGGCACGATCGCCGGAGCAAGCCTGCATCATGCTGTCGTCCCTACCGAGGGCAAGGCGGGCAGGCAGATTGTCGATGCGGCCAATAAAAACAGGAATGCCCATACGATTGAAAAGCATGGCAAGCAGACGACTCGTGAAGAGCAACTGCTTCGCGCCAATACCGGACAGGCTCCGGATGGCAGTCAGGACAGACGTTTGAATGATTCCACCCGCTGGCTCAGGAATGTGGATACGTCGGACGGGATTGCTGTTGCCAAAAGAAGGTGGGAAGTTGAAAAAAATTAGATCCTGACAAAAAGGATTTCTCTATTCCAATTATTTTTGATAAACCTATAGGTAAGGGGTATTTAAGAAATACCAATGTAATGATTGAGACTAATAAGGCTATTTTCCGTTTTAATGAAAATGGAGATTTGATTACCAGTTATCCAAAAATAAGAGATTGACCAAATTTACTTATATAATTATTAGATGAGCGACTTATATAAAAATCAAAATCTTTTTTTCCCAAAAAAAATAGAAAACAGCATGAAAAAATGAAGGTTTGCTGGGATATTTTAGCAAAAATATTAGGCTATATGCTTATGTTGACGGATGAAGAGCTAATGGAGGTAGAGGGATTAAATAATTATAATCCAAAAGTTTTGCAAGAAATCATTCGGGAATTTGTCGTTCCGACTATCGATATTTCCCTCCTGAAAATCAGGAACACCCTGACTTATTATCTGGCAACTGGTAATGAAAAACTAGGGTGGGTATTTCCGTCTTATCAAATTCCCATTGACGATGATGTTGGCAAACTTTTCTACACCATAGTATGGCAAGAACTGTATGGAACCGATGATCCCGCTCCGATCAATCCGGATGATTATGAAGAAGATTGCAGTCCGGATTTCATTAATTCAGTTTATTTCAGCGCCGCGTTGGAAAAAAATATAATCCAAATGACGAAAGGCCTTCCCTCGCCAATGTTATCGCTCGTTTGAAACAGAAGCTTTAAACTGCTTTTCATCTTGTTCCTTTTTTGAATTCCAGACTTCACCAATGGCACCGTCAGAACCGCCACCGATATGGGTGCCGCTATTGTAAAACAGGCCCTTTTGGGTGCTACCCAAAACGCCGCGGGTCACGTCAGTGACAAGGCCGTTGAAGAGGAATTGCCAGATGCCAATGAACCCGGCAAACCGGTGCGAACCCCGCCGAAACCCCTTTTCCGTATGTTCAGAAAAACTGCCGCAACAGGGCAGCTGAAGCGATGCTGATCACGATCGCGGGAAGGAAGCGCAATTTGATGGAGGCGACCAGCGTAATGCCCAGCGCCGCCAGATCGACCGGATCGGTCGACGCGAAATAAGGGGCGATGACGGAAATCAGAACGCAACCCGGAACGGCTTCCAGCACGACACGCAACCGTGGCGACAGCGTCCGGTTCCGGAGAGCCAGATACCCCACAATCCGCGTCAGGTAAGTCACGCCGCACATCAGTGCAATGGTGATCACGAATGCCGTATCGATCATGACACCTCCGACAGGACCAGCGCCGCTATCACGCCCGAGAGGGCTCCGGCCGGGACGTACCAGGCACCCGGGACATAAAGGTACGTCAGCAGCGCCACCACGAGGCTGACTGCCCAGGGAAGCGACGAGCGGACGTTCTTCCACATCCCCTTCAACAGCACAAAGAAAACGGCCGGAAACGCCATGTCGAACCCGAAATCTCTTACATCACCGATCAGCGGCCCGACAACCGCCCCGAGCGTCGTAAACGACACCCATGTGCCATACAACGCCAGCGCCGCGCCGATATAAAACGGCAGGGAAAAACCGGCGGTATTTCCATCTTCCCGTTTGCGTGCAGCGTCCGCGAGCGCAATCGCCCAACTCTCGTCACACATGAAAAACAGGGCGGGCAATACCTTTCGTTTGGGAAGATGCCTGACGAGCGGCGCCAGAACGGCACTCATCAGAATATGGCGGCTGTTCACCAGCAGGGTCACCGCCACGATCAGGAAAATGTGCGGTGGCCAGCTCCAGAGTTCCATCACGGCGTACTCGGCTCCGCCTGCAAAGCTGAACCCCGTCAACATGGGGACACCCAAAACCGGAAACCCCTTCTGCTGTGCCTGGGCGCCCAGCACCAGCCCGAACGGGATAAAACCGATCATCATCGGTATGGAGGCAATGATCCCCCTTTTCACTTCTCCCCAGCCGGATAAGCCGGGTTCCGGTTCAACAGCCTCAGGTTGTGCGGCCTGACCGGGAATAGTTTCAACAGACATAAGCTGGCGTATAGTGAACCGGTTTCCTGTCGGTCACTGCCGGAACCGGTGAAAAAAGTTTCATTCTAGCCACATTTGCGCCGGTTTGACAATCCGTCATACAAGGCTGATCCATTGGGCGGCTGTTTATGGCCCGGGTTAATGCCATTGCGAATTCATGCAGGGACTTGCCGCCCGCTGAATTCATAAAGCAAATGGCAATCGACGATTATCGCCAGTTGCCGGAAAAAGAGAAAAGTTGAACCATTCAGTCTTTGCGAATACACATCACACTTTCTCCCATCCTTTAGTCCGGAAAAATGTCAGGAACTCCCGGCTGCATTCCCGAATCTCCGGTTCTGGCGTGGCACAGTCCGTCATCAGACAACAATAACACCGAACGCAGCTGGCACGCTGCCATGATCAATAGAAGTGTACAGTAACGGTTGATATCATGATTCTTGCAGACCGCAAACAGGCATGAAATACCGGTTTCCGTCAGGATAGATGAATAACGGGCTACATGCAAAATCCCCCGCCCGGGCGGGGGACAGGAAACCATTCAATCAGTACTCATAGCGGATATGCGCCTCGGTACTGTTTGCCGGAATGGCGAAATCCATATCGATATGGATCGTTTCAGGCAGTTTGGGATGGGAGCATGGATAACGGAAAGGATCCCAGCCCTGTCGGCCGTACCTCAGCCCCCAACCATAATGTTCGGGAACCGATGCCACAGGAACCGTCATGCCATCATCCCGGCAGGAGACTGCCGTCAGGCCCGAATCCGGCTTTCGCCACCCCTTGCCGAATCCACCCGATCTGGCCAGCCCTGTCTGCTGCCTTCCCTGCAAACCGGCGGCATAGAAAATCTCGGACATAATTCCCCCTTGCTTAAAGCGGAATCGCCCAGCGAAGAGAACGGTGGGTACCACTGGAAGAGGCATATCCGGAGCCGATGATCAGATGATCCTTCAGCACCCCGCCGTCTGCTTCCGGCAGATAGAAATAATCGTCATCGCACGGGATCTTGATGATATCGCCGTCCGTTCCCGTGAACTTCGCCAGCACCTTGACACCGAAAAAGCGACCGCGGACATGGTCCATCACAGTCGTCGAGGCATTCACTTTCCTCGCCAGTGCCCACAGCGTCGAGCAGAATGCGGTATTGAGATCGAACGGATTGGCATTGGCAGGCACCAGATCGGCAAGCTGAACCTCACTATTACCTGCCATGCAGGGCCTGCCGTACAGTGTTCCGACAACATTCGGACTGCACACATCCGCCTCAGTTGTCGTATTGGCAATCGACCGAGGCAAGGCATATCCTCTCGCATTGGCATTAGACCCAGATACCGATTGTTCTTCCCCACTTGCTGTAGCGGCAGACAAGAGTGCGAAGCGCGGATAGTCTCCCGTCACTTCAGCCGGATTGTCCCTGGTAATTTCGATCATACCAGTCCATGAATAGTGGCCATAAGAACCCCCGGTACCAATCGTTTCCTTTCCGGTATCGCTGCGTGTGGTACAAAACAGCGCGATATATCGGGGCGAGACAAACAACCAGACCGTTCCCCAAACCCCTTCCGACAGAAATTGCATGTGTGAATCGGATGAATATAACGTTGCCTGGTTTTTCCCCGTATGCTTTTCTGCATCCCAGTCTTCATAAACATTGAGATACAGCTTGTCTGCCTTGGTCGCCCAATCCAGCTGCGCATACTTGAAAACTTGCGGATTATCGATCATCGGCGCACGGAAAACGTATTTGTTTTCCACGGCATCATCATGTAATGTCCATCCGAATTGCTCGATGGTACTGACCATAACCGGATAAATATCGGCCTTCGTATCGGTAAGGCCGTATGTAATGACCGCAGAATGGTCGCCTGTTTTTTCAATTTGTACTGTCATGTTTTTCCTTTCTCCAGACTTACACAGGTTGAAATCTCATGATTAGCCAAATAGGGCTAGCCATATTATAACAATAAATCTGGTTATTTGTACAGTATTAAGCCATTTTCAGTCTGAAACAGGGCTATTTTTGATAAAAACACGACATTTTAGCCTTATAAGGTCTTTTTTGCGGGTCATCTTTCAACGGGACGGCAAGCCTGATACATCCACACTATCTGCTGCCGTAGCCTGACAGCGTCGCTTACAGGAATCGCACCGGACGGGAGCGTATCCCTTATCATGCCGACGACACGGCATTTTCTTCAACTTGACTGTTCCGGCAATAAAAATCTGCCAGCATTTCACGGTTCTCCGACTGCCCCATTTCCAAACCGGACAATTTTTGCCGGTATGCTGAAGCAAAACCGTGACGGATATTCCGCTATTCCAAACCGGTTTGTACCAGGACTTTCCCGTGAATTTGCAGCAGAGCTGACAATGGAAAACCGTCCGGAACCGTTTTCCCGTCGTCATCCACACCTCCGTGATGTTTTGACATCTGTCTATAAGGAAAGGCATTGTTTAACGGACAACGCACCGATATACTGGCTACATAACGAATCCGTATGAAATGTTTGCACAAGGGCAATTTACCCAGGTACCGACAACTCAATTTTGCTGAAATGGAAACGGCAAGGGACAAGGTTATAGGGAGTTACGATGGGTAAATTGCCCTTGCGGAAACGAATACCGTCCAGAAAGACATTCATATGAGCGAGTCTACGACCCGAACAAAAAAAGAACAATGGGCGAAACTGCTCGCCCCCCTCCGGCACGGCATGACCGACCCTGCCAAAGTCCATTTCGACCGTGCCCGCAGCCCTTTCCTTCAGGATTACGACCGTATCCTCTTTTCCAACTCGTTCCGTACCCTCGCGCGGAAAACACAGGTCCACCCCTTCTCCAGCAACGACCACGTCCATAACCGGCAAATGCACTCGCTCGAAGTCTCCAGCGCAGGCCGTTCGCTGGGCATCATGGCCGGCTTCTTTTTGGAAGAACGCGGCGAACTGCCTGACACCATCAGTCCGGAAAACATCGGTGAAATCGTACAGGCCGCCTGCCTCGCGCACGACATCGGCAATCCCCCCTTCGGTCATGGCGGCGAATCCGCCCTTCAGGACTGGTTCAAAAACACCGAAAACGAAACTTACATGAAAAGCCTGACCGAACGGCAAAAAGCCGACTTCAGGACATTCGACGGCAACGCACAGGGCTTCCGTGTCGTCACCGCCATCGAAAACTACAAGGACAATGGCGGCCTCCGCCTCACCTGGCCGACATTGGCCTCCCTCGTCAAATACCCGCGTTCCGCTTACGACGCCAGAGGCGAAAACTCATCCAAATTCAATTTTTACCAGTCCGAAAAACAGACCTTCGACACGGTATTTACCGCTCTGGGCCTCAAAAACGGCCACTACCGGCGCCATCCCCTGTCTTATCTCACCGAAGCGGCAGACGACATCTGTTACCGCATCATCGACATGGAAGACGCACTCGAGTTGAACATCATCAGCCTGCAGGACATCAAAGACGTGTTGGCTCCGGTTTATCCAAAACTGCGGATCAACGAAAAACGGCTTGAATCGATGGATTCCGACCGCCGGCGTGCAGGCCTCATCCGCGCCAAACTCATCGCCTTCATGATCGAAGCCATCTTCATCGCCTTCAAAAACAACTACGACGCCCTCCTTGACGGTGAGCCGGTCAAGTCCCTGATCGACTGCGCCGAAGAAGACGTCAACGAATACATGACCCGTGCGAAAGACCATTTTTTCAACGTCATCCTGAAAAACCATTCGAAAATCGCTCTGGAAATCGGGTCCTACACCCTCTACAAGCGTCTGCTCGACACTTTCATCCCCGCCGTTCACCAGCTGAAAACCGGCAAGGAAATCAGCTACCGCGAACAGCAGGCCCTAACTCTCATGGGCGTAAATGCCCCCAAGGAAGAAGACGACCTCTACACCGCCTACATCCGCGTCATGGACTTCATCACCGGCATGACCGACACCAAAGCCACCTTCCTGTCCAAACAACTGCTCGGCACCACGGAAAACTGACCGTTCCTTTCCCTGCTCATGAAAAAGCCCCCTTGCGGGGGCCGTAAAACGGGACAGTTTTTTAAAAAACCACCGGATCAGGACGCATCATTTGCCAGAAGCCAGTCTCCTGTCCCATCCTGCCAGCCCAAATAGCCCCGAACACGAGCCCCGGGACTCCATATGCCTGCCGGTCTGGTTTCCATAAAGAAACGGATGGCACGAAAAACCGCTTTTTTCATGAAAAAACCTCATATTTAAACGACAACTTTCCCAATATCAAAAGCCCTGCTTCAAAAACTCCCCACTCACCTGTACCATAGAGGAAAAAAGGAGAAAAACACATGGATAATTTCACCTGGTTCAATCCGACCCGCCTCTTTTTCGGCAAAGGCGAGGAAAACCATGTCGGCGACCGTGTCCGCAGGCTCGGCTGCAAAAAAGTGCTCGTCCATTACGGCAGCGCTTCCGCCGTCAAGTCCGGCCTGATCTACCGTGTCACCGCCTCACTCGAGAGGGCAGGCATCACCGCCGTTTCCCTGGGCGGCGTGCGTCCGAACCCCAGAAGCGGGCTGGTACACGAAGGTATCGAACTGTGCCGCAAGGAAGAAGTGGATTTTATCCTCGCCGTCGGCGGCGGCAGCGTCATCGATTCCGCCAAGGCCATCGCGCTGGGTGTCCCGTACAAGGGCGACTTCTGGGACTTTTTCGAAGGCAAGGCCTTCCCTTCCTCCGCCCTGCCCGTCGGCACCATCCTCACCATCGCCGCCTCAGGCAGCGAATCGTCGCCGGTCACCGTCATCACCCGTGAAGACGGCATGTTCAAGCGCCCCTATTCCAGCGACCGGATCAGGCCGGTGCTGTCCATTCTGAACCCGGAACTCACCCTGTCCCTGCCGCCACTGCCCACCGCAGGTGGCGCGACCGACATCATGTCGCACGTGCTGGAACGCTACTTCACCAACACCAAAGGCGTCGAACTGACCGACCGCCTGTGCGAATCCATCCTGTTAACCGTCAAAAACGAACTGCCCCTTGCCCTGCAACATCCCGACGACTACGACCACCGTGCCAACCTGATGCTGGCCGGAACCCTGGCCCACAACGACATTTGCGGCATCGGGCGCGAACAGGACTGGGCAACCCATGCACTGGCACACGAACTCTCCGCCCGCTACGACGCACCGCATGGTGCGACGCTCGCGGTCATCTTCCCGGCATGGATGGAATACGTCATGGATCACGACGTCAACCGTTTTGCACAGATTGCCGTGCGCGTCTGGGGCTGCGACATGGACTATCAGCATCCCGACATCACCGCACGGTACGGCATCCGCGCATTCAGGGCGTTCCTGAAAATGGTCGGCATGCCCACCAGCTTTGCCGGTATCCGCGCGCGCGTTGACGACATCCCGCAATTGCTCGACCAGCTCCAGATCGGCAACAGCACCATCGGTTCCTTCGTCAAGCTCGACCGCAGCGACTGCGAAAAAATCTACAAACTTGCCTGCCGGGAACCGTATGACGACATGTGAACATGATAAATGGCGTTGTGAGAGGCGATGATTCCAATCATTTATGCGCAAAAAATGCCGTTCAGAATGCGCATAAATGAAAGCATCCGGGTGGAGAAGAAAGAGTCCTGTCATGACAGCATCCCATTCATCCACGCCAGCGCCCAGAAAAGCAGCCAATCTCTCGTTGCGAAGCAGCCTGTTGGCCGAAGCACGCGAATTGAAAATCAATATTTCCCGGGCAGCCGAAGCCGGTATCACGAAAGCCATTGCCGAAAAACGCGCCGCCATCTGGCAAAAAGAAAACAGGGAAGCCATCGAAAGTTCCAATACATACATGGAAAAACACGGACTGCCGCCTGAAAAATGCAGGATGTTTTGATGACTGCCAAATGATTCCCTGTTTATCCCGATCCGGGAGGAAACGGGTATCTGGTTAATGTCCAGTCTGACTTGCCCATCGGCCTTGACACCCGGACAGTCATTCCACTGATGCCAGTTGACGAAGCCCCGACACCGGCAAACATACTCAACCCTCTCTTTGAAATCGGTGGCAAACCGTATGTCATGACGACGCAATACATGGCCGCTTTCCCGGCCAGTGCGCTCAAAAATGAAATATCGGATACCCATTTCCGGCAGGACGGCGTCTTTGCGGCGCTCGACCTTCTCTTTCGCGGATTCTGACCTGCGCTCAAAAAACAGGACAATCGCACTTTCCCGGATTCGGACATCCCCCTTTCCCGCAAGAACACCCCACATGGAAACGGCCCCATTTTGCAATGGGGCCGTACCAAACATGAGCATAGCGAATAAGACTGCTTACCGTTCCATGACGAGTGAAACGGCAGAATCATCATATCCCGCCTTTCCTCTTCGGTCAGCCTGTGCACATCGTTTTGGAACCAAAATAACAACGCTTCAGCCACTTTTAAGCATAATTAAAAACATTCCCTTCGTTTCCAGACGGAAACCGAACCCATCCATACTATAATGAAATTATCCTGATAATGTTGATATATTGATAATTTTTTCCGGAAATATGCTATAATATAAAGAGGAAAATAAAAATGGCTCAACGCTCAACGCTCAACGCTCAACGCTCAACGCTCAACGCTCAACGCTCAACGCTCAACGCT
>CAJKQK010000078.1 GCA_905202055.1 uncultured Oxalobacter sp.
CCTGTGATCGGACATTTCCGTATGAACCTGCTTTTTCAAACCATTTGGCCGCTTCACTAAAATCCTGCAAGGTGCCTCGCCCAAGAAGGTACATATCCGCAATAATTGCCATAAGCAATATATCATTATCGCCTGGATGTTTCATATCGATTTTCTCTGCGGCTTTTAAATACCATTGCAATGCTTCTTTATAATCCTGTTTTACTCCTTTTCCAAAATAGTATAAGGAACCCACCATTTTTACTGATTCTTCATCTCCTTTTTCTGCTCCTTTAAAATACCATTTAAATGAAAGTTCATCATCTTTTTTTACACCTTCTCCTTTTTCATACATTTTGCCAAGATAATAGGCTGCATCAGCACTTCCAGAATCAGCTGCTTCCTTTAATGCAACCAATGCTTTTTCATATTTATAGCTTTTATAATATTCAATACCTTTTTTTTCAATTTCCGAATTCTGATTTTCCTGACAGGCTGTTAATATAAATAACGTACCAATAATAACTATAATATCAAGTATAATCTTTTTCATATATAAAATAAAAATTTCAGTAATATCATTTCAATTCTTTTTTCCATTATTTTTTCCTGTCATAAAGTTTATAGCACCCTCGACAGCACTGTCACTACCTTCCTGCAAAAACAAATCCTGCAAAGTTCTTGTTCCCAATCCTTCAGACCCATCCCTCACCAACCGTCCCGCTCCTGCCACCAGCATGGCCTTGAACGCCCCAAAGAGCGCCGCTGCATCCGAGCTCATCCGCGCATGTTTCGTTCCTATGGCAAATGTCGCCTCATGGTCTGTCCGTCCGGCTTTTCTCATCTCCCGGTACGCCCCGTTTTTCCACATGGCTTCTTCGCTTTTTTTCATGACTTCATCCATGTGCTCGTCGTATTGCTTTCCCTTGCCGTTTAAGGCACCCAGTGCCATCTCTCCCGCTATCCCGGCTGGCCCAAGGTTCCTGATGATCCATCCGGTTCCCAGCAGCGCCATGATGTCCTGTGCGCCTTTCCCTGCTGCCTTCATGCCCAGATAGCCGGGGTTGGCCACACTGGCCTGATCGAAGTCTTCGCTTCTCGCTTCTTCATGGTTTTTGCTTTCGTCACGGAACTGTTGCCTGAACCGGTACAGGCCATACTCCATCGGATCGAATTCGTATTCGATGCCCGTTTCCGGATCGGTGTAGCGGGGATTGGTTTTCCATGGAAACTGGTAGTGTTTTTTGACGAAAGGTTCGACCATCTGAGTCCCTCTCAGTATGCCGTTTCCGACGTCGTACCCTCCCGCTGCTCCCGAATGATACACATCCATCACTCCCTGCCCAAAAGATGAGCCGTTCAGGTCCTGAACGGTTTTCCCCCACTCCCCCTGCATGGCATTGTCACGTTTGCTTTTGGCTCCCATGTACATCCCCAGTATGCTCTGGTGCGCCTCTCCCGGCGCAGGAATACCGTTGGCAAAGCGTTGCTGTGCTTCGTTCCCTTTCATGAATCGCTCGATGAAGGCGGCGTTTTCTTCTATCCGTCTTTTGGATTCGGCTGCCAGCTCAGAGGTGTCTTCACGGATGGTAAAACCTTCGTTGGCTCCGGTCAGGGATAAGCTGTCATGATCGTCCCGCTCTTTTTGCTCATCTTCTGTGAGACGGGTATCGACAGTTTCTGTTCCGTAGCCGAACAGGTTGCCGGAACGATTCCGTGTGCCGGTATCGTTCCGTACAGACGGGACGTCTGTCCGGAAAACGGGTTTGCCGCTTGCCTCGTCAGGGATTTTTACACTAGTCATCCGTTTGTCCGCCTTCCTTGCAGCCTCACCAATGGCGTTGTCGGCTTCCCGGCTCCGTCGCATGATCTCCTCTGTGTCGCCGATTGAGCCGGGCATTTCATCCGGGACTCCCAACGGGTTTCCGTACCGGTCTTTTTTCCGCTTTGCCCTCCCGTTGCCTGTCCCGTCATAAAACAGGCTTTCGCCCCAGTCATCTATATTATTGGTCATGTTGTGTCCTTTCATTTTCTGATGCCCGGCACATTCATTGCCGCAATGCCGGGCAATGTATGATTTGTCTGCCTCAAACCGGGATGCGGTGAATCCCGTCGCTGCCGATGTCGGCTTCATTGTCAAGGCCGTCCAGCTCTTCGCTGTTTTTCGGGGTTTCCGGCGAGCGGCGGCGTCTCATCACACCGTAGCGGGTCGCATCCCAAGCATGGTCTTCGACAGTGGTATCCACATCTTCCGGATTCAGTTCGTCCGGCGGCAGGCCCGGTACCGTCCGCAGCCAGTGCTTGCACGTCCTGAAGATTTTGAGTTTGTCTTCGGCGAGAAGCCGGATGATTTCCTGCGCGCCGTTGACGCGCGAGCCTCTCGCGTTCCAGGCCTCGAGCCATCTCACACCGTTGTCCCTGAAAATCTGCCCGATGGAACGGTCGGTGCCGTTTTTCGAAAAAATCGACGGGTCGGCCAGATTCAGGCGGTATTCATAGCCCAGACGGCTGTCATGCTCTTCAATGCGTTTGATCTTTCTTGCCACTTCTGCCGCCCCTTCGCGGCTGCCCTGCCCGGCCTTCTCCCCGGCGCCGTACAGTTCACGCCAGAGATAAATGCACCCGTCGCAATCCATGGCAAACCAGTACACGGCATACGGGGCGGAGTAGCCCCAGTCCATCGCCTTCCAGACCGTCCATGACGACGGGATCGGGAAGGGATCGACAACATGTTTTGACGCGTCCCAGACGCCTTCCAGAAAGGAACCGACATGAATGTCCCAGTCCCCCAGAAGCCATGCCTTTTTGCGGTTCGGGTCGGAAATCGCTTCCAGTGTCGGCAGGTAATTCGGGTCGTTTTTCAGCAAATGCTCGTTTTCATAAATCGACGAATGGATACGCACACGGGGTTGCTGCCCCGCTTCGCGGATGATGGTTCCGGCGGAAACCTCGCCGATCCTGTAACGCGCCTTGACAGCTCCATGCCCCACGCCGAAAGGATTGCAGGTCGCCCTGATCATGCGCGGCATGCCGGGAAAAGACGAACGGCAAGTCGACAGCATGGCTTCGAAAAAGGACAGGTCTTTCCAGTTCGTCAGTTCTTCGAACCCCAGCCAGGGATATTCATGTCCGTGATAATTCCAGTAATCGTCCTCCGTCGCCCCATAACGGAAATACAGGATTTCACCTGTCGGCCATGTCCACCTGTAATCGGATTCGTTGAATCTGGCGCCCGGGAAAATGGAATAAAACCAGCGTTTGGACTTGGCGACCACGTCGGCAAGCTGCGGGTACGTCAGGCGAAACAATGCCCCGCGCCAGTGTTCGCCGAACCCCCGGCCGCAATACTGCGCAAACGACATCAACAGCGCGTCGGTCTTGCCGCCGCCACGCGTGCCTTCGAGCAAAGCCTCGAATACTGGACAGGTCAGAAAACGCGTTTGCGATCCCGGCAACGGTTTCCAGATAACGTTCAGTTCCCTGTCGGACATATCCTCCTCAATTGGATCGGTATGATCGGAATTCACTATTCACCTCCATTCAGATACCGTGCCGGTTCGTGTCTGTCGCCATCCTCCGGCTCGAAACAGCCGAAGGAAAAACGGGAAAGCCCGGTTTTCCGGCCTTTCCCGCTTCATTCAACGCAAAACCGGCATCACTGGCCCACCGGTTCAATAACCGCCGTTACCGTTGCCGGAAGACGGCTTGCCCCGGCCAATGGCATTGATGCGTGCCTGCAGGCGGGTATATGGCGTCGAGCCGTCCGGAAAAGACTGCGGAGGCGGCATACCGGGAATACTGGCTTCCCCTTCCGGACGCTGCATTTGCTGCTCCATCATGCCGCCCTGCTGAAGCCAGTCCATGACACGGCCCATTACTTCCGGATTGCTCATCAGCTGCTGCATCGAATCCAGCGCTTCCTTACCCATCATCTGGCCGCCCTGACTGCCAGCCAGCTCGTAACGCCTCAACATGGCCGGATCGGCCTGGGCACCCTCCGCCCGGAGGCCACGAGCGGCAATCTCGCGCAGACGGTCGATCACTGGCTGGTATTCGCTGCCGGAGCCACGGTTTTCATTCATTTCATAATCACTCATAAAAATTCCTTTCACTTCAATATCGGGAAATCCTTTACGGATTTCAAAAAACCGTCACCTCCATTCCACTTTCGTTTTGCAGAAAACAGGCGACAGCGCTTTCATTCGTTTTCGACTGGACGTGATCCGTTCAGTCAGCGGACGAAACTCCTTTTTCCCATTCCGACAACGTCGGCACCGGCGGGACGAGCAAAACGCCTGATTGCAGGGTCTGGCCATTCGACGTCATATCCATCTTGTCGGTAAACATCTTCATATGCCTGCCCAGCAATTCCAGCGCCCGGTTGGCCGAGGCAGGCTCGAACATCATCCCTTCGACTTCGACCGGTTCCGCCGTCCCTTCCCGCGCGTTCTTGACAATCGTCATGATCTTCACCGCCCGTCGTCCCATGCAAATATCCCGTAATTCGCGCAGATCACCGATCACTTCGTCCTGGCACAATTGGGTGCGTCTGGCACGCTTGTCCATGGCTTTGCCCACGGCATCTTTCACATCCTCCTTCATCAGCAGGCGGCACGCATGGGCGCGAGCCCCCGCAGGCGAATAACCGGCCCGGATAGCCGCCTGCGTCGCATTCAGGTCAACCAGATATTCCGACACAAACCGTGCCTGCCTTCCCGTCAGCGCGGTCCCGGCAGTTCCCGCACGGCGTTTTCTGCCCGAACCGTTTACAGGCTTTTCACTCACTTCGTTTTTGCATTTTTCTTCCAATTCATTTTCTCCTTCACCACTTGCGGGGCGATACCGCTCCCGCGAGTCCCTTCTTTTACCGTGCACCCCGTTTTCACCGGCTTGCGCGGCTTTTTTTCCGGTTTCCCGCCAGAAGAAGACGGCAGGCAACCCCGCGTTTCCGGCAGGCTGGTGACAATCCTGTCCCCATACATTCCCATTTTCCTGAAGCGATCCATCTGCCCGATCAGTGAGACGGCACATTCAAGCCCCAGCCCATCCTTCAACAACTCCACCAGGTCATCCCCCCGGATAAAACCGTTTTTCTCCAGCATTTCCTTTTCAAGGCGTTTTGCTACGGAAAGACCGACATCCCCGGCAAATTCCTGCCTGACACATTCGATCATCGGGACAATGATCTTTTCACCGTAAAAGCGGTTCATCAGGAAAACACTGTCATCAGACCCATCCATGTCAACCGTTTTTTCACCTGCGCCTTCCGGCCTGAATTCACTTTGGCGACAAACAAACCGGCACGACAGGGATTCACCTGTATCTGCCCGTGATGCCGGGGGATATCGACTGCAGTTTTTTTTCATATATGTCCTTTCACTGTTTCGTCACGTTCATTCCCGTCGGCCGACCGTCAGCACGGCCAGCCCGTTTCCGAAGAAAAGAGGTTTCAGGCATTCCCGAGTCCGCAAACCCATGCTTGTGCGCATGGGTTTCCCGGCATTGCCGACATCCATTTCCTTCAGATCTTTTAACAATCCCATCTATACTTATAACCCCATTTCAGACCATCTCCGGACATTTGTGGCACATTTGTTCTGTTATAGACCACATACGGCTATTTTATGGATCAAAAAGAGACAATTCACGGAAAGACACAAGGGAAAAGAGAAGGCCTCACGGCAATAATGAAAAAAGCTCCCCGAAAAAGGGAGCTTTTGGCGATAAAAAACGGAACGTGGACATCCTGACAGTGATCAATGCCCCCTCCTGTAACGGATGGGCAAGGTTGTCCCGGGACAAAACCGTCAAAAATGTGAGCCGCAAAGCGTGGATTTCCACATCGCAGCTCCCTCCAAAACCCTGCCACGAACCGGAAAAAATCACCCGGCAAACCCGTCAAATCCCCAAATCGTCTATCCGTTTCATGATACGGTCGAAATTGGACATGTTCGGATTGTCGGCAACCGAACCCGTCGCCGTCGACCGGCTGCGCAAAGGCTGCTGCTGGGGATAATCGTTTTTCCGTGAAGGAACCGGCATATTTTCGTACAGGAACCTGACGTGATTGAACCACATGGGTGGCGGAACCGTCCGCAGGAACTTGTTCATATTGTCCGGATCGGCAAAATAATCGTATATGCGCTGCATCTTGGCCGGATGATCGGCTTCCCTTTCGTACTGCCTGAAATAATTGTCACAGGCAGCCGAAATGCCCCCCAGACTGCCGATCAGCGTTTCCGATTGCCAGATACGCATGTCATTTTCCGGCTGGGGCTCAGGCTGAAGCCGGGCCTGATGTTTCATGCGTTCCGCCCTTTCGTATCTGGCCAGTTTCAGGGCGTGATCCATCGACAGTTCCTTCCTGCCGACGGCTGATTTCAGGTCGGGAAAATCCGAAAGGAGATCGACGCCCGGCGCCTCGCGGCCCAGTTTTTTGCAAATCATGTCGCGTTGTGCCTCAAGTATATTCAAGGCCTGTTGCAGGCTTTGATCATCCCCCTTGTTGACAAGCCGTCCATATTCCATCGTCTGTGCCAGATCACGTCCATTCAGCCCCGTCATATCGATCAGTTTTTTGAAGTTGTCCATTTCAGACTGGGCTTCGCTTCTCAGCATTTCCGCTTCCTTGCGCGCGGAAATAATCGATTTGATCCGTTCACGCCCCCGTTCGGATTTGACGTGTTTCAACAGCTCCATCTCCTCTTCCTCAGCCGTCTTCGGTGGCAAGGGAGGCGTGTCCCCTGAAAGCGGATCGGGCGCAAGATGGCTTCCTGTCATGCCAGGCTCGAGCGGTTCCGGTTCCTCACCGCTGCCATCATCGGTCAATTTATCCAGCAGCCTCCTCACTTTGGGCGATTCGGACGCTTTGGCATTCGGGTCTGTATACCACCCGTCATTTTTGTCGTCTTCCGGATCGCTGCCGGCCTCATCACAAGGGACATTCCCGTCCGGTTCCTCACCGGAGATGCCGTCATAAGACGTGTTTTCTTCATTCGGCACATTCATCATTTCTTCGTTTTCCATTCAGACTCCTTTTCATAAGACAGTTTTCATTCCCACAAGGGAAAACCGCTTTCAATGTCGTTTTTTCTGCAGAGCGCGTTTCAGGTTGCGTTCGTTGATCGCTTTCATCCGCTCTTTCAACAGACGGCTTCTCGGGTTTTCATCCACAGTCTCCCCCTCATGTTGCATCCCGGCTTTTCCCTGTGCCAGCGATGCAATCGCCTCGATCAGGGCCTGCATCTGCGCATCTGCAGGCATCTCTGTGTCCCCTTCTTCAGGAGAAACGGGCCCATCCCCCTCACTTGCCAGCCCTGCCGGCAATGCGGCACTGCCCAACATGTCGAGAATTTCCTGCGGCAAATGCCGCAAGGCTTTGGGCGATAATGCCGGACGGTCTTCCCCTTCCGTGGCGGCGGGAAACTCCGGCATGTCCATACCCGCGTCATACATGCCCTGCCCACCCTGTAAAACCGGCTCCGTACCCGGTGCCCCGGCCAACGATGCGTTCCCTGACGCAAGAGACGGATCGTCTCCCTCCCGTCCCGGTGCAGATGCCTGTCCTGCGCTACCGGATGCCCCCGGCTTGCCTTGTGGATCAGGTGACGGGGCGGTTTCCTGTTTTTCCAGTTGCGGCACAAATGCCTCCAGATCGAGCTTGTCGTCGAAGCGCATGACCGTTTCCTTCAAAAGGCTGATCAGGGCAGCCGGATTGATTCCCTGCAACTGGAACTGCATGATCTGGGAAATCAGTGGCTGGATAACGGGCAACAGCTTCGTCCAGGATTCCTGTCTGTCCAGATCGTCCGGGATACCCGTCGTCCCTGCCCGGATCCTGAGCTGGACCAGTTCAAAGACTTCATCTTTGGAAAGCTGCGGCCAGTCATAGGACAATTCGACGATTCCCGTCACAGGCTGTCCGGTCGCCGGATTGATGACATCGTCCAGTTTTCCCTTTTTATGGGGCCCCATGATTTTTTCAACCTGTTGCGGCTGCAATTCCTGAATCAGGATTTCAGCCGTATATTGCGCAATCTGCTGCAAAAAATCCTCGACCTGATCCCGGAATTCCGACACCCTTCCCGACAGCGACTGTTGCAGGATATTGGCTTCCGTCGCCGTTTTCGGTTTGACCACAGAGGAACGGGAAGCATCCTGCAGGCCGGTCACCATCTCCCAGTCCAGCCGCACCGGCGACGTATCGTAAACAGCCGGATCGATCGGCGGATAGGCTTTGGGCATGATCGCCTGCTGGATAGGCTGCCCTTCCGCATCGATCAGGGTGATTTCCCCCAGCTCGGAATCCGTAAAACGCTTCAGGGTTTTCTCGTTCAGTTCCGCACTGGCGATATAACCCGGCCTGATCAGGTCGCGGTGCTCGTTGTAACGGTCCCTCGCCGAATTGTGTTCATCCTGCAAACGTTCGGTCAGATCGACAATCGACGGGCCGACAAAGTGGCCGTCGACCGTCTGGAACGGCAAAAGGAAAAACGGATACCAGCGTTCACCGACTTTGGGAGGGCTGTACGGATCGCGCAGCCAGAATTCACAGCCTTCCGCCATCGTATAAACCCGCTGGGACTGCTTGTCCCAGATTTCGAGAATGCAAATCTGCGAATCATCGTCGTTGTCCTGTTTCACACCCGAAAAAAGACGTCCGGAACCCGTCGGCGAACGGAATTCCCGATGTTTATAGATCGTTGCCTTGTCGAGCCTGACACCGTAAAGTCCCTCGGCAATGGCTTTTTTCATCGGGACGATCTGGATCATCCAGTCTGCCTGTTCATAATCCCAGAATTCGGCGATACTCGGATCGACCAGCAGGTTTTCCGTCAGCACACGGTCAATGACAAGCCCTTCCGTTTTTCCGACCTCTGCCCTTTCCTGCAGGGCAGCGACAGTCTGTCTGATCTCTTCCTTTTTGCTGTCGTCATCCCCGTTGCCGTCATCTTCCAGCTCCATCGCCAGCCCGGCAACACGCATGCGGTTATCCTGCGAATCGGCAATACGGGCGTGAATCAGGGGATCGGTTTCGATTTTCTGCTGATACATGACCTTCAAAACGCCGAACGAACAGGTC
>CAJKQK010000079.1 GCA_905202055.1 uncultured Oxalobacter sp.
CGCCCGTCTCTTTATTTATACAGGATAAACACTCTTCGGTCAGCTATGGTACGAAATGGGTTGTTGTTGGCATGTATCTTTTGGGGAAACTCATGATTCAGGAGGGAAAGAGGCAAAAAATCCGTCGGTTTGGTCGAACCGGACGGATTTTTCAGTGAAAGAAAAGATTATTTTCCAGCCTGCTTTTCGAATGCCCCGGCAAGCTGCTCGAGTGCCTGTTTCAGAGTCGCTTTCGGACACGCGATGTTGATGCGCTGGAAGCCTTCGCCTCCGGGGCCGAAGATTTCACCGTCGTCCAGCCAGAGCCGGGCTTTTTTGATGATGAAGTTGTCGAGCTTTTTGCCTTTCATGCCAGTGGCGGAAAAATCCAGCCAGGGCAGGTAGGTGCCTTCGGGTTCGATGAGTTTCACTTGCGGGAGGCGCTCGGCAAGGAATGTCCGAAGCAGGTTCAGATTGTCTGTCAGGTAGGCGAGCAGGGCGTTTAACCATTCCTCGCCTTCTTCATACGCTGCCTGTGCGGCGACGAGCCCGGCGGTGTTCATCTGGGAAACGCCGGTGGCGTCGAGTTCGCTCGTGAATTTGCGCCGCCATGCCTCGTTGGCGATGAAAATGTTCGAGACCTGCAAGCCTGCAATGTTGAAGGTTTTGGACGGTGCTGTGCAGATGATGGCTTCCTGAAGGTATTTTTCGCCAAGCGACCCGAACGGCGTATAGGTATGGCCCGGGAAGGTGAAGTCTGCATGGATTTCGTCGGAAACGATGGCGACGTTGTGCGAAAGGCAGATGTCGGCCATTGTAGTCAGTTCTTCTCTCGTCCAGACGCGTCCGACCGGGTTGGCCGGGTTGCAGAGGATGAAGAGACGGACTTTTTTCTCGATGATCTTGCGTTCGAAGTCGTCGAAGTCGATGGTATAGCGGCCGTCGCGCAGGACAAGTTCGTTATTGACGAGCTGGCGATGGTTGTCACGGATCGACGCGGCAAACGGATAATAGACCGGCGGCTGGATCATGACGGCGTCGCCAGCCCTGGTCAGCGCGCGGATGGCGGCACAGATGGCGAAGACGATGCCCGGCGTTTTGACGAGCCATTCTTTTTTGACTTCCCAGTGGTGCCGGCGCGAGAACCAGCTTTGTACGGCTTCGAAATAGCCGGACTGGGGTTCGCTGTAACCGTAAATGGCGTGATCGACCATTTTCTGCAGGGCAGCGGTCACGGCAGGCGGACACCGGAAGTCCATGTCGGCGACCCACATCGGGAGGACGTCTTTCGGTTTGCCGCGTTCTTCGGCGAAATCATACTTGATCGAGCCTGTATTGGCCCGGTCGATGACTTCATCGAAATTGTAAGGGGAAAAACAGCTTGTGCACCGGCAGGCTGACGGGATGTCGATGTCCATTGCCTGTGCCAGATCGGCGATCAGGTCGCATGCGTTTTCAAGGCCGACGGACAGGCGCAGGAGGCGCTTGGTAATGCCGCGCGCGTTGCGTTCTTCTTCGGGAATGGCGGCGTGTGTCTGCGTCGTCGGGTAGGTGATCAGGGTTTCCGTTCCGCCGAGACTTTCGGCGAACTGGATCAGTTTGACGCGTTCGAGGATGTTCCTGACAAGGCCTTCTCCTCCTGCACTTTCCGCGACTTCAAAGGAAATCATGCCGCCGAAGCCGGAAGACTGTTTCAGGGAAACGCCGTGGCCTTTATGGGACGGCAGGCCGGGATAATAGACTTTTCCGATTTTCGGGCATGACGCGAGCCATCCGGCGATCTGGCGGGCGGATTCTTCCTGTTTTTTCAGGCGCACAGACAGGGTTTTCAGGCCACGGGAAACCAGCCAGCTGTCGAATGGCGCGAGTGCCGCGCCGGTCGTCAGGCGCAGGTAACGCAGGCGGTCGGCGATGACTTCCGAGTCACAGACGAGAATGCCCGCCAGCGTATCGTTGTGCCCGGCCAGATATTTGCTGGCGCTGTGCAAAACGATGTCGGCCCCGAGTTCGATGGGACGCAAAAATACCGGCGACAGGAAAGTGTTGTCGACGATCAGGAGGATATGGTTTTTGCGCGCGATTCTCGCCATCGCCCGGATATCGGTCACGTGCATCAGCGGATTGGTCGGCGTTTCGATGAAGATCGCTTTCGTTTCCGGTTTGATCAGGGCTTCGACTTTGGCCGGGTCGGTAGTATCGGCCCAGTCGAAAGTCAGCCCGTTTTTGATCGATATCTGGTTGAAGAGACGATACGTTCCACCGTACAGGTCATCGGACGCGACGATATGGTCACCTGGCTTGAACATTTCCATCAGGCACGTGGCGGCTGCCATGCCGGAAGTGAAGGCGAGCGCCTGTGCGCCCCCTTCCAGTTCCGCCATAGTCGCTTCCAGCGCGTCACGCGTGGGGTTGGAATCACGGGTGTAGTCGAATCCGGTGCTTTTGCCCAATGCGGGATGGGCAAAAGTCGCGGTCTGGTAGATCGGCGTCGAGATGGCACCGCTTTTGTCGGTGTCAGCCCGCCCGCCATGGATACATATGGTTTCCAGTTCCATTGCTCGTCTCTTTTTCGTTTTTATTCTGTTTTCCGGACAGATCAGTTCGGGAACAGGTCGGTTGACAGATAGCGTTCGCCATTGTCGGCCAGCAGCACAACGATGGTTTTGCCCTTGTTTTCAGGCCGTTTCGCCAGTTCGGACGCGGCCCAGAGCGCGGCGCCGGACGAGATGCCGACCAGTACGCCTTCGGCGTGCGCCAGTGTTTTGGCGGTTGCGAAGGCGGCATCGTTCGGTACGCCGATGACTTCGTCAAATACATTGACGTCGAGCGCTTCGGGAATGAAACCCGCGCCGATGCCCTGAATCTTGTGAGGGCCCGGTTTGCCGCCGGCCAGAACAGGGGACGCGGCCGGTTCGACGGCGACGACCTGAATGGCCGGGTTCTGTTCTTTCAGATATTTTCCGACACCGGTCAGGGTGCCGCCGGTGCCCACGCCTGCGACGAAAATATCGACTTTGCCGTCAGTGTCCCGCCAGATTTCAGGGCCGGTGGTGGCCTTGTGAATGGCCGGGTTGGCCGGATTGGCAAATTGCAGGGGAACGAAGCTGCCCGGTATGGTGGTGGCCAGTTCCTGCGCTTTTTCGATCGCTCCTTTCATGCCTTTGGAGCCTTCGGTCAGGACGAGGTCGGCGCCGTAACCGCGGATCAGTTTCTGGCGTTCGACGCTCATGGTTTCAGGCATGGTGATGATGACGCGGTAACCGCGTGCGGCACCGACCGCGGCCAGTGCAATGCCGGTGTTGCCGGAGGTCGGTTCGATGATGGTGGAACCGGGGATCAGCTTTCCGTCGGCTTCAGCCGCGTCGATCATGGCTTTGGCGATACGGTCTTTTGCACTGCCGGCCGGATTGAAGTATTCCAGTTTTGCCAGGATCGTGGCGTCGGCATCGACATGTTTGCCGAAACGGGAAATTTCCAGAAGAGGGGTATTGCCGATCAGATCGGTCGCGCTTTTTGCAATATTGGACATGATGATTCCTTCTTTAATAATCAGTAAACGGTATTTTGGTAAAGCCTGGACAGGATCGAATTTACAGCTGGCTGTACATTCGGAAAAAACCGGGACAACAGGCGTTGTCGGCAAAGACGGGAGAACAGCAACACATACCTGTGGCAAGGGGATTGGCGGATATGGGCACCGGAACGGTTTTTCCGGCAGTATTTCCGAATCGTTGCAGGTATGTCTGATTCATCTCGTTCTCCTTTCATGGAAGTATAAAACGTTTTATCCGTGAATCGTCCGGAAAAACGGGTTTCATTGTTTACGATGGTGTACCCGGGCACGGTTCTCCCTGTTTTTTGACGGCCAGATCGGCCAGCGTGGTACCGTTCAGATAATTCGTCATGACTTCATGCAGCCCTTCCCAGAAATGGACGGTGGAGCAGACTTCATAACGGGGGCAGGCATTCGGTGTCTGTCCGAGACAGGCAACGCAGGCGAATGTCCCTTCAATAGGGCGGAGTATATCGGCGATGGTGTATTTTTCCGGCGCTCTTGCCAGCTTGTAGCCGCCTTGCGGCCCCCGGACACTATGGATCAGGCCGGCCTTGGATAGCGATGTGGCGATCTGTTCCAGATATTTCGGCGATATGGTTTGACGCCGGGTAACGTCTTTTAACGACGTGTAGGAATCGTTGCCGTTCTGAACCAGGTCGATCATGAAACGCAGGGCATAGCGTCCCTTGGTTGAAATTTTCATTTTTCAAAACTCCGAAATAGTGCCGGATTTTTGCCCGGTTATTGAGATGGAAGCTATTATACACATTTCCTATATGAAAGATGGGTATTTTAAACGGAATAGGACGAACAAGGGGTCACTTTCGTTTCGTGGCTGTGCCGGAAAGATTGGATATTAATAAATTATTATTTTAAGACAACAAGTTGGAGATTTTTTATTTCCACGGTAAAGTGTGGGGAAATAAGCAACACAACAAGGGTAAAGGTATCGGAAAAAAGTCTGGAAAAGCTTGAAACCGGTAAGCGATCCGGATTAGAATAAAACTGCGGGGACCTGATGGAGATACCCACGGGGTGTCAGGAAAACCATCAAAAACCCCATACGCGGCCTCGCCAGGGCCGCGTTTTCTTTTGGCGGATTCACTTCCCGCCTGATTTCTCCGGTCTGTCCCTATTCTTTCAGCCAGCGAGCCAGTACCGATTCCAGCCGGTTGCAGTCGATGGGTTTGGCGACGTGTTCGTTCATGCCTGCCTGCCGGGTTTTTTCGATGTCTTCGGCAAAAGCGTTTGCCGTCATCGCGACAATGGGAACGGTTCTGGCGTCCGGGCGGTCAAGGTTCCTGATTTGCCGGGATGCCTCGCAGCCATCCATCACGGGCATGTGCATATCCATGAAGATCAGGTCGTAATAACCGTCGGGCGCCGCCGCCATTTTCCCGACGGCGATTTTTCCGTTTTCGGCGGTATCCGTCAGCATGCCGGCCATGGTGACCAGTTCGGTGGCGATTTCCATATTCGGCAGGTTATCCTCGACGATCAAAACGCGCCTGTCCCTGTGGGTAGCGGAAACGACGACCGGTTCGGTGACGTTTTTCGTTTCTGGCCTGTTGCCGCTCAAAAATTTCTTCATGGTATAAGCCAGGCGCGATTTCAGAAGCGGTTTCTGGATGAAATCGTCAATTCCTGCCTCATTTGCCTCTTTTTCATACCCGGACCAGTCATATGCGGAAAGCAGGATGATGGTCACGTCCGCCCTACGATTTTCCGTATCTGGCGTGCCGTTTCGATGCCGTCCCTACCGGGCATCTGATAGTCGATGATGACGGCAAAGTAGCCGTCGGTACGCTGTTGTGCGGCGAGTATTTTCTGTATGGCGTCAAGGCCGCTACTGACCCAGTCGCCTTTCATACCGATCTCATCGAGCCGCCTGCAGGTGTTTTCACAGACGATTTCATCGTCATCGACGACCAGTACGGGCAGGCAGGGCAATAGTTCAATGGTATGTTGACGATGGCGGTACTGCATCGGGATTGTCAGTGTGAACGTCGTTCCCTTGCCGTGTTCGCTTTCGACGTCGATGTGGCCGCCCATGATGTCGATAAAGTCGCCCGGTGTTAAAGCGGTTTCCATGAAGGTATCAGGCATCACACAGGAAAATACGGCAATGTTTTCCGTTCACCCCGGGAGAGACAAGCCCTTGAATGTCATTTGAAAACATCCACGTATTATGCCATTTTTAAACAATATGTTTTGAATTTATTTTCCTGGAAACAGGAATGGCGTCCGGGATTGCTGGCGGTGATGATGTTTCCGCTATACACAAATATACTATAGGGGAGTATAGTATATTCATTTGTGGCGGATAAATGCAGGGGTTCATCATGATCGACAATTTTTTCAACTGGCTGGCAGGTCTCCGGATGACCCTGACCGGCGGGATCTTTTTATCGGCAAGTCTGGCTTTCATGCTGATGGGGGTCAGCGTTGCGTTCGACCCCGCCTGGGTGACGGTTTTCATTTCCGGTTCGCCCATTCTTTACAGTGCATTGAAGAGATTGCTGGAGGAACGGAAGATTTCCTCGGCTTTGCTGATCTCCATTGCCATGATCGCTTCCATATGCATTGGTGAATTGTTCGCCGCCGGAGAAGTGGCTTTCATTATGGCCCTCGGCGGCATACTCGAAGACAGGACGGTGGAAAAGGCGAAACGGGGGATCAGAAAGCTCGTCAGCCTGATTCCTGCGCAGGCCAGACGGGTTGTCGGAAACGATGAGGAAACCGTTTTCGTCAATGCGATTGAAACGGGTGATCTGATCCGGGTCATCCCCGGCGAAACCATCCCGGTTGACGGAAACATCGTTGACGGCGATACATCAATTGACCAGTCCGTCATGACCGGGGAGTCCCTGCCTGTCGACAAGACGCGGGGCGATCCGGTATTCAGCGGGACAATCAACTGTTTCGGGACAATCGATTATGTGGCGACACGGGTCGGGGACGATTCAGCTGTCCAGAAGCTCGTCAGGATGGTGAGTGAGGCCGAACAGAATCAGGCGCCAATGCAACGTATTGTCGATAAATGGGCCAGCTGGCTGGTTCCGCTGGCGCTGCTTGTCGCGGTGCTCACGTATTTCGTGACAGGCGACATCACCCGGGCGGTTACCGTACTGGTTGTCTTTTGCCCCTGTGCACTGGTGCTGGCGACGCCGACCACTATCATGGCGGCCATCGGGCAGGCGACACGCAATGGTGTTCTCGTCAAGTCCGGGCACGCTCTGGAAATCATGGGACGCGTCGACAGTATCGCTTTCGACAAGACGGGCACGTTGACGAACGGAAAACTGGCGGTGAGTGATGTCATTCTGTTTTCTCCGCACGTCGATACGACCGGTTTTCTCCGCATGGCGGCTTCTGCCGAGATGCGTTCGGAACATCCTCTCGGAAAGGCGGTTGTCGATTATGCCCGGAAAAAAGAAATCGTTCTTTCCAGTCCGGACCGGTTCCTGATGGTTCCGGGAAAAGGTGTCCGTGCGCGTATCGATGAGACAGATATCATGTGCGGTAATGTCGCGCACCTTGCCGATTTCGATATCATGATGGACGGGAACCGGCTCTCTGTCATGAACAAGTTTCTTTCGGAAGGAAAAGCGGTCGTTCTGGTCGCGCGCGGGAAGGAATGTATCGGCCTGATCGCTTTGTCCGACACGCTCCGGCCTGCTGCGAAAGACATGACAGGCGCTCTTGTCAGGATGGGAACCGACATTTTTTTACTGACAGGCGACCATATCCGGACAGCACGTTATTTCGCCCGTCTGGCGGGTATTGAAAAGATTGGCGCGGGGCTTTTACCAGCGCAGAAAGTGGATGCCATCCGGGAGATGCAGCGGGATAATCGTGTCGTCTGCATGACAGGAGACGGCGTCAACGACGCGCCTGCCCTGAAAGTGGCGGATATCGGTATTGCGATGGGAAGCATGGGAAGCGATATAGCGGTCGAGACGGCCGATATTGCCCTGATGGGCGACGACCTGTCGAAAATCCCTTACCTTAAGAAATTGTCGAACGTCACGGTCAGCACGATCCGGTTCAATATCGTATTGTCGATGGCGATCAATCTGGTGGCGATTACGCTTTCCGTCATGGGAATCCTGAATCCGGTTACCGGGGCCATCGTCCATAACGCCGGGTCTGTGCTGGTGGTGCTCAATGCCAGTCTGTTATATGACCGCAAAATCGTTCCGGATAAAGAAGCCTGAACCGGGATGCGGCCGGTTCATTTAAGATAGGATTTGAGGGTCTTGATGACTTGCTCCACATCTTTCGACCGTTTTTCCGGTGCGATTTCATCGTTGGCCAGATGTTCACGGATATGGCCTTCGATCACTTCCGTCATCAGTCCCGACACGGCACCGCGAATGGCCGCTATCTGCTGGAGTATGTCGTTGCAGTCCGATCCGCTTTCAAGCGCTTTTTCAAGCGCCTGTGCCTGGCCCGTGATACGCCGGACTCTCGTCAGGAGGTGTTTTTTATGGTGGACAGTGTGCATGACGCGTTCCTTTTGTTGTTTGCGTAAATACTGTACCAGAAAAAACTTCGACACGGCTTGTCTTGTCCGGAAGGGGGAAAGCCGATTCGGGACCGGAAGGCACGGCGCCCTTGTGGGCAATCGGTCAGGCAGGCCATCAGACCGGGCCATTCAAGCCAGTCGCGGTCGTTCACTCCGACATCTTTTGTTGCCGGTTTGCCAGTGTCTTTCACTTTCCGGCCGGATGTCATTCGACAGCCGGAAGTTTCATTTTCTTGCGCCGGTTTGTTCTTTTGCCCGTGCAGCCTGAGCTTTTTCAGCCCATTGATCGGACAGAGTCTGATTGGCAGGGATGTGCTTGTAGCCGACCTGATAGATTCTGGCCAGTTTGTCCATCGCCTTGATGGTGCCCTGAGCAGCGCTTTTTTCGTACCAGTAGATGGCCTTGTCGATATCTTTTTCTGTTCCCTGCCCTGTACGATAGTTTTCGGCAACGTTATATTGAGCACCAGCGTCTCCTGCTTCACCGGCTTTTTTGTATAGTTCAAAAGCTTTTTGATCGTCCCGATTACCTCCGAGACCTTTTGAGTAAAGTATCCCCAGGTTCGATATGGCTCTTACATGGTCTTGATAAGCCGCTTTTTGATACCATTCACGAGCCTGTGAATAGTCCTGTTCAACACCAAGACCTTTATGGAATAAAACGCCAAGATTGTACTGTGCGTCAGAAAGGCCCATTAAGGCAGCCCATCGATACCATTGAGCGGCTTTTGTATAATCCTGTTTCACTCCCTTATTAAAATGGTACATAACTCCAATAAAAAATATTGCTTCTCTATTTCCTTGCTCCGCAGATTTTGCAAACCATTGCATGGCTTTTTGATAATCTATGAAATAAGATAAAAA
>CAJKQK010000080.1 GCA_905202055.1 uncultured Oxalobacter sp.
TCCTATCCCACCAGACTCTCTCCTCGTCCCCTTCATCTTCGCATTTCCTTCTCTTGCTTTTTTTATTCTGCTTGACTTTATGATTTTAAAAACTATTCCTGCTCTTCCTTTGACATCCATTCCTTTATAACGATTCATCCGTGGACGACTGCTTGTGTCGATGATTCTGGTACTTTCTCAAGACGATGATATGGGGCAAGGGGAAAGACTCTTCTTTTTCAGTACACCTCATGTTCGTTTGTCGGGCTTTTTTGAAAAAGAAGCATTGCGGAACTTGTATGGTTTACGCGCTTGTAGACATCTTGATATGTTTGATTTGACTGTATGATGCAATGTTCCGGTCAGAAAGCGACGTTGTTCCCAATCGATAAGGCCGATGCTTTTGATTTTTTGTTTGTTTAATTGTTTTTCATCCAGCTATGAAGATGATTTACCCATTGAACGGCTTTCAGTTTTGTCTCTTTTTTAATGCGTTTTGCTCGCAGGAAGAGGTCTTCAAAATCGACTTCCGGAGATTTTTTGAACGCCAGTATGACGATGTTGCCACCATCGACTTCAGGTAACCAGACAACGGAATCAAAACTTTCCTGTATGGCTTCAATGCTTTTAGTTCTGTTTGATTCATCACCGAAAATATTGACTGCCATCATGCCGTCAGGAGTCAAGGCATCGGCACAACTTTTATAAAATTCCGGAGAGTCGAATACGGGCGCAGCTGCGTTTTCGTCATACAGATCAACCTGAATGATGTCTATTTCATTCTGATTCTTTCTTGATTCGATGTAATCGAAAGCATCTGTCCGGATCACTTGTAGTCGTTGGTCGTTTTCAGGTAAATGGAATGCATTTTTGCAGATTTCGATGACATTTGGATTCAGTTCAATGGCTGTGACGTGAGCATCTGGAAAATGTTGATAACAGAATTTGGTCAGTGCGGCACTTCCCAGTCCCAACTGGACAATGTGTTTCGGATTTTCCTTGAAAAGTATCCAGACCATCATTTGCTGGACGTAATCAAGAACGATTTCAAAAGGATTGTTCAGACGCATGGCACCCTGAATCCAGTCTGTTCCAAGGTGAAGAAATTGAACACCTCTGAATTCGGTAAGGGTCACTTCCGGAAATGGCTGGTTTTCCTGCATGGGATCGGATGGATTTTTCATCTTTATGTGGGGAATGATTTAATCTGTAAAATCGCTTATATTGTTCAGGTCGAGGGAATGACGGCTTTCAAAATGGCGTATCTTTCCTGAAACCGGATCTTTGAAAGTAATCGATTTTGCAACCAGCTGGAGGGGATGTCTGAATTCTTCCATCCGCATTTCATGCGTTACGGCTTCGGGCAAATGAACGGGATATATCCGGTCATTCAAAAGCGGGATTCCAAGTGAACACATTTGAATCCGGAGCTGGTGTTTGCGACCGGTTACCGGTTTCAGGTGATAGTGGGCGTATCCGTTGCTTTTTTTCAGAATGCTGATTTCTGTTTCCGCATTCGGGGTGCGGTTCGGAATGACTTGCATTCTCATAAAAGAGTCCCCCTCTTCAAGCCTGCAGCGATACCTCATCGGAAAGTCGAGGTCATCACGATAAGGCGCGATGGCCTCGTAATGTTTGGAGACGAAATTCTCCCGGAACAGTCGCTGATATAAATTGCGACCTTCCGGTTTGACTGAAAAAAGAACCAGCCCTGCTGTTTCCCTGTCAATTCTGTGGATAGGGGTCAATGTATCGATGCCCAGTTTTTTCCTGAGCCGCACAAGAAGCGTTTCCCTGACATATTTTCCGGACGGTATGACAGGTAGAAAATGCGGTTTGTCGGCAACAATCAGCCAGTCATCCTGATAAAGAACGGTTTCCTGAACGGGAATGGGGCGTTCATTCGGAAGATAACGGTAATAGTAGAGTTTTTGAAAGGGAGTATAGGGAGTTCCTGATGAGAGCGGAGTGCCGTTTTCGTCGATAACGTCACCTGAGGAGATACGCTTTTCCCATTCTTCTTTCGTCAAAACCGGAAATTTTTCCGACAAAAAGTCCTCGATTGTTATCCAGGGACCCTTCGGCAGGGAAACCTGACTGGCCGTGATGCCGTTTTTGGACGGTATCGTGATTTTCTTTAAGTTTCGCCTCGTGAAATTCATTAGGATGAAGAAACGGAAAAATAAATTCGGTGATTTTTAAACGTAAAACTGGATTTTAAAACATTTTTTTCTAATTCTTTCGTTCTACAATGTTCATATTGGAAAGCGATATGTCTTAACCACTTGTATGTTTGTGTGTATCGCCATTTTTTTATGCATGGATCCGGTTTGCCGGTTCCATTGCCGATCACGGAATGGAGTCCTTATGACAGCAAGGAATGCTTTTTATGCCCAATCGGGTGGTGTTACGGCCGTTATCAATGCCTCCGCCTGCGGTGTGATTGAGACAGCCAGAAAACATCGGGACAAGATCAGAAACGTTCTGGCTGGCCGAAACGGGATTGTCGGGGCACTCACTGAAGAGCTGATCGATACCGGCAGGGAGAGCCGGGAAGATATTGCTGCCTTGCGATATACCCCGGGAGGCGCTTTCGGTTCATGTCGTTACAAGCTGGCTGATCCCGAAAAAGACAGGAAAGAATTCGAGCGTTTGCTGGAAGTATTTAAGGCGCACGATATAGGCTACTTTTTTTATAACGGCGGAGGCGATTCAGCCGACACCTGTTACAAGATTTCCCGTTTCTCCTCTGTAATGGGATATCCCATTCAGGCCATTCATATTCCGAAAACAATCGATAACGATCTGCCCTTGACCGATTGCTGTCCGGGATTCGGTTCTGTCGCGAAATACATTGCCGTCTCGACGATCGAGGCATCCTTTGATGTCCGGTCAATGTGCCGGACATCGACAAAAATTTTTGTCATGGAAGTCATGGGGCGCCATGCCGGATGGATTGCAGCAGCGGGTGGACTGGCCGAAAATTATGGTATTCCTGTGGTCATTCTGTTTCCGGAAGTGGAATTCAACGAAAAGAAATTTCTGGCACAGGTTGAAGAGAAGGTCCGGCGTCATGGTTATTGTACGGTCGTCGTATCGGAAGGATGCAAATATCCTGATGGCACCTTTCTTGCCGATCAGGGTGACCGGGATGCGTTCGGACATGCCCATCTGGGAGGTGCGGCACCGGTTGTCGCGAATATGATTTGTGAAGAACTGGGGTATCCGTTCCACTGGGCAGTCGCCAATTATCTCCAGCGGTCAGCCCGGCATGTCGCTTCCGCCATAGACGTCGAGCAGGCATATGAAGTCGGTGCCGCAGCGGTCAATCTGGCTTTGCAGGGTAAAAATTCAGTGATGCCGACTATCGTAAGACTGTCGGGTGAACCTTATCGTTACGAAATAGGGGTGGCCGATCTGGGGAATGTCGCCAATGTCGAAAAAATGATGCCGAAAAGTTTCATCAGTGACGACGGGTATGGCATTACCGAAGAGTGCAGAAAATATCTCCAGCCATTGGTTCAGGGTGAAAATTATCCGCCCTACAAAATGGGATTGCCAGAGTATGTTACGTTGCAAAATACGATGGTTTCGAAAAAACTTCCGCCATTCGACAAGAAAATATAAAGGAAAAGTAAAGCTCTGCTTATATAAAAAGCAGGTAAAAGACAATAAAAAAGCCCGAATCAAATTCGGGCTTTCGACATTCTGGGGTGGACGATGGGGCTCGAACCCACGACAACAGGAATCACAATCCTGGACTCTACCAACTGAGCTACGTCCACCATTGGTTGAAATGCTCCAACAGACTGAATATTTCAACGAATTGAGAATTATACGAAATTCCCTGAGAAGAGACAAGGCCGTTATTTCTTTAAAAGCAGATTTACTCTCTTCAGATCGTCTTCATTCAAGGTACCGGCAGCCTGTTTCAGTCTGAGGCCGTTGATGATGGTGTTGTTGCGTGCATAGGTCAGATCACGTCTTGTCATGAAAACCTGTTGTTCGGCGTTCAACACATCGATATTGATACGAACGCCGACTTCATAGCCGAGCTTGTTGGCTTCCAGGGACGACAAGCTGGCGACTTCAGCCGCTTCCAGTGCCCTGACCTGCGAAAGGCCATTGTTTACCCCGAGATAGGACTGGCGTGCCAGTTGTGCGGCACTGCGTCGTGACGCTTCCAGATCGTTCCGGGCCTTGTCTTCAAGAGAGACGGCTTCTTTTACCTTGCTGGTGACTTCGAAGCCGGAAAAGAGCGGAATGTTCCATTGTACGCCAACCATTTTTTGTGTATTGAAGGCCTGTATCCCGCCATTCGTGTCGATCATGTACTGGTCACGATTGGTATGGTTGTATGAAGCAACCAGATCGACGGTCGGCATATGGCCTGCCTGCGTGGCCTTGATGTTTCGTTTGGAGACTTCACGGGGCAGACGGTATTGAACGACCTGATAATTCTGGTTTTCAGCGGAACTGACCCATGTACTCATGACATTGGGTTGGGGAGCGGAGAGTTTGACCCCTTTTTTCAGAGGGTCCAGTTCGCCCGGCGGGTGACCGATGATCTGTTCCAGAGCGGTCCGTTTGACTTCGAGGTCGTTCAGGGCGCTGATTTCGTCTGCTTCAGCCAGATTGTAGCGGGCTTGCGCTTCATGAGTATCGGTAATCGTTGTTGTCCCGACCTGGAAACTGCGTTTCGCCAGTTCGAGCTGCTGGGCGACAGCGGCCTTTTGTGCTTTGGCGAATGTGACGACGTCTTCAGCAGCCAATATATCGAAATAAGCTTGCGACACACGCATCATCAGATCCTGCTGTGCCTGGGCAAATTGCGCTTCCGAAATGGATACCTGCAATTTGCTCGTTTCGTAATTCTGGTAATTGGCCCAGTTGAAAATCGGCTGGGTCAGTGCGATGGTGTATTTGTTCTCGTTATAGTTCAGCCCTTCGAACCAGTTGCGTCCATAGCCACCGGATGCGGAAAGATTGGGCAACAGTTTTGCGAGTCCCTGAGTGCTTTTTTCCTGACCGGCCATCAATGACGCTCTTGCACTGGCATATTGGGGATCGTTGGCAAGGGCTTCCATATAGGTTTGCATCAGGTCTGCCGCAAGGACGTTTGTGGCAAAGAGGCATCCGACTAAAACAGGAATGGCAGAACGATAGTGCATACTTACTCCAAATTTGTTTTGGAACGATTGTTTTTATAATTTCAAAACCGGAATGGCGAGTGGCCCGGTTGTTCTTTCAATGGTTTTACCGATGTTTGAAATAATATCCCGGACGTGATATCCATGGCTGAGTTTTTCTGTAAAAAAATTGCCTGAACACAAGGTTCGGCTCCATAAAATACAATCATTCTTCCGTTGTCCGCAAGTTTATCTTTAAAAGTTTCGGGGATGTTTGAGACTGATCCAGAAAAGACGATAACGTCAAACAGTCGATCTCTGGCATAACGGTCGACCAGAAATCCGTTGTCATGAATGACCTGGACATTTTTTATGCCGCAACGGTCCAGATTGTTTTGTGCCTGCTGCTTCAATCCCTCTTCGATTTCAACAGTGGTGACATGCCTCGAATGATGGGCCAGCAGAGCCGCCATATGACCCGATCCGGTACCGATTTCAAGGACAGTATCGTTCTTGCCCAATCGGGTTTCCTGCAAGACCAGCGCTTCACACAGGGGAGTTAACATGTTCTGGGCGTAGGGAAGGGGGATTTCCATATCGGCGAAAGCGTATTGCCGATAGTCCGGTGGCACGAATTCTTCACGCCGGATGACGGAAACGGCTTCGAAAACTTCTTGTGCGTGCACGCCTCCGGCACGTAACTGGTTTTCGATCATGTTGATGCGCGCTTCCTGCATGGTTGCCTGACGAAAAAATTGTTGTAATGCATGACATTTTAGCAAATGCAGACATGCGGGCGCGGCTGTTTTCGGACGATTGAAGGAAACTTTCAGTTTTTTTGTTCGTTCGCAATGGCTTTCATTGGTCAAACGGCTGAATCACCAGCCGATTTACGATTTTGAAACCGTATTGGCGGATAGTTTGGCTCCAAGGGATTTATAAATCGCGTTTTCATAGGTAATCGTATTGTATTTCGCCTCCAGCAGAGAAAGCATGGCTGTATTTTCGGAAGTTTTCGCATCCAGCCAGTCTTTCAGCTCTGTCGCACCGGCTTCGTAACGCATGCGGTTGTAAACGCTGATCTTGGCGTCGTTATCGTATCTTCTTGAGAGATTGTCCAGTAGCGAAACCGACTTCTCATATGAGTAATAGTAAGTGTCCACTTCGTTCAGGGCCGTGTTGACTGAAGAGGTCAGATTCAGTTTGGCGTTTTCAAAATCGGCTTCGGATATTTTGATATTCCATTTGATTTTATTCCATTGCAAAAACGGAAGATTGATGTTGACGGTACCACCAAGGAACGGCACATTGAATACCGAGCTGCTTTTATTTGACGATGTGCTCAGTGTACTGCCAATTGTAACGCTGGGATAAACGCTTGCTTTCACGGATTCCCAGTCCAGAAAAGACGACTGGATCCGGTATTCTGCCGCTTTGACATCCGGGCGGAGACCCAGAGCGGAAATCGGTACGTTCAAATCCACACCGGTGGATGGTGTCGTCAGAATATCGGCCATTTTGATATCCAGTTTTTCGCCGGGACGAATGTTCAGCAGGTTACGCAAGGTCTGTTCGACCGTTTTGCGGTTGTTTTCCAGGTTCATGAGGCTGTTTTTGGCAGCCAGCAGAGATTTTTCGGCAGTAAGGGGTTCCAGCGCATCGACCTTGCCGGATGTGAATTTGTTATTGATGATCTGGAGAAGCTGGGTGTAGAAATCAATATTCTGTTCAGTTACCCGGATCGCCTGACTCAGATAAACAAGATGGAAGTAACTGTCGACGACATTGTTGATGAGGGCGAGACGGGTCGTTTCCATGTCCAGTTGAGTAGCTTTGTACTCCCACTCCTGCGCTGACGCAGCGCTGCTCAGCTTGCGCCACAAATCAATCTCGTAACTGACGCCCAGTTCAGATGCGTAATTGTGCGAAGTCTGTCCGGCTTTCATGTTATTACTGACCGAAGCGCCAAGAGCACCTGAAAATTCCGGAACCAGATTTTGGCCCAGAAGATTGGCCTCATAGAGGGCCTTGTTGACTGTAATGGCACTTTTTTTCAGATCGATGTTGTTCTGGAGGGCAAGATCGACCAGTTTGTCCAGATTCTCGTCATGGTAGGTTTTCCACCATTCCGTATCGATTTTGTAACCGTCGATAATGGTTTGTTGCGTGATCAGTCCGGTATCCGGAATGGTGGTCATTTGAGTGGCGCAACCCGCCAGAATCAGGCATAAAAGGGTAGAGGGTATCAATCGCATAATGCATCCACCGGATTTAAAAGAGAAGCGTTGCGGGCCGGAATATATCCGAAAATCACGCCGATCAGCGTCGAACAGCTTATCGCCAGAATGACGGAAGTGGCTGAATACGACATGGTAAAAGCCTGAACGAACATACTGAACAGGAATCCGATACCGAAAGCAAACAGGACACCGATAAAGCCGCCGATCAGGCAAATCAGTACTGCTTCTATCAGAAACTGCTGGAGAACGCTGTTTCGGCGCGCTCCGACTGCCATGCGTATTCCGATCTCGCGAGTCCGTTCCGTCACGGAAACAAGCATGATATTCATGACGCCGATACCGCCGACGACGAGTGAAATCAGCGCGATACACGAGATCAGCAGGCGCATGGTGTTCGTTGTACTTTCAATCGTTTGCCGGATGCTGTCGGTGTTGACTGTGAAAAAGTCTTCCTTGCCGTGTTTTGCGGTCAAAAAGCGGATGACGTTTTTTTCGGCTGCTGTCATGCTGACGTTATCCTTGACCTTGACCGTAATGGATGAGATATTCCTGTCGCCGGTAATACGGTTCATGACGGACGTATAGGGTGACCACATGGTCAGGGTATCGGTTGTGCCGAAACTGGCATTTTGTCTTTGTGAAATGCCGATGATTTTCAGCGGCTGCCGGTTGAAAATAATGGTTTTTCCCAGTATGTCTGTCGTGTTCGGAAACAGTTTTTCTTTCGTGTTCTGGTCGATGACGACGACAGCGCTTCCCGATTTCACATCTTCCTTGTTGAAAAATCGTCCTGATGCGGGCTTCAGACCGGTTACATCGAAGTATTGGTCGCCGACGCCGTTCAACTGGCCGGTTACAGAGATGTTTTCCCTTGTCAGCGTGCCGGAAGTGCGGACGGATGGTGTCGTGCTGTCCACGTAACTCTGTCGTGCCAACAACTCGGCATCGTTGACAGTGAGTGTTTTATATTTGCTCGAATTGCGGTCACCGAATCCTTTGCCCGGCATGACGACAATCGTATTGGTACCGAGCGAATTGATGTCTTCCAGAATTTTTTCCTGCGAGCCTTTTCCCAGTGCGACAACGGAAACGACCGAGGCGATCCCGATGATGATTCCGAGCATGGTTAGCCCGGATCGCAATTTATGGGTCCTGATGGCCTGAATCGACATTCTGAACGCTTCGAAAAACTGGTCTTTCAGATAAGCGAACGTATTTCTTGAATTGTCTTTCGGCGGGAATTCTTCTTTTTTGTTTTTGTTCGGCGCTTTTCGAACATCGGAAATAATGGCGCCATCCTTGATTTCAATGATCCGGTTGGCGTAATTGGCGATGTTCTGGTCATGGGTGACCAAAATGATGGTATGTCCCTGATCATTCAATTGCTGGAGAATGGCCATGACGTTAAGGCCGCTTTTCGAATCCAGTGCGCCTGTCGGTTCATCGGCCAGAATGATTTCGCCGCCATTCATCAGGGCACGGGCAATACTGACGCGTTGTTGCTGGCCGCCGGACAGTTCGGAAGGAAAATGGTCGATACGGTTGCCCAGTTCCAGATTGGAGAGGATCT
>CAJKQK010000081.1 GCA_905202055.1 uncultured Oxalobacter sp.
TTCTTCGAAACCGACAAGCTCCAGGTGCGTTTCCGCCCGTCTTATTTCCCGTTTACCGAACCGTCTGCCGAAATCGATATCGCATTCGGCAGTGGTCCCCTGAAAGGAAGATGGCTGGAAGTGTCCGGTTCCGGACAGGTTCACCCTAACGTTTTGCGAAACATGGGCATCGATCCGGACCAGTACATCGGATTCGCCTTCGGTTCCGGTCTTGAACGCCTGACCATGCTGCGTTATGGCATTAACGATCTGAGACTGTTTTATGAAGGCGATCTGCGCTTTTTGAAACAATTCAATTAAGCATGCTGTCCTGTTGAAAATAACTCTTACCGTTTTTTGTAATTGAAAGCTGATTATGCAATTTTCTGAAAACTGGCTCCGGACATTGGTTAATCCGGATTTGACGACGGATGAATTGTCTCATTTGATGACCATGTCGGGTCTTGAAGTCGAAGGAATCACGCCTGCCGCCCGTCCTTTCTCGAAAATCGTCGTTGCAAAAGTTCTGGAAGTTGCAAAGCATCCCAATGCGGATCGTCTTTCTGTCTGTCAGGTCGATGCCGGTACCGGAACCATCCTTAATATTGTTTGTGGCGCGCCGAACGTCCGTCCCGGCATGATGACGGGTTGTGCTCTGATCGGTGCAGAGTTGCCGACGGAAGAAGCAGGCAGGACTTTCACGATCAAGAAGGGAAAATTGCGCGGGGTTGAATCGAACGGCATGCTGTGTTCGTTTAGCGAACTTCAATTGTCCGAAGACCATTCCGGCATTATGGATTTGCCCGAAAATGCGCCTTTGGGAGCGGATTTGCGCGATTATCTCCAGCTGGAAGATTCGATTTTCGAAATCAAGCTGACGCCAAACAAGGCCGATTGCCTGTCTTTACTGGGCGTGGCACGTGAAGTTTCCGCGCTGACGGGCGCAAAATTGAACCGTCCGGTTTCCGATCCGGCAAAAGTCACGTCAAGCGACAAACTGCCGGTCAAGGTTGAAGCGCCGGATTTGTGCGGCCGTTTTTCAGGCAGGGTGATCAAGGGGATCAACGCCAATGCGCCGACTCCTGAATGGATGAAGCAGCGTCTGGAACGGAGTGGGCAGCGTTCGATCTCGGCAATCGTCGATATTTCCAACTACGTCATGCTGGAAGGCGGTCAGCCGAATCATATTTACGATCTCGACAAGATTGACGGCGGCCTGACCATTCGTTGGGGCAGAAAAGGTGAAAAGGTCAAACTTCTGAATGATATGACCGTCGAAGTGGACGATTGGGTCGGTATCATTGCGGACAACACGGGTGTTGAATTTCTGGGCGGCATTATGGGGGGCGACAGAACATCCGTTTCATCCGACACCAGAAATATATATATTGAAGTCGCTTTCTGGTGGCCTGATGCCATCCGTGGCCGCGCCAGACGGTACAATTTTTCGACCGACGCTTCACACCGTTTCGAACGCGGCGTCGATTTCAATGCGACTGTCACGGCTCTCGAACGAATTACGGCGCTGGTACTGGAAATCTGCGGTGTCGAGGGAGAAACGACGGTCGGCCCTGTCGACGACCAGATTCTCAACTTGCCGAAACGCAATCCGGTGGTGTTGCGTCGCGAAAAAGCGGAAAAAGTGATCGGCATTCCTTTTTCAGTGGAGCAGATCGCCGATATTTTCACACGTCTGGGTCTTTCATTCGTTCAGGAAGGCGACACGTTTACGGTTACGCCTCCCTCCTGGCGTTTCGACATTGAAATTGAGGAAGACCTGATTGAGGAAATTGCCCGTGTTTACGGTTTTGAAAACATCCCTGCGTTGCCGCCGGTTGCATCCAATGTCATGCGTATCAAACCGGAAAATGTCCGGTCCCTGTTTTCGATTCGCCAGCAGATGGCCGATCTCGATTATCAGGAAGTGGTCAATTACAGTTTCGTTGAAGAAAAATGGGAAAAAGATTTCGCGGCCAATGACAATCCGATTCGTCTGTTGAATCCCATCGCCAGCCAGATGAGCGTCATGCGTTCGACGATGATCGGCAATCTGGTCGCCAATGTCCGTTTCAATCTCAACCGGAAATTTTCCAGAATCCGCCTTTTCGAAATCGGCGGTGTGTTCCTGCGCAACGATAAAGTGGAGAACGGTCCGTTGTCCGTTGCCGGATATGAACAACCCAAGCGGCTTGCCGCGATCGCTTATGGTCTGGTCGATGAAGAACAGTGGGGACAGGAAGACAGGCAGGTCGATTTCTTCGATGTGAAAGCCGACCTGGAAGCCATGTTTGCGCCGAAAATCGTGCGCTTTACCAAGGCAAACCATCCGGCCTTTCATCCGGGAAGATGTGCTGCTGTTGAAGTGAATGGACAAAAAGCGGGTATCCTGGGTGAATTGCACCCTTCGTGGCAGCATAAATACGATTTGCCGCACGCTCCGGTGCTCTTCGAAGTGGACATATCAACATTGCAAACGGTCGATGTTCCAGTCTATTCGGAGATTTCCCGATTCCAGCCTGTCGTACGCGATATCGCGCTGGTTGTGGATTCCTCAATGCCGGTACAAGTAATCATTGACAGATTCTATAAGGAAAAAGATAATAACCCTCTATGTAACATCATGCAAGCTATTGTTTTGTTTGATGATTATCGTGGAAAAGGTTTGAATGCCAATGAAAAAAGTCTTGCATTCCGAATGACATTGCAGGATATCAATGGAACTCTGCAGGATGAAGTTGTGGAAACTGCAGTCAATGCGCTGGTTTCCGCTGTCGAAAAAGACTTGGGCGCCCGTTTGCGTGCCTGATTCAAATAGATTACAGGTTTGAACAAGAATGAAATACCCCACCGATTCGCATAGTGCTGAAAACATGGGAATGGATTATTTAGATAAAAAAAAGATGCCCGATTCCGACAAAAACACTTCGACTTTAACAAAAGCGGAACTGACTGAATTATTATATGAACAAGTCGGCCTGAATAAACGCGAAGCCAAGGAAATGGTCGAAACCTTCTTTGAGGAAATTTGCGGTGCTCTTGAGCGGGGCGAGGCTGTGAAATTATCCGGTTTCGGCAATTTCCAGTTGCGGGACAAGCCGCAGCGTCCTGGAAGAAATCCACGGACCGGAGAAGAAATTCCGATTACAGCGAGACGGGTCGTGACTTTTCACGCCAGCCAGAAACTGAAATCGATGGTTGAATCAGCGGAAAAATTTGACAAGTAAATACATTTTCCATGAACGAACGAGCCCACAAGCCTGAAACGGTTGTTTTGCCTCCCATACCTGCCAAACGTTATTTTACGATTGGCGAGGTGAGTGACTTGTGTGGAGTGAAACCTCATGTGCTCCGATACTGGGAACAGGAGTTTACCCAGTTGAAACCGGTAAAGCGCAGAGGGAACAGACGTTATTACCAGCATCATGAAGTGCTGCTGATAAGACGGATAAGGGAACTGCTTTACGATCAGGGTTTCACGATCAGTGGCGCGCGTAACAAATTGAATGAACGTGAAAGCAGAGCGGCACCTGTCGAGGTTCTTCCTGAAGACAGTTTTATTGCGCCTCCATCAGTGGATATCGATGCTATTCGTTCCGGATTGAATGATATTTTGCAATTGCTGACTCTGCCGAAAAAAGAATAATTGCAGTCCCTTTACAGGATGAACGTACCGGTTTTCATACGTTCGACATTCATTAATCGATCAGGAAAGAGCGGTTTTGATGCGGATATTAATCAGTAACGATGACGGGTATCTGGCGCCCGGCATCAATGCGCTTGCAAAAGCCCTCTCACCCATTGCGGAAATCGCTGTCGTCGCACCTGACAGTAACCGTTCGGGTGCGTCCAATTCCCTTACCCTCGAACGTCCCATCTCGGTATATCAGGGGCGAAACGGCTTTACTTATACGACAGGCACGCCTTCCGACTGTGTTCATATTGCCATAACCGGCGTTTTGCCATGGCGTCCCGACCTGGTTGTCACGGGTATCAATCATGGCCAGAACGCGGGTGAAGATACCATTTACTCGGGAACAGTGGCCGGTGCGATGGAAGGCTACCTTTTCGACATTCCCGCGATTGCTTTTTCACAGGTCGAGAAAGGATGGGCCGAGCTGGACAGCGCTGCAGAGATGGCGCGGGATATCGTATTGAAAGTATACGAAAAGCTGCCTAAGCCATTTCTTCTGAATGTGAATATTCCCAACAGGCCTTATTCAGAACTGAAGAAAATCTGCGCGACACGTTTGGGGCGGCGGCACGAGTCCGAAGCGGTCATCCGTGAAAAAGACCCGTTCGACCGGGAAATCTTCTGGATCGGGCCGACAGGACCGGTTCGGGATGCGAGTGAAGGGACCGATTTTCATGCACTGAATCAGGGCAATGTGTCCGTCACCCCGCTTCAGCTGGACTGGACACATACCGATATATTGACTGATTTGACGAAAATACTCGCATGAACAAGAAAACGAAAACGTTTCCTTTGCCACTGTCTTCCGTGGTGGGACGATCTTCGTTTGACAAAACAAGGCAGTCGCCGACCGATAAAAAAAGTTATGTCTCGACACAGACTGCCATGCAAAACAAGGTGACACACGCTAGCCTGAACGATCCGGCCCGAAAACAGACCGTGTTGTTAAAGGAAGGCTGGAATGAATCGAATATCACACGATCGGCGCGTTCCATGGTCGAGCGGCTGGCGCAATCCGGCATAAAGGACAGGGTGGTGTTACAGGCCATGCAACAGATTCCGCGTCATCTGTTCCTTGAATCGGGTCTTTGGGGGCAGGCATATGCGGATATCGCCTTGCCGATAGGTTCGCACCAGACCATCTCGAAACCGTCCACTGTCGCCAAAATGCTTGAAGCACTGCGCTCCGGTCCGGGAACGCAACCGATGAACAGGATTCTGGAAATCGGTACTGGCTGCGGGTACCAGGCGGCCATCCTCGCCAAACTGGCACAAGAGGTTTATTCTATCGAGAGAATCAGGGCATTGCATGAGCTGGCCCGGAGAAATCTCAGGCCCATGAGAATCGCCAATTTGCGTTTGCAGTATGGCGATGGCATGAAGGGGCTGCCGCAGGCTGCACCGTTTGAGGGCATAATTCTTGCTGCGGCAGGTTTGCAGGTGCCGGATGCCTTGCTGGACCAGCTGGCCATAGGCGGACGCCTGATCGCTCCTGTGGGAGATGAAAAACAAAAGCTGCAATTGATAAAAAGAGTAGCCGAACGTGAGTGGGAAAGCGTTATACTAGACGATTGTTATTTTGTCCCCCTTCAACAAGGAACCGTTTGAAGAATTCAAGATGTCGACAGATATTGGAACAGCTAAATGAAGAAGATTGTTTATCCACTATTGCTAGTCAGTTGTGCAGGTCTGTTTGCCTGCAGCAGTCCCCAGAAAACGGCACCCATAAGTGACCGCTCGAGCATCACTACTTCGAATTCCTATCAGCCGATCGACAGGAACACGATCCGTTATACCGTCCAGCGCGGCGATACCCTGTCGCAGATTGCAAGACGTTCCGGTCATAGCGTTCACGATCTGGCTGGCTGGAACAATCTTGCCGACGTGAATGCACTGGAAGTCGGACAGGTCTTGCGCGTACAGCCACCTGAAGGGGCGGCGGCGACAGCTGTTGCATCTTCTTCCGCTGTTCAGGTCCGTTCGATCGATGAAGCCCGGAAGGAATCCGGCAAACAAACAGCGACACAGTCCAGCGCCGCTCCGGCAGCCGTTGCTGCAAACGGAAGTGCAAAAGAAGTGTCCGGCATTGTCTGGAGCTGGCCGACTCGGGGCAACGTGATTACCTCATACAAACCCGGAAAAAACCGGGGTATCGACATTTCAGGAACCAAAGGGCAGCCAGTTGTTGCCGCTGCCGATGGCACTGTCCTGCACAGAGGCAACATGAACGGTTATGGCAATCTGGTCATTATCAAGCATAGCGATGGTGTCCTCTCGGCGTATGCCCATAATGACAAGGTTCTGGTCAAGGAAAAACAACAGGTAAAACGGGGTCAGCAAATTGCCGAAATGGGTAACACCGATAGCGACAGGGTCAAGCTGCATTTCGAAATACGTTATCAGGGCAAGCCAGTCGATCCGATGAAATATCTGCCTGCACATTAATTCCAATCCTGCTTATTTCCGAATAACGCATATTGTCCCAATGTGCGTTATTTGTTTGTCAGACAAGGTTTATGCCGATCAATACTATTCAAATCAAATCTCTGGATGCCGAAGGACGCGGAGTGGGGCATTTGCCCAATGAAGACGGGGCACTCGGAAAAGTCGTTTTTGTTGAAGGTGCATTGCCAGGTGAAGTGGTGCATTTCGAAACGGTCAAGAGAAAAAGCAAATGGGAACTGGCGAAAATGATTTCCCTTTTCCGGGAATCGCCGGTTCGTGCCAAACCCAAATGTCCGCATTTCAAGGTTTGTGGCGGTTGTTCGATGCAGCATGTCGAACCGTCGGCACAGGTTGCGATGAAACAGCGTGTACTGGAAGACAATCTCTGGCATATCGGCCGTATCAGGCCTGAAAGAATGTTGCGTCCCATTTATGGGCCTTATTGGGGCTATCGTTTCCGGGCACGCCTGTCCGTCAATTACGTAGCCAAAAAAGGCGGCATTCTCGTCGGTTTCAGGGAAAGGCAATCACGCTATGTCGTCGACATGAAAGAATGCCATGTATTGCCCCCCCATATTTCCGACATGCTGGTGCCCCTTCGGCAATTGATCGAATCGCTCTCCATCATGCGGGAAGTTCCACAAATTGAAGTCGCGATCGGAAGCGATGGGGATCAGCCGATTACGGCCCTGCTGTTGCGTATCATGGCGCCTTTGACGGCGGATGACGAAAGCGAACTGAAACGTTTTGCCGATGAACACAAGGTTCAGTGGTGGCTTCAGACGAAAGGGCCTGATACCATCAGACTTTTCTATCCTGATGAAAATGCGCTGAAATATGTCCTGCCGGAATTCGGCGTCGAGATGCCTTTCAAACCAAACGATTTCACACAAGTCAATTACCACATCAATCAGGTTCTGGTGTCACGTGCCTTGCGCTTGCTGGATATCGGCAAGGACGAGCGGATAGCTGACCTGTTTTGCGGGCTGGGCAATTTCTCCCTGCCGATTGCCAGACTTGCAAAAGAAGTTGTTGGTATAGAAGGAAGCGACATCCTGACCCAACGTGCACAGGAAAACGCCAAACTGAACGGTCTGGAAGATAGAACGAAATTTGCATGCAGCAATCTGTTCGAGATGACAGCGGAAAACTGGGTTGCACTGGGACAATTCGACCGTATCCTGATCGATCCACCCCGGGATGGCGCTGCGGCAGTCTGTCAGGCCATTGCTGATCTGGATGGAAAACATTCCCGGTTCAAGCCGAAACGGATCGTTTACGTTTCGTGCAATCCATCGACACTGGCACGTGATGCCGGCATTCTGGTTACGGAGGGTGGCTACAGGCTCGCAATGGCCGGTGTCATCAATATGTTTCCGCATACCTCGCATGTCGAATCGATGGCGGTCTTCGAACTCATTCGTTAAAATGGGGTATTCTTGTCAGGACTGAACTCACTTTTATTTAACAAATCTGATAGCTGAAACTTTTCGAACAAGTAATCTGTCATTTCCATTGAAAGAGTTCAATATCCTGCAAGGAGCGATTATGAGCAAACCCAGAGTACAAAAAACAGATGCCGAATGGCGGGCGCAGCTTTCTCCCGTAGCGTATGCCGTGACCAGACAGGCGGCGACGGAACCGCCCTTTACCGGCGAGTACTGGAACCATGACGAAACCGGCGTTTATACGTGTGTCAATTGTGGAACGCCACTGTTCATTTCCGACACAAAATTCGATGCCGGTTGTGGCTGGCCGAGTTTTTTTGCACCCGTCGACCCTGAAAATGTAAAGGAAAAGGTCGATGTCTCGCTGGGCATGGTGCGTACCGAAATTATCTGTGCCATTTGTGATGCCCATCTGGGCCACGTATTTGACGACGGTCCTCCTCCGACAGGGCTGCGTTATTGTATTAATTCTGCCGCCCTGCGATTCGATCCGCTACCTGAAAAGGCAGAATCTTCTGATAAGTGACCAAGTAAAAAATGAAATTTCTTTTCGACCTGTTTCCCGTCATCCTGTTTTTCGGTTCTTTTTCATGGGCAAAAAGCCATATCGCAACAGCACAAGCCATTGCGGATAAATACCTGTCCATGTTCGTTGCGGGAAACAGCATTCCCGAATCGTCAGTGCCCATCCTGCTGGCAACGGCGCTGGCGATTGTCGCGAGTGTTTTGCAGATCGTTTACCTGCTTGCCAGAAGACGGAAAATCGAGGCGACCCTGTGGATTTCCATGATTGTCATCACTGTTTTCGGTGGTGCGACGATTTATTTCGGAAGTGAGGAATTCATCAAATGGAAACCGACGGTTTTATACTGGCTGTTTGGCGCCGCGTTGTTGATCGCCTCTCTGGGATTCAAGAAAAACCTGATCCGGAGCATGATGGAAAAAAAGGTCCAGCTGCCCGGGCCTGTCTGGCAAAAACTGAATATGGCATGGATCGTCTTTTTTGCCTTCATGGGTGTCTTGAACCTGTATGTGGCGTTCTGGGGTGGTTATGAAACGGCGACATGGGTCAGTTTCAAACTGTTCGGCAGCATGGGTCTGAT
>CAJKQK010000082.1 GCA_905202055.1 uncultured Oxalobacter sp.
AGTATGGATTTCATCACCGGTACGGTCAAGGAAGCCCGTATTGATAAATGCAAGTCGCTGGGGGATCTCGGCAATACATGCCTTCAGGTTGGCACTGGTACGGCGTTCTTCATCCATAATGCCGATCTTGACGGTATTCGGAGCGATACCGAGCAGTTTCTCAACCTTGTTGAACAATTCGTTTGTAAACGCTGTTTCTTCAGGGCCATGCAATTTCGGCTTGACGATATAGATGGAACCCGCTCTCGAACTAATTTTGTTTTCCAGATCACGCTTGACGATCAGTGTCGTGACGACAGCGTCGAGAATGCCTTCGAAAATATCGTTTTCGTCTTCATCCAGAATGGCAGGATTGTTCATCAGCAATCCGACATTGCGGACGAAAAGAAGGCTGCGTCCAGGCAATGTGAATTTTTCGCCATTGACGGACTGGTATTCACGATCCTTGCTCAGCCGGCGTACGAAAGTCTTGCCGTTTTTGGCAACGGATTCCTGCAAATCCCCTTTCACGACGCCGAGAAGATTCCGGTAAATGACGACCTTGTCTTCCGCATCGACTGCAGCGACAGCGTCTTCACAGTCCAGGATAGTGGTCGTTGCCGCTTCGAGAATGATGTCACGGATACCGGCGGGATCATCCTTGCTGATCGGATCGTTTTTATCGAACTGAAGATCGATATGCATGTAATTCTGCCTGAACAGCAGGGAAGCGGGATTTTCAGCGTCACCGGTATAGCCCGCCAGCCACTCAGGCTGTTTCAGGGTTGTTTCCGAACCGTCTTTGAGAACAACGGCCAGTTTTTTGTCTTTGACATAATATCTGACGGCATTCAGATGAGAATCGGAAACCAGTGGGATGAACTCATCGAGCTGCTTGCGCGCGAAAGCAATTACCTTGCGGCCTCTGACAGGATTGTATGCATTTCCACGAGTCGCGCCATCTTCCTCGCTGATGGCATCGGTACCGTATAGTGCGTCGTACAGGCTTGCCCAGCGGGCATTGACGGCATTCAACACGTATCGCGCGTTCGTCAGGGGAACGACCAGTTGAGGCCCCCCTTGTGTGGAAACTTCGGTGTCGATATTCGTCGGGTCGATTCTGACGTTGGCAGGGACCGGCACCAGATATCCGATCTCGTTCAAAAACGCCTTGTAAGCGGACATATCCTTTACAGGGCCGGGATTCAGGCGGTGCCAGTTGTCCAGTTCTTCCTGCAAACGTTCACGTTCTGCCAGCAAAGCCCGGTTTTTCGGTCCCATTTCATGGACGATGGCATCGAAACCGCGCCAAAATGTATCACTATCGATTCCCGTTCCGGGAAGTGCTTCTTCTTCAATAAAACGGTAAAGGCTATCGGCTACCTGCAAGCGGTAGCATTTTGTACGTTCACTCATATAACGTTTCTCTTGTCCTAATCTGTGCGTGTTGACAACTCTATCGGCGCCACTCGCCCTGCGGTCGGCCGGGCAATTCTCACTGAATGGCTCATACATAAGCGCAAATAACAGGCGCAGACTCTTACTGCAACTCTGTCCGGGCCAACAATCATGCGTTGTCTGATGCAGTTGCTTAATGGCCCGTTTCAAACGCGTATTCTTGGTGTGAACACGACTTGTGCGCATAGAGAAGGGTTACTTCTTTTTACGGGTATATATGTTAGCAATAAAGTCCATCAATGACATACTATTTTTTTGTGCAACTGTCCGCTTAATGCAATTAAACGGTCTCTTTCTACCTTGTTTCCAATAAAAAACTGTTCACTCAGGCAATTTTCTTATCTTTTCCCGAACAAACCCGGTAAAACACCAACAGGTCTTTACGACCATGCAAAAATGTTTCTGCTGCGCCTGTATTGGGCGATCACTACAATAATCAGAATCGGCAAAAGACATTCCAGGAATTCTTCCTGCGAAGTCTGCAAGGCAACAAGCCATTCCGGGAAGTGCATCTGATAGAGTTCCGTCAGCATGTTAAGCGAACGATCGAGTACTTTCGAAGACACGAGCGTGACAAGAAACATGAGAATACTGATGGCATACCCTTCGCCGTCCCATAACGCTTTCCAGAACGTCTTGGTATAATTCCAGACGAAATAAATCAGCATCCACGCTACCGGCACCAGAATGGCAATCGCCAGCAATTTGTCGGATACCGGAATCTGGCCATTCAGCCAGAATTTGATTTTCAGGATGCTTTCACTGCTGACAGACTTGTGCCAGTCCGCCTCACGCATAAACATGTAAGCCAACATGACAATCGTTGCCAGCTTCGTGGAAAAACGCGCCTGAATCTGCCCGAAAACAATGACGAGAATCGCGACCACATAGAAAAACAGGGTCAGGTTTTCCACCGTACCGTTTTCCTCTACGAATTTCAGCATATCGGAACTGGGTAAAACAGCCCATAAAACCAGCGCCGTCAATGAGGTCAGAATGACAAGATACACGGAAAATACGGGCGACTCGACATAGCCGGGTTTCCATTCATGCGATTCACGGTATTGCAACACGCCGATCATGACAAGCACCGGAAGGATACATTCCAGAAACTCTTCCTGTGCCGTCACAAGCGCCTTCAGCCATATATCAAATTGCCATCCCCACATCTCAGTCATCATATTGAGGGAACGGTCGCATATCTTGGAAATGACCAGAACCGCCAGAAAAACAAAAACACTGATGGCGTAAGCATCCTTGCGCCAGAAATCGGTCCAGACCTGGCGCACATAATTTTTCAGGAAATAATAGAGCATCCATAAAACCGGGGCGAGAATAACGACCGCCCAGAACTTGTCAACCAGCGGAATGTCGCCGGAAAGCCAGAATTTGATTTTTAGAATGGAGAGGCCGTTCAACCATTTGTGCATGTCCGCTTCCCGCATGAACATATAGGCAAGCATGATGGTCAAGGCCAGTCTTGTCCTGACAAAAAGGACATTACTCCCGTAATACAGAATGGCTGCCAGAGCGACAACGTAAGCAACCAGCGTGACGTTTTCTACAGGACCGTTTTCTTCGACAAAATAATCGACCATATAGTGATAGTCGAGAATCATCCAGCAAAAAAAGGCTGAAAGTGACGTGAGGACAGCAACGCACGCTGACAAATAGGGAGATTTCAAAAGCTTCATTTTTTTGAATATGAACCAATAACAGGACACATTTTCAGTTCATATTGATGGGAAAACTTAAATTCTAGTTGATTCCCTCTCTGCTGTAAAAAATATTATGCTTCACATGCTGTTGCAAAACAGGCTTGCCAAAGAAAACAAACCAATGAATAAATGAACGGACGCATTACCGGATTGACAGAAAAGCGTTATATACGCGGTAACAGGAAGGTTTCTTACTGCTTGTCTGAAATTTGTGACTGATCGTTACTTTCACACAAATCACCGTTTTTTACGGATATGGAAATACGGGTATTCCAGGTATAGGCAGACCAGGCCGTTGCGCCACACTGGTCACATGACGGCCCGGAAGCACCCCCTTGTGTACGCCACCCGTCAGGCAACGCGTCGCCACCACAAAAAGGACACGGCAGCAGTTCTGCCTCTTCTTCGAAGCCGCGCCACACGGCAACAAACATTTCCCTGAATTCAGCACAGGCTCCCAGTACGCCTTTGACCATTCTGATTCCGAAAATCAGGGAAAAATAAAGAGGCGAAACAAGAAGGAGAAACAAACGTCTGAAAAAGACGGATTGAATATGAATAAGCGGTGGCATGATTGCAGGCCTGAAAATGAAACCGGACCGTTTCTGTTTCAATCCAGTTTAAAAAAGGTGAAGATACCCTCCATGACCGTCACGAAAATGACGTTCACGTGGGCCATCACTCAAGTTTACCTTTTTTCTTAAGCCATTTTGTTGCAATAAACCCGAGAATGGCTGCAATCAGAAGCGCGTCGAGCGCCCATTCCTGAATTCCCTCGGAAGAGAAATTGGTGTCAAACAATTTGTAAGACATGATCGCGCCGCCAAGAAGAAGCGTAGTTAAAAACAAATACAATTTTTTCATTGTTATCCCGACTTTCCCTATCTATCCTGTCGTATAAAAAAATGACTGGAAACCGGCCAATTCACCGTTTATCCGGATAGTTTAACAGCTAATACCTGTCTTATAAAAAAGTTTTCCTGTACGGGGTGAAAAGCGTCAGAAAACGTTTCACCAAAAATCAGGCAGGACAGGAAAATCCTGCCCGCACTCAATGACGTTTCACTTCAATCACCCCATTGATTTCGCCAATCATCTGAAGCGCTTTTCCAAGGTTGTCTGTCGATGCAATTTCAGCCGTGAACGACATTCTCGCCTGCCCTTTGTGGCTCTGCGTGTGGACACCGATAACATTGATCTTTTCTCTCATGAAAATATCGGATACATCGCGCAATAACCCCTGTCTGTCATTGGCGAGGACATAGATATCGACAGGATAAACCGTATCGGGTTCCGGGGTTCCCCAAGCCGTCTGGATGACGCGCTCGGGAGCCTTTTTTTCCATTTCCAGAAAATTCTTGCAGTCTTTCCGGTGAATGGAAACGCCTTTTCCCCGGGTCACGAAACCGACAATCGAATCAGGCGGCGCCGGTTTGCAGCATTTTGCCATCTGGGTCAAAAGACCTTCAGTTCCGACAACCAGAATGCCCGACTTCGCTCCGCTGGCAACGCTTGACGACCGGCTCTTGCGGATGATGTCATCGTCCTGTCTGGTTTCTTTCGGTGCTTCATTGCCGTGCAGAACCGCCTCGACATTGCGAAGATTGAGCTTATCCTTGCCGGCCGCGTAAAATAATTCTTCGACTTTGGAAAATTCCAGTTTTCGCGCGAGTTCTTCCAGATTGACGGCCGTTTTTCCTTCACGTTGAAGCAACTTCTCGATAATGCTCCGGCCAGATGCAACGGTTTCCTGATATTCAACCCCGTTGAACCATGCACGGATTTTTGCCTGCGTTCTGGGATTGACAGCATACTCGGGATTCAGCCAGTCACGGGAAGGCCCAACATTGCCTGTTGCGCCCTTTGCTGTAATGATTTCGACCGTTTGTCCGCTTTTCAATGGCGTGCTCAAAGGCACCATGACCCCATCGACCCTTGCGCCCCGGCACCGGTGGCCGACATCGCTATGAACCTGATAGGCAAAGTCAATCGGTGTTGCACCATGAGGCAAATCGATCACACGAGCCTGAGGAGTGAGAACATAAATCCGGTCGTCGAGTGTCGTCGCCTTGATCTTTTCAACCCATTCCTTATGGGCGTTATCCTCATCGACAACGACATCATCCACTTCAGTCTTCCACGAAAGTAGCTGTCTTAAATACGAGATCTTTTCGTCGTACTGCTGGGCAACAAAAGTCGATCCGCCGGTTTCCTTGTATCTCCAGTGGGCCGCCACACCGTATTCAGCCAATCTGTGCATTTCCTGCGTCCGGATCTGTACTTCGAACGGCTGTCCGTTTTCGGCAATAACAACCGTATGAAGAGACTGGTAGCCATTGGGTTTCGGCCGGCAAATATAGTCGTCGAACTCTTCCAGTATAGGTGTCCACAACCGGTTGACGATGTCCAGCACGGCAAAACAGCTCTTGATGTCATCGACAATAATACGTACGGCACGCAAATCATACATCTGTGAAAAATCGAGGGATTTTCCGCGCATCTTGTTGTAGATGCTGTAGATGTGTTTCGGTCGACCATATACTTCCGCCCTGATTCCGGCTTTTTCCAGTTCTTTTTTCAGCCGCTCGATCATGACACGGATGAACTCTTCGCGCTCGGTCCGTTTTTCTTCCAGGCTTCTGGCTATGTTTTTGTATGCATCCGGTTCGATAAACCGGAAGGAAAGGTCTTCAAGTTCCCACTTGACCTGCCAGATGCCGAGCCTGTTCGCCAGTGGTGCATAAATTTCGAGTGTCTCTTTGGCATATTGGCGTCTGTCGCCGGTATCTTTCTTGATTTTAGCCAGATATCGCAGGGAAGCCATTCGCGCAGCCAGCCGTATCATCACGACACGCATATCCGCAGCCATTGCCAGAAGCATCTTGCGCAAGGTTTCAGCCTGTGCCTTCCTGATCTGCGCAGCATTTTTTCCCTGGGCGATCTCTTCCAGATTACCGGTCAGGTCACGCAGTTTGAACAATTTGATGACGCTGTCCACCAGATTAGACACTTCCACCCCGAAACGCGATTCAATTTGCGAGGCAATATCCGGATTGTATCTGGGCAAAACGGCCAGCAAACCGGCACTGCGCGTCTGATAATCCGTATTCAGTTCTGCCAGTATCAAACCGATGGCTTTCGAATAGTCTATCGCCAGTTCACCGCTTTCAATATGGATATCACCGTAAGACTCTTTGGCAAATACATAGGCTTCCATCACCTTTTTGCCGTCTTCAGGAGTAAGTCCCGCAGTCAGATGTTCGACTGCATCACTGATCAATACTGAAGAAACCATAATTAAACCTGTAACATTTTCAATGTCCTGCCGTTCTTTTCAGTCAGGCAAAGTTAAAAGCGATTGAAAAGAAAAACAGCAACAGCAACCATAACAATAAAGCCCGCCAGATCAGTCCGAGCGCACTTTGCAAATAGCGAATTTTAGGCTCCTCACCGGGGAACGACTCCGATTCAAAACCTATCGTATCAAATGAATCAAGATCGATCGGCGTCCCGCGGATGGCTCTCTCATAAGGCGTTCCCAGACGCACTCCCATCGCTCCGCCTGCAGATGCCAGCAATATGCCAATATTCCGGTTCTGCCAGCGATTGGCAAAATTTCGCCAGGCATAAATCGCATCTTCGAAATTACCGACAATCGCAAATGACAATGCCGTCAGCCTGACCGGTACCCAATCGATCCAGTAAAAAATCTTCTTTGCAAACAACCCGAAACCACTCCTGTCATCCGGATCATTCCAGCTTTTTTGCAAATAGGATGAAAGCCGGTACAGTATTGCACCAGCCGGCCCGAATGGCAAAACAAACCAGAAAATAATGCCGAAAACATCCTTCTGGACACTGATCAGAGCCTTTTCAATCGCCATCCGGGTAACATCGACCATATCCATTGCCGAGGCATCGCAATCACACCATTCTCCAAGCAAATTTCGTGCCCGTGTTTGCTCCCCGTTCAACAGGGCCATCTGTATGGCTGAAAAATAATGGTTGTAATTCCTGAACCCCATACACAGATACAGGATGAGGATACTCCACAGCAAGCCCAGAAAAGGATGAATCAACTGGCAAATCCAGTACACAATCAGGACAGGTATGGCAACCATGGCATTGGCGGCAATCCAGCCCAGACACCCATGATGCGACGTTCCCGTATCGCACCATGATCTGACATGGGCACCTGTCGCACGCAGCAGGGACAAAAAAAGATTATTTGTACGCATTGGCCGGAAATGGTCAATGAGCAGAGCACAAAGAATCGAGAAAAAAAACATGGGAATCCAGAAAAAGCCGACCTGTCGATACATTAACCCAGCCGGCCATTGGAATCAAACCTGACCATTTTTCCGGCATTTGAAAAACGTGTTGGCAAAAACTTGTCGAAGCCAGCCAATATCGCCATTCTAATGCCAGAAACAGATAATTGTCGGAGATTGACGTTTTTCGGCAATATTATTTTGCACTGAGAAAATGGTACAAATTACGCAACATCCCGGCAGTCGCCCCCCATACGACGCGGTTTTCATAAGGAATGGTATAAAAAGACCTTTTCCCCGCCCCGTTCGGAAATTCCGCCGTTCTCATCTGGTAATTGGTTCCATCCATAAAAAACGGAAAAGGGACTTCGAAAACTTCTGCGACTTCATCCGGATTGGCGTGGAGATCGAAAGGAGGCGTGACAATGGAAACAACGGGGGTGACCCTGTAACCGCTGCCCGTCCTGTATTCGGGCAGAGTTCCCAAAACACTGACATGCTGCCGATCGATACCGACCTCTTCTTCCATTTCACGCAAGGCCGTTTCAATACGGGTACTGTCGGTCAAATCGACGCGACCACCGGGAAAACTGATTTGTCCCGGATGATCGTGCATATGCGCGGCACGCTGTGTCAGCATCAGCGAAAGGCCGTCTTTCCTGTCGACGAGCGGCACCAGTACAGCGGCCGGTATCCATCTGTCCCGATGGACAAAAGCAGGTTCCGAATTGATTTCCGGTTTCCATACAGGAGGATTGGAAAAACGTTTGCGTATCCATTCCGGAGTCAGTTTTTCCGGGTCAATTGCCTCTCCACTAGCGACGAAATCGACGGGAAGGTTTTCTGGTTCAAATCCCAATTTAGCCACGTTTCCTCCTTGCAATGCAAAAAAAGGAGGCTCCGAAGATGCCCCCTTACGTAACTGAACTGAAAGCTCAATTATTCAGCGCTCTTTGCGCTCCGGCTAGGCAGTTTTTCTTTAATACGTGCCGACTTGCCAGAACGTTCACGCAGATAAAACAGTTTTGCGCGACGTACATCACCACGACGTTTGACTTCGATGGAAGCGATCAGTGGAGAGTATAACTGGAATGTACGTTCGACACCTTCACCTGAAGAAATCTTGCGGACAATGAAGTTTGAATTCAAACC
>CAJKQK010000083.1 GCA_905202055.1 uncultured Oxalobacter sp.
TTCGGAGTGAGTCTGATCTCCCTGCCTGACCGGAACGCGCGTTTTTCATTCAGATCGATTCTGAGATCGGCATAGTCGAGTTCCGCCTGCCCGTCTTCCTGTCTGGCCTGATGCCGTTTCATGAGTATCTTCAGGCGTGCATCCAGTTCCCGGAAATCGAATGGCTTGGTCATATAGTCGTCCGCACCGGAATCGAACCCCTCCAGCTTGTCGTCGATCGTTCCCAGCGCTGTCAGCATCAGAATGGGAATGGGTGAATCAGACGCCTTGATTTCCTGGCACAGCGAGAAACCGTTTTTTTCAGGCAAAACGACGTCACATATCACTGCATTGAACGCTGTGTTTTTCGCCAGCCGTGATCCCATTGCGCCGTCATAGGCCACCGTAACCTCGTAGCCATATTCTTCCAGCCCGGTCTTGAGCAAATCCGCCATCCGCTTTTCATCTTCAACGACCAGCACTTTCCATTCCGGTCTCGCCGATGCATCATCAGGAAGCGGGGTCTCCCGCCTGGCACTTCCGTAAGCATCAATCTGGGGTTTAGTCATGATGAAATCACCGAGTGGATGGCAAATGATTGCGCATCAGGTTTATACCGATTCGTTTCACCCGTGCAAGGAGCGGATGAAAATTCATGTCCAGAAGCCGGAACCGGACAAAACAGGGCGAAGGCAGTTCCCCTGTCTGAAAATGCCTCTTTCCACCAGCATCCGGCAGCATCATTTTACACGTGCCCTGTAAACGTTTTATCGAATCGGTCAAGCCGGTCAATATGTTCACACGGCTGGCGTGCCCGGCTGCCTACAGGGTTTTGCGCCACTGGCGAAGAGCTTCATCACTCAATGCCTGGGACGCCATCGCCTGCCAGCTTTCCCGAATGGCTGTCCATTGCCTGTACTGTATCTGTTTCTGATAGGCATGTTCGGCAAGGGAACAACTGCCGGTCAGTTCAGCCGCTTCTTTCAGTTCTTTTTCCGCCTTTTCCCAGTCTTCATTTTCCCGTGTCCGGGTAGCGATAATGTTCCCGATCAATGCTTTCAGGGAAATGACAAGCCCTGCTTCCTTCATTTTGTCGGATTGCGGTTCACTGATCCGGGCGATGAACTGTCTGTGATAGAAGGGATTGCTGATATTGGGTTCCATGCCCGGCATCAGGGTCGCTACTTCCACTGCGACGGCCTGACGGTAGGTTACCGGCAAGGCGTTGAACCATTCGGCGATGTTTTCAAGTGGCGTTTTCATGGAAACCTGTCCTTTTCTGGAATATCACGACCGTGATGATCAAGTAAATGCCGACATGATAGCCGAAAATGCCGGCATTAAAAAATCGCTTGATGCCATGTCATGTTCCTTTAACGAACTGAAGCGCTTTTTCCTTTTTCCAGAACCGCCGCGAAATACCTTATACCGGACGGGTAAACCTGAGGATACGGTTATAGCTTTCCACAGCGTTGCTGTATCGCTTCATCATCAGATTGAAGGATTTCGCCGTTTTCTTTTCCTTCATGATCCGATAAACCGTGATTGTGCCTTCCAGATGACCGATGATGCTGTCCAGATCGTTGTTGCCTTCCCGTTTCGGATAGTCGGTTTCAAGCGATTTTTTCAGATTCCTCAGGGAAAGCTCAAGGCTGGCGACGATCTTGTCGCCGGCGAGATATTTTGCATTGTCGGCGACGCTTTTTTCAGGATCGTTGAAGAGGGTGACCAGATCCTGACCGTAAAGCAGGCTTTGTTCGGTATAATACGGAACACTGTTTCCCTCTGATTTGAATACAGCCATTCTTCGCAGCGTTTCCGTTCTTTGCTGTTTGATGAGAATGGCGCCGATGATATTCATGGCATCGATCAGCTTCGTGTAATCCGCTTTCAGGATCGGCAAAACGACCTGGCCACCGGCGAGATTGTCGCGACGGTATACCTGATCCCGGAAATAAGGCAGGCTGCTGCGTTCGTCTTTCAACAGCTTTTCACCTGCCGTAACGGCAGCGTTGACCGCTGCATCCAGTTCAGGGGACGCCGGGGTATCGACCGACAGGCCCTTTCTGAAGAAATCGACCCCCTTTTCCAGTCCGGCGACGACCGGGAAAGAAATCGTGTCGGCCGGTTTGGCCTTCATCGTATGGTTCGTCAGGGTATTGTACGAAGGCCAGAGACTCCAGTTACCAACCATGATGCTGTTATAGCCCCGGATGACATCGTTCAGTTTGCCGGTTTCGGGATCGTTCCTGTCCTTGACGAGTTTCAGCTCGCCTGTATTCGACTCGAGGATCGCGCCTTCCGCCTCATTGTTCAGGCGGTGTTGATTGACTGCTTCGACAACGGTCGGGATAAGGACGACACAGCCGGAGAGGCTCAATGTGAATGCGGCAAGTGCGCAGAGACGGGCAATAGTGGGAATTCTCATTTTTCGATTCCGGAAAAGGACAATCATCAGACATAAGGATTCTCCTATTATTCCAGAGATCGGTAAAAATTTTGACTGGTTTCTTTACAGAAACCGTTTTTTTATATCCACATGACGACAAACGGGAATGAAATCAACAGAATTTCGTCATCGGGACAGCATGTAAATCCGATTGTTGGCTTCGATCGCCTCGTTATATTTTTTATTCAGCAGAGACAAATCCGACAGTGTCCTGTTTTGCCTGAGGTCACGATAGCTTCCGACCATACTCGTCAGGACACGGTAAACGGCCGGATAATTTTCCACCCGTCCGGCATCTTCCGATCTGGCATTTTCATAAGCCCTGCGTTGCGCCGCCAGAGACTGTTCGAGACTGGAAAGAACCAGATCGCCCTTGTCGTATGTTTCGCTGTCATTGATGGCATTTTTCGAAATGGCGAACAATGCCAGCAGATCCTGTGCGTCGGCAAGGCTTCGTTCCGTATAAAAGCCCAATGGGTTGCCGGCCTTTTTGAACACTGCCATCCTTTTCGCCGATTCATTCTTTCTGTATTTGAACAAAAGCGGTTCCATCCGTTCCATTGCGGCAAACAGGGCTGCATAACCGGACGGTAAAGGCGGCGATCCCTCCCCTGCCTGATCACGGTTATCTTTTTTCCCCTGATTGTCCGCTATCGGCTCCTGCCCACCCTTCTGCACCATCAGGTTGTTTCCCGCTTCGATGACCTCAAGAACGTTCTTGTCCAGCTCCGGCATATCGCCACCATGAATGGCATAACCCTGCCTGAACAATTCAAGTGCATATTCCAGCCTGCCGCCGGAGATGAAAAGAATATCTTCATTGTTTCGCATGTTTTCAAACCGGACGACAAATCCGTCAAAAGAGGGTTTGAGGCTTGTCTGGCCGCTCATCATGATTTTATATGCCTGTGAATACAAATCGAGCTTTGCGGCGGAAACGGTATCCGGAGAGATTGATGCACTACTGTCCGCAGGTTTTGCAGTGGCTTTTTTGCTTGTCTGGCCGCATCCGGTGATACCCACGGTTGCCAACAGCATGAGCGGCAAAATGACAGATGTGAATTTCATGGAATACCCCGGTACACAAAAATGCCCGTCCCGATTCATCAGCGTTTTATGACAGGCCGATACAAGCTTTTTCTCCTGTCAGGCCTGACGAACCTCATGTTCATAAAACGACCAGATAATGCCCTTTTCTGCAGTGAGTTTAAAACCGGAGAAATGTGGAAATGTGATAAAAATCATCAATATGGATTTAAATTCGGCAATGCTGCCCAACTTTGACAAAAACGGTTGGAAAAAGATTTGCCAGCCGGAATTTTCCTGATTTGAAAACCGTTTCCCATTCGGATAATATACTTTAACAAGCATTTTTATCTATATGATAATCAACATTTTTCAGGAAAGTATCATTACTGGATATATCGGTCACCGCGCCACAAAGTAATCGTCTCCATAGAATAAAACTCTCATGTCCGTCAGGATCGGTGGACATGAGAGTTCAGCGCAGAGTATTTTTCCTTGACGAAGCCTTGTCATGCTTTATGCGGTTTTCCGTATTGCGGTTCACGGTTCCGGTTTCCGGTGCGGATACCAGTTGACCGCTTGTCCGGATGGCTGTTTCGGGTGGCAGACAGAATCACTGCCGCACCCGCCGCAGCTTCCGGAGGAAGCTTCCGCCACAGGATATGGATTGTCCGGCCCGCCATTTCCGGATCATCCGGAAAATAATGCTTCCGACAATGGTCAGCAATGTCAGGCTGATGAGAATGGTGGCGATCATATCATGCTCCCTGAGTATTCGAGACTGCTACGGAAAGGCGCTTCTTTTCCCGGGATGATCGGAAAAGCAGGTACAGCGCAGCCAGAAGCAGTACGATGGCAACCCCTGTCCAGAAACCGAAGACCCCGTTCAAGATCCAGTTACCGAACTGATACATGCATAAAGCCGTACACCAGGCAAAGCCGGTCTGGTAAGAAATGGCAAAGAAGGTCCATTTCGCGCTGTTCATTTCGCGGCGGATGGCACCGATGGCGGCAAAACACGGCGCGCAAAGAAGGTTGAAGACAAGGAAAGACCATGCGGCCAGAAGGCTGAAATGGGTGGCAAGCGTACCCCATATTTCCTGCCCGTCTTCGGCCACTTCCGCAAAGCCGAAGAGAATCCCGAATGTTCCGACGACATTTTCCTTCGCGACCAGTCCGGTGATAGTGGCGACTGCCGCTTTCCAGTCTCCCCAGCCCAATGGTGAAAATATCCATGAAATGGCATTCCCAACCACCGCAATCAACCCGTCGTTCATGTCTTCAACCGGACCGAACTGTCCGTTGGTGAAACCGTATTTGGAAACGAACCAGACAAAAATGGTGGACAGCAGAATAATGGTGCCAGCCTTGCGGATGAACATCGAACCGCGTTCCCACATGCTGCGCAGGATATTACCGATAGTCGGCCAGCGGTAAGGCGGCAGCTCCATGACGAAGGGGGCCGGATCACCCGCAAAAAGCCGCGTCTTTTTCAGGATAATGCCGGAAATAATGATGGCGCCGATTCCCGTGAAGTATGCGGCAGGCGCAACCCACCAGGCCCCGGCGAACAGGGCACCCGAAAAAAGGGCGATGATCGGCAGTTTCGCACTGCACGGAATGAAAGTTGTGGTGATAATAGTCATTTTCCGGTCACGCTCGTTTTCAATCGTGCGCGAAGACATGATGCCGGGAACACCACAGCCGGTTCCGATAAGAATGGAAATGAACGATTTTCCGGAAAGGCCGAAACGGTGAAAGACCCTGTCCAATATGAAAGCGATCCGGGCCATGTAACCACAATATTCCATAAACGCGAGAAAGGCGAAAAGAATAAGGATTTGCGGCACGAACCCGAGGACGGCACCGGTACCGGCAATAATGCCGTCCAGTATCAGATTCTGGAGCCATTCGGCACAATCCACGGCAACGAGCCCTGCCTTCACCGCATCCGGAATGATTTTCCCGAACAGTTCGTCATTCGTCCAGTCCGTTACCAGACCTCCCAACGACGTGACGGAAACATAATAGACAAAAGACATGATCGCGGCGAAAATCGGCAAGCCCAGAAAACGGTTGGTCACGATCGCGTCGATCCTGTCCGAAACGGACAGATGGTTGCTGATATGGTGGCAGCATTTTTCCATGATGCCGCTGATCCAGTTGTAACGCTCGGTGGCAATGATGCTTTCGCTGTCATTGTCCATTTCCTCTTCACAATTGCGGATATCCTGTTCCAGATGGCTACGCCATTCGTCCGACAGGTTCAGCCGTCTGGCCGTCTCCCCATCCCGCTCGAAAAGCCGGATGGCAAATCCGCGCTGGAAATGTTCAGGCAGATCGTGCAGCACCGCTTCCTCAATATGGGCCAGGGCATGTTCCACACTCCCGGAAAAGCGATGTCGTGGAACCGGAACGGCATCCGGATCCTGTGCACTTGCCAGCGCTTTTTCTATCGCTTCGGCCACCCCCGTTTCTTTCAGTGCCGAGATGCCGGTCACCACACAGCCGAGTTCTTTGCCCAGCAGGTCGGTGTCGATGAGATCGCCACTTTTCGCCAGGACATCCATCATATTGATGGCAACGACAACGGGAATTCCCAGTTCCAGCAATTGCGTGGTGAGATACAGGTTCCGTTCCAGATTCGTGCCATCCACGATATTCAGGATAACGTCCGGTTTTTCATCCAGCAGGTAATTGCGGGCAATGATTTCTTCCAGCGAATAAGGCGACAGCGAATAAATGCCCGGCAGATCGGTCACTGTTACGTCCGGACGGTTTTTCAGGCGCCCTTCCTTCTTTTCCACAGTCACGCCCGGCCAGTTGCCGACTGACTGGCGTGCGCCGGTCAGGGCATTAAATAAAGTGGTCTTGCCCGCATTCGGGTTTCCGGCAAGTGCAATACGGATTGTCATAATAAATTCCAGATTTCCTGTTCATTGGCCAACAGCGCTTTTTTTGCGTTCGGCACCTGTTTTCATTCGATTTCAATCAGCTCCGCATCGGCTTTCCTGAACGAAAGTTCCGAGTTCCGGACACGGACTTCTACGGGATCGCCCAGCGGGGCGACTTTCATGACTGACAGGGCAGTCCCTTTCGTCATTCCCATATCCAGCATGCGACGTCTGGTGGCGCCTTCCCCATGTATTTTGCGAATAATGGCGACTTCACCAATACGCACGTCTTTTAATGTTTTCATTGCCTGATCTCCCTGATCATGATGTTTTCCGTCATTTCCTTGCCCAGCGCTACACGTGAATTACGGATGCTCACGATAACGCTGCCATTCATTTCAGTAATTACCGTTATCGGCTCGCCGGCGCAAAAACCGAGGTTTTCAAGATAACGCCTCGTTTCCTCGCGTCCGCCGATTCTGCCGATGATGCAGGTACATCCCTTCCCTGCCATTCCCAAAGGCATCATGCGCATCCTCCTTTCGTTAATTGATGACAGGTGCCGGCAACGACTGGATGCCGTTGCCGGTTTACCCGATATCAGAAGTTGTGAGTCATACCAAACTGGACACCCGTAATGGATGTGTTTTCGGCTCCCATATCGTTATTCAGACTGGCCACATAACCGTTGTCACTGTCCAGATAGGAAACGACCGCATAAAGCGACGTCCGTTTCGACAGGTCGTAGGTATAGCCAAGTGCGTACTTGTTGGCGTTTCCGTGAACAGTCCCGTCCACCGTCGCGCGGTTATAAGAGGCATTGACCGTGCCTGCGCCCACCTTGTACTGAAGGCCGACCAGCCATGTTTTCTGTGTGACCGGCGAATCGATGTCGTCCAGGTTCAGGACGGAAAGATCCTTCAGATTGCTCTTCTGGTAACCGAGCGAAAGGCGGACAGGATCGAAGTCCCACGCTCCGCCCAGATTCCAGACGTAAGAACGGTCCGAATCGGCCTGCCGGCTGAAATTGCCGGTCAGAAAAAGCGGGCCGTTCTCATACCTGAGCGATACACCGAAACCGTCGTTGAAAATATCCCTGCCGATCGATCGGTCATGATCGTCCGCCCCGAGCGTATACGTCAGCCCGAACCCGAAACCTGACCATGAAGGACTGTCATAGCGTATGGTGTTGGAAAGCTGTTCCGAACGCAGCAGACTGTACTTCGCCAGAGAGGAACCGGTCGATCCCTGCAAGAATGGATCAACTTCCGTATAATATTCCACGGACATTTCATTGACGCGGCCCAAACGGACAGCCCCCCAGTTTCCTTGCAAACCAACATTGGCGGCACCTGTCCAGTCAATTGTCTTTCCCCGGTTGCCTAACGCTCTGGAAATGGAATCATCAAGACTGTAGGTATCCTTGTTTATGCCATCGAATAACTGAAATTGTCTTTCGAGCTGGAAAGTGGCCCTTAACCCGCTTCCCAGCTCTTCCGTTCCCCTGAAACCGATGACGTTCGCGGCGTTTTCATCCATCCGCAGATCGCTTCCCGATTCCTTGATGAATCCCGTATCGACAGTCCCGTATATCGTGACATTTGTCTGCGCGTGAGCGATGCCCAGCGCAAATCCCATGCCTGCAAAAACCATGAGTTTTCGTTTCATTGGTAATCCCTGAATGAATTGTTAAAGATCAATGTGCCTGCAGGCGAAAATATTATATGTCTGTAAATGTTATATGTAAATAAGAATCATTCTCATTAAAAAACTCTTCCATATTATTTTTCAATATATAAAAAATCAGACACAAAAAAAGGGAGAAAAAAGAAGGATTTATTGATGAGATTTCCGGCAGTTGAAAGAAAAGCGGGCCCGGTATAAACATTTCTCGATATGCACGTTTATC
>CAJKQK010000084.1 GCA_905202055.1 uncultured Oxalobacter sp.
GAAAGCACCATTGGCAGAATTTCCAGAAGCGTATTTCTTCCGCATGGCTGTCCGCAAACTCCGACAATGCCCGTTTGTCGCGTTGCACGAGAGGTTCTGGCCATGTCTGCCAGCCGGATTCACTACTCTTGTATACCTCTGTAATGGATTTGAAAAGGGCGTAATTGTCGAGCCAGAAAGCCGTTTTTCTGCAAAAATCGAGAAAGGATTCCAGCGGAATTTTCTCTGCCGATTCAAAAAAACGTTTTGACGCCAGTTTCAGGCGTTCAATCTTGTATTGCGAAACGGCCGGATAATTGACGTGGGCTGTTTCGAAAGCGGAATCCGGGATCAGTTCTTCATTGTTTAGCCATCCTGCATCCCGGCATTTTTCGAGGCTGATCAGGAGAACGTTGCCACCGAATGCAGAAGGGCTCATGTAGGGGGAATTGCCTGCACCGATGTCGCCCAGCGGCAGCATTTGCCATAAAGACTGACGCGCGGATACCAGCCAGTTGACGAAGTTGTAGGCTTCCGTTCCCAGATCGCCGCAACCGTGTGGGCCCGGCAAAGAAGTGGGATGAAGAAGAATACCGCTTTTCCGTGTCAGTTTCATAAATGGATCGAGTTCTTTGAATCCGTTCGGGGTCAATATAAAATCAAGCCTTATGATAACGGATTAAACTATTCTCATACGGATTTTGCAAAACAGTCTTGTAAAAAGTGGATAAAGTAACCAATTTCTCCGGGCAGATGATGTGAATAAAACGAATGCAGGCAAACTGGAACGTCTTGGCATCCATACGGATATGGAGCTGGTGCTTCATTTGCCGTCCCGTTATGAGGATGAGACAAAACTGACCAGTCTCTCCGAAGCCATGTTTCGCCGGATCGGGCATATCCAGACCGAGGGTGTCGTCACGTTTTCCGAAATCCAGTACCGGCCGCGGCGGCAGCTTGTCGTTTTCATTTCCGATGGCGCAAGCCAGCTGGTTTTGCGTTTCCTGCATTTTTACGCCAGTCAGCAAAAGCAGCTGGCGGTCGGAAAACGGGTTCGGGCGCGCGGTGAGCTGAGACAGGGTTTCAACGGTATGGAAATGATCCATCCGGCCTATAAAATCGTCGATGAAAACACCCCTCTTCCCGATGCATTGACCCCTGTTTATCCCACTGGTGAAGGGGTTTCACAGAATTTTTTGCGCAAGGCGATTCATGAGGCATTGGACAAGATCGATCTTTCCGATTCATTGCCTGATGCGCTTTTGAACAAACTGGATTTGCCCGGGTTTGAAAAATCCATTCGTTATTTGCATAATCCACCGGCTGATGCTGATGAAAACGCCTTGCTGGATCGCACTCATCCAGTGTGGGGGCGCATGAAGTTTGACGAACTTCTGGCCCAGCAACTGTCGATGAGGCGTGCCCGGATTGCGCGGCGGCGTCAAAAATCGAATGTCATGAAAGCGCCGGGTTTACTGACAAAACAATTCATCCGGAGTTTGCCTTTTTCCCTGACGGGCGAACAGGAGAAAGTGATTGCCGAAATCCGGGAAGACCTTGTGAAAGCCTATCCTATGCAGCGATTGCTTCAGGGCGATGTCGGCAGTGGCAAGACAGTCGTGGCCGCCATTGCGGCCTGTCATGCCATCGATAACGGCTTTCAGGTGGCAATGATGGCTCCGACGGAAATTCTGGCGGAGCAGCATTTCCAGAGGCTGAATGAATGGATGGAGCCTTTGGGCATCTCTGTGGTCTGGCTGAATGGCAGCATGAAAAAGAAGGCAAAGGAAGCGGTGTTGTCTTCAATCGAGTCGGGGCAGGCACAATTTATTGTCGGGACACATGCCCTGATTCAGGACGGCGTCCGTTTTGCCAATCTGGGGTTGGCTATTATCGACGAGCAGCACCGTTTCGGTGTCGGACAGCGGCTTGTGTTGCGAAACAAGGGGGAAAATGCCGGTTCGATCATCCCTCACCAGCTGATGATGAGTGCGACACCGATTCCCAGAACGCTGGCCATGACTTTCTATGCCGATCTGGACGTTTCCGTTATCGCAAAGCTTCCTCCGGGCAGAAAACCGGTTGTGACGCGACTGATCGATCAGGAACGCCGTGACGAGGTTATCGAACGGATTCATGCCGCGACATTAGCCGGCCGGCAGGTTTACTGGGTTTGTCCATTGATCGAAGAATCGGAGGCCTTGCAGTTGCAGACTGCGGTCGAAACACATGCGCTTCTGACGGAAGCATTGGACGAATTGTCTGTCGGGCTGATACACGGGCGGATGAAACCGGCGGAAAAACAGGCAGTCATGACGGATTTTCTGGAAAAACGGGTTCATGTGCTTGTCGCAACAACCGTTATCGAAGTGGGGGTGGACGTCCCGAATGCATCCCTCATGATTATCGAGCATGCGGAACGCTTCGGTCTGTCGCAGCTTCACCAGTTGCGGGGACGTGTCGGCCGCGGAAGTATCGACAGTGTTTGTCTTCTGATGTATCAGAAGCCTTTGGGGGATACGGCGAAGAAAAGGCTGATGACCATGCGGGAAACGAATGACGGGTTTGTCATTTCCCGGCGCGATCTGGAAATCAGGGGGCCAGGGGAATTTTTGGGTGCCCGTCAGTCCGGACAGGCCATGCTGCGTTTTGCCGATCTGGAAAAAGACGTCGATCTGATCGAAAAAGCGGCGTCGCTTGCCGACGACCTTTTGAGCGGCAAATTGCCTGATAGTGATACCATAATTTCAAAACATCTTGCGCGCTGGCTGGATTACAGGGAAGAATACCTGAACGTCTGATCAGTGATCAATTCATGAATTCAATTGCGGTTGCCAGGGTATGACCACACAATTTGAAGTTTTGGAAAACCGGTTTATGCTGTATTTGCGTCTTGTCCGTCTGGACAAGCCGATTGGTTCCCTTTTGCTGCTGTGGCCGACTTTATGTGCTCTCTGGATCGCTGCGGATGGCAGGCCTGACTGGTATCTCATCCTTGTTTTTTCCCTTGGGACGGTATTGATGCGTTCGGCCGGATGTGCCATTAACGATTTTGCCGACAGGGACTTCGACAAATACGTCAAGAGGACGGCAGATCGGCCTCTTGCGTCAGGCAAGCTCAGGCCGGTTGAGGCTGTCTGGTTAGCCGCAGCCCTGTCGTTCCTGTCATTTCTGCTGGTGCTGACGCTCAATTGGCTGACTGTCGGCCTGTCCGTTATTGCGCTTGTGGTGGCGGCTACTTATCCGCTGTTCAAGCGTTTTTTTGCCTTGCCTCAGGCCTATCTTGGAATCGCTTTCGGATTCGGTATTCCAATGGCGTTTGCCGCCGTGCAAAATAATGTGCCGCTGATCGCATGGTTTTTGTTATTGGCTAATATCTTCTGGGCTCTGGCATACGATACTGAATACGCTATGGTGGACCGTGACGACGATCTGAAAATCGGGATTTGTACGTCTGCCATTACCTTCGGCCGTTATGATGTGCTGGCGGTGATGACCTGCTATGTCATGATGTTGTGCATCGTGTTGCTTGCAGGAATGGGCGCCGGTCTTGGAAAGTGGTTTGTCACAGGCTGGTCGCTGGCTGTTTTGTGCGCGGTTTACCATTACCGACTGATCAGAAACCGGGACCGGAGCGACTGTTTTCTGGCATTCCGCCACAATAACTGGCTGGGTGCGTTTATATTCCTGGGCATTACACTGGACTATGCGTTACGTTAAGGTTTATTCTATGAGAAACGCATAAAGTTTTTGGCAATTGTCGTGCTTGTCTGTTAAATTATTCATTGTCGAAATACACTTTTTACATAAGTTAAAAGGGAGGAAAGAATATGGAAATTCTGGAAAATGCAGGACAATCCGGTAACAAACTGATGGGAAGCCTCAAATCGATTATCAACGATGCTGAAAAAGTTCTGGAAAACAGTACACATCAGGGAAGCGAAACCTACCAGAATGCCAAGAAGAAACTGGAATCAACGCTTGTTGACGCCAAATTCGCTCTGGGTGAACTGGAAGACATCGTTGTAACGAAAGCGAAAGATGCAGCGGTCTGTACAGCGGAATATGTCAAGGAAAATCCGTGGAAAGCAGCCGGTATCGTCGCTGCCGTCGGTGTTCTCGTCGGTATCCTGATTGCTCGTAAAAAATAAAATTTTCGGACAGCTTATGGCATTGGGCGACTCTTTTGTCAGGGTGGCGGGTACGGTATTTGCCATCCTGAAGACACGTTTCGAGCTGATTTCAATTGAAGTGGAAGAGGAATGGGTTCGTCTTCTCACTTACCTGTTGTTGTCGCTCGCAGGTCTCTTTTGCCTTGCACTGACGATATTGCTTGCCGTCATCCTGATCATCGTGCTTTGCTGGGAATTCTACCGGATACCTGCCATGGTCGGCCTGATTGTCTTTTTCGGACTGGTCACTTTGGGAATCGCTATTGGAGTGAAGAGAAGTTTTGCCAGAAAACCGAAAATGTTGGCCTTGACGTGTCAGGAAATAGCAAAAGATATCGATCGTCTGACGCCTTCAGCATAAACAAATTATCCAGGTCCAATGGCTGACTCATCCAACAAAATGACGAAACGCAAAGCCGAACTGCTGGTTCAAAGCGCCCTGTTGCGCGAGAAACTGGCGGTCGAGACGCTTTCGCTGTTTCAGATGCCGGATATTGTGTCAAAAGGCCTCGGGTTTTTAAGCGGTTTCAACAAGATCAAGAAAAATCCTCTTGTTATTGCGCCGGTTATCCTGACTTTGCTGGCGTTGCGTCCACGCCGCATTATCTCATGGGCTGTCTCCGCGACAGTCCTTTTCAAGACATGGCGCCGGTTCAAACCGGTTCTGTCATTCGTGCTCGGTTTTCTTGCCAGACGCAAAAAATAATTTCTGATGAGTACAGAAATTATCCGGCCATTACTTGTCCGAATAACTTCTTTTTCCAAAAATGGCTGTGCCGATACGCACTGTTGTCGCGCCTTCCTGTATGGCGGTTTCCATGTCATCCGACATGCCCATGGACAAGGTATCGAGATCGTATCCTGCCTGCACCAGTTCATCGAACAGGGCTTTCATTGCGGCGAAAGGCTGGCGCTGTTTTACCGGATCGCTCTCCGGTTCAGGGATAGCCATCAGGCCGCGCAATCGCAGGTTCGGCATCGTGGAAATCGCTTTAGCCATAGCAGGCACTTCTTCTGGCAACACCCCGCTTTTGGTTTTTTCGTTGCTGATATTGACCTGAAGGCAGATATTCAGGGGTGGAAGCTTCTCCGGCCGCTGTTCAGAAAGGCGTCGTGCGATTTTTTCCCGGTCCACTGAGTGCACCCAGTCGAAATGTTCGGCAATGGAACGCGTTTTGTTACTCTGTATCGGACCGATAAAATGCCATTCCAGCTTGAGGTCGGGACGGGATTGGCGGATAGCCCTGATTTTGGACACGGCTTCCTGTTCATAGTTTTCGCCGAAAGCGAGTTGCCCCGCTTCGGCGGCTTCAACAATATCCTCCGGTGGCCGGGTTTTGGAAACGGCAAGCAAATGTACCGTATGCGGATCCCGATTCGCCTTGCTGGCAGCTGACTCAATGTTTTTGGTAATAGTTTGTAAATGGTGTGTAATGATGGTCATGATTGAGAACTTCAATGTGTTAGACTCAATATTGTTTCGCTTTCATTATAAAGACGAAGAGTAAATTAATCATTGTCGTAAAGATGTTAAAGCCGCTTTGCTGGATAGGCGACTTCGTATGGGAGACTGGATATGGGATGGATGTGGTTGCTGATTATCGCTTTGGTCATTGCTGCAATTATTGCCAAATTGCGGCGCAGTTCCCGTATTTTCATCATCCGGCAGAATTTCCAGCACGGTGAAAATCCATTCCGGAATGCCTCACCTCCCCCACGTCCCCATATTCAGAGACGGGGTGAAGTGGAACACATGGTCTGTTGTGAAGAATGCGGAATTTATATTCCGGCTTCCGAAGCGCTGGAACATTCCGGAAAAATCTTCTGTTGCAGGGAACACAGCGCCGCTTATTTTTCTTCCAGTAAATCCTGATTGCCGTTCCGGTTTTCGTCCATTGTAATGCGGTAAATGGTGTGAGGCATGTGTACGTTATAGTAAAACCTGACCATTTCACCCGTTTTTTTCATGCCGTTTCGTATCGCTACTTTTTGGGAAGCAATGTTGTTGTCCCGTATGATGGAATACACTTCATTGAGTCCGAGGGTTTCAAAGGCAAATTGTTTGCAGGCTGAAGCCGCTTCAATAGCATAACCCTTGTGCCAGTGAGCCTTGTTGAAGATGTAGCCTATTTCAGGAACCTGACGGCCATTCCAGTCCTGCAGGGTGATGCCCGTTTGCCCGATCAGTTCATTTGTCGTTTTCAATATGACGGCCATCAGGCCGAAACCGTTTTCCCGGTAGCGTTCCAGTTGTCGTTCCAGCCAGACGGTAACTTCAAGATCGGTAAAGGCATGTTCGTATGCCCACATGACATCAGGGTCCTGAAGCATTTTGCACAGATCCGGAAAATCTTTCCGTGTGATTTTACGCAGAATAAGGCGTTCTGTTTCTAAAAGCATTTGAAAGAAAATCAATAATGGTTTTTAATTGAGGCTACTTTTTACTTGAGTCAGTGCAAATGGATATCGACAAGGATGGCTGGTGCCTGCAAGCGACACGTCTGGTTTCTCCAAACCAGAATGAACGTCCCGATCATGAGGGAATCGATCTGCTGGTCATTCACAATATCAGTTTGCCACCCTGTCAGTTCGGTGGTCATTGTATCGCCGATCTGTTTCTCAATCGACTCGATTTTGATACGCACCCCTTCTTTGACCAGTTGCGCGCACTGAAAGTGTCCTCCCATTTTTTAATACGTCGCGATGGCAGCCTGATCCAGTTTGTATCCGCCGACAAACGTGCATGGCATGCCGGTGCTTCCTCTTTTAATGGACGGGATGGATGCAATGATTTTTCTGTTGGTATCGAACTGGAAGGGACCGATTTTGTTTCTTTCGAGCCCGAGCAGTATGAAACGCTCGTGTCGCTGACGCATGCGCTATGTCATCGTTATCCGCTGAAAACCATCACTGGTCATCAGCATATCGCTCCGGTCAGAAAAACCGATCCGGGTCCGTTTTTCGATTGGCCGCGCTACAAAAAAATGCTGGAGGAAACCATGAAATCTGAACCGGGAAAACCGTTGCCTGATTTCTGGATTGAATGATCCGGTCAGGAAGAAAGCAGCTGTTTTTCGAGTTCTTCTTCCGACGTGTCGGGCAAACCGATTTCAAGCAGTTTGCGTTTGGCGGAAAGTCCGTGCGTAATGGTAACGTTCCTCTTCGGCGTTCGCAGTTTCTTGGCAATGAATTGAACGAGTGCTTCATTGGCTTTTCCATCAACAGGCGGAGCCTGCAGTTTTATGCGTAGCGTTTCGCCATCAGACGAAACAATTTCCGTTTTTTTCGCATTCGGGCTGACCTGTACGGCAAGCCGGTATCCTCCGTCAGTTCTGGATAACCATTCCTTTGTCATATCAGATTGGACAGGATAAGGTTGGTGACGACCCGCGAAATGATCTGAAGCAGGAAAAAAGCGATCAGGGTTGAAAAATCGAAACCGCCCAGTGTCGGAATGAAACGCCGGATCGGGTTCAGCAAAGGAGCATTCAGTTCACGGACAAACAATGCGACCGGCGCAAAAGGATTGACCCAGCTGAAAACGGCTTCGATAACGAGCAGTCCTATGTAACCATAAATAATCCAGTGCAAAAGGGACAGCACTGTCAGGAAAACGATAACTTTGACGGCAAAATAATTGATCAGCCAGCTGTCGAACAGGGCTGAAATCACTGCCATCAGGACGGCAGCCACGATAGATGCCCAGTCATAGCCGCCTTTGCCTGGAATGGCCTTGCGCAAAGGCTTGATCGCCCAGTCGGTCAGCTGGAAAATCAGATTGGCAATTCGTATCGGGGGGCTGGCCCGGACAACCTGTATCAAAAATCTCAGCAGAAAAGCACCGCCCAATATGGTTGTGGCGGCATCGATGATCATTTTCAGAATACTGTACAGCACGGTTTATCCTTTACATCAATTTGATGACTTGTCCGGTTGTGTTATGACGAGTCTATCAGAGTCGCCCCGGTCGATTTTGATTATTCCTTAATGCCGATCCCTCAGAACGGATACAGCGAGGTAGCGTACCGTTTCATAAAAGTAATGCGAGGTACGTATATTACTGGAGGCTGCCTGCAAAAACAAACGCCCGCATGAAGCG
>CAJKQK010000085.1 GCA_905202055.1 uncultured Oxalobacter sp.
AGTGGATGAGGGGGTGAATAGAGTTTCTGATGATATTGAAAAGAGAAGAAAAGATCATTAATTCTGAAATGGTTTATTTTGATCAATTTGACTGGAAAAAACACGTAAAAAATGCACAAAAATAATTCAGGTCGGATATTTTCCAATATTTATGAAATTATATTTTTCCTCATTTTTATTTTATTTTCCGGTTTGGCTTATGCCAATGATATCTCCAAAGGACTTCATTATTACGACATGGGCCAATATGAAAAAGCGTATCAATACTTCGTTCGTCTAAACGCTAAAGACAATGCTGAAGTACAGCATTGTCTTGGCTGGATGTATTCGACCGGTTCCGGTGTTAAACAAGATTATGTCAAGGCAATGGAATGGTATGCAAAATCAGCTGCTCAGGGAAATGCAAATGCCCAGTTTGATATTGGCACACTTTATTATTATGGAGAAGGCGTTAAACAGGATTATAAAAAAGCTCGACTATGGTTTGAACATGCTGCAAAAAAAGACTACATTGCAGCTCAATATAATCTGGGCGTGTTATATGAAAAAGGTAAAGGAGCTCAGCAGGATTACGCCAAAGCAAGAAAATATTATCAAAAAGCTGTTCGTAAAGGGCATTTATCAGCTATGGTTAATTTGGGAAGCTTATACGGCAACGGTCTCGGTGGTGAACAAGACGATTCAAAAGCATTTGAACTCTATAAAACAGCCGCTGAAAAAGGCAGTGCAAGTGCTCAATACAATCTCGCTGAATATTACCGTGCCGGACTGGCCACTCCGCGCGATCTCGACAAGGCCATCTACTGGTACGAAAAAAGTGCCTCTCAAGGGACTGTCGGAGCGATGGAAAAACTTTCCAAAATCTATCGATACGGCTACAAACATATTCCGGCCAACCCGGCTCTGTCCGATGAATGGGCTGACAAGGCCGTTAAGGCACGGGCTCGGGAAGCCGTCAAGTAAATCAGCTATCCTGTGGTTTTGTCTGGAAACAAAAGGGAAGAGCGTGTTAACCCTGGCTGTCCGTTATGACACCAGTTTTGCGGTAATATCAAAGGGTGATAAGGACGAACGCATGGAAGAATGCCGAAAGGGGAGTGACTGGTCATGGCCTCACACAAAGAATATCTGAATTTTATATTGGACCAGCTATCCGGTCTGGACGACATTGCCTGCAGGTCCATGATGGGAGAATTCATCCTGTATTACCGAGGGAAGTTAATCGGCGGGATTTATGATGACCGGCTTCTTGTCAAACCCACAAAATCCGCTGTCGATTATTTGCCGGCGGCCTCTTGTGAATATCCCTATAAAGGCGCAAAACAAATGTTATTGGTTGATGAAGTCGATAACCGGGAATTTCTTGAAGGATTGCTTGAGGCGATGTTTGATGAATTGCCCGCACCCAAGGCAAAAAAAAGTAAAAAGAAAACAGATTGATTTCCAAAACACGGATGGTTTGGCCTCCCACGGGGACAATCAGAAACGCTCAATTACACTGTGCAGTGATATCCAATGACGTCAGTGGTGCAAATGCCTTTCTGTTTCATAGAAGGCGTCTTCAGATGAAGACGGCGTCCTGAAAGGAACAGGGTTGCGTTCAAACGAACACTTCCGCCTCATACAGCAGTTTGCCTTCGAGATCCTTCAGGGAAACGCGAGGGGCGATAATGCCGTGCCAGTCGATGTCCAGCGCCGGATCGTCCCAGCGGATGCAGCGTTCGCTATCCTTGTCGAAGGGCTCTGTTACATTGATGGTGACATCGGCAAAGTCGGAGAGGGTAACGAACCCGTGTGCGAAGCCTTCGGGTACCCAGAAACGGATGCGGTTTTCATCAGACACGACCGTTCCGATCCATTTTCCGTAATCCGGTGACGATTGGCGAAGATCGACGGCGACCTGAAACGTCTGCCCGTTGGTCACGTGGACGAGTTTTTCCTGTGCATGCGGCGGGAGCTGGTAATGCAGTCCCATGAGTTCGTGCCTTCCTGAATGGATCAGGCGTTCATCGACGATCCGGACGGTGTGGTCAAGTGATTTTCCGAACGTTTCCAGATCGAAATCCTCGATCAGAAAACCGTTGCTGTCATGAAAAACATCCGGATTGACGATCTTGACTTCACGTATGGCTGTGTTCGTAATATTCATGATTGATCACCAGATGCAATGGCGTATTGCGGGGACGGTAGCGGTTCATGCTTTTGCCGAAATGATTCCATGCGAACGGGTCGATGTTTTCCGAATAAGATTCATCGAAGGCGACATTGGGATCGTATTCCTCCACGAAACGTCCCGTTGCCGGATCGGCCCTGAACCGGCTGCCCAGAAAACTGATATTTTCTTCGGGAATATTCATTGTCCAAATGGTTGGAATTAAAAGGGATTTGCATCATCACGTCACGCCGGAAGATGAAAATACCTTAACGCGCTTTGATTTCACGGGGCTTGCGATACCGCAATTTTCGACAAGACATTGCGTGATGGGGAAAGTCAGGAAAAAAGAAAAGCAAGTGAATGGGCCGGAGAGGGTATAAAAAAACTGCCTGTTTCGAACAGGCAGCTTCATGACGTCCGGGATGCTTATTTACCGGGCCATGCAACGACTTTCTGACGCTGTTCGCCCAGTTTTTCAACACCTGCAACGACAACGTCGCCCGGTTTCAGAAATACCTGTGGATCGCGGGCGAGGCCGACTCCCGGAGGGGTACCCGTGGCAATCACATCGCCCGGCATCAGGGTCATGAAGTGCGACAGGTAACTGACGATTTTGGCGACGGAAAAAATCATCGTTTTTGTATTGCCTTTCTGCATCCGCTCTCCGTTCACGTCCAGCCAGACGTCAAGATTCTGCGGGTCGGGCACTTCGTCCCGTGTCACGAGCCAGGGGCCGATCGGGCCAAAGGTGTCGCAGCCTTTGCCCTTGTCCCACTGGGTGCCGCGTTCAATCTGGAATTCGCGTTCGGACAAATCGTCGGTCACACAATAGCCAGCTACATAATCGAGTGCCTCCTCTTCGGAGATATATTGGGCCTTTTTGCCGATAACGACCCCCAGTTCGATTTCCCAGTCGGATTTTCTGGAATCTTTCGGCAGGATAATATTGTCGTTCGGGCCACAAATGCAGCTGACGGCTTTCATGAACACAATCGGTTCACGCGGAATACGCATTTTGGCTTCTTCGGCGTGTTCAATGTAATTGATGCCGATGGCAATATATTTGCTGATGAAAGAGACGGGCACGCCCAGGCGGGGTTTGCCTTTGACCCGTGGCAGCTTTTCCGGATCAAGTTTCGCCAGTTTGGCCAAAGCCTTGTCGGACAATTGATCCGGTGTCAGGTCATCGATTTTGCCGGACAAATCCCGCAGTTTTCCATTTGCGTCGATCAGGCCGGGTTTTTCTTTACCGGGTTTGCCATAACGAACCAGTTTCATAATTTTCCCATTTCATAAAGTGAAAATGAAGTCCGGAAATGTTTGAAAAACGCTATTTTCACGACCGGACACCATGCTGCCATATCCGGAAAATTTTAACCGAAGCGACACGAAAATAAACAGCCTAATCCACTATTTTTTTCCAGATGCCGAGTTTGTCTTCAAAAGAGCGGCTGGCATAGGCTGGTGAGGAAGAGGGAAGGACGATCACATCGAAACCGGCGCTGGCCAGCCGTTCGGCATAAGCACCCGCCACTTTGCCGTTGAAGCAGACTTTCCTGAGGTTGGGGCACTCCTTTTTCAGCAAGTCGAAATCGTTGGCGACGGCATGTTTGATCCGGGCATCGAGACTGCCTTCGCGTTCGCACATGGAAATCACGTCCCACAGGCCGATTTTATGCGCCAACAAGTGCGGCAGCCTGTCCTCATAAGGCAATTGCGCCAGGTCGTCGTCCAGCACTTCGGACAAAAGCCGCCAGAACTGGTTGCGGGGGTGCGCGTAATACTGGCTGGCCGCCAGTGATTCCCGGCTGGGGAAACTCCCGAGGATAATCGTATGGATATCGGGTGACAGAAGGGGCGGCAGACCTTCCAGCGGAGCCAGCAGAACAGCGGGTTTTGATGAGTCGCTCATAATATGGTCACGTTTTTGCTTTAATGGGATGGCTACTTGAATCGTTTCCCATTTTATCGGACAACGTCGGACTTTCGCAGGCATGACGAAAAAAACAAGGGAAGATCGTTTTTGTCTTTGAAATATGACAAGAAGGAATAGGGAGAATCTTTATAAACTGGAACTGTTTCCCTCTGAAAAATGGAGAGATGGATGAAGCAGCCAGAAGATAAGAAACGGACCGTTTTGCCGGAAGAAGACAATCGCCGCAACGACTGGAAACAGTTCGATATCATTGAACGCGGTATTGAAATGGATATCGATCATGGCTATTCCTCTGCCGCCCGCTTTATGGAAAAGCACGATATAGCGCCGGAAATCATAGAACGGGTTTTGCGCAGGCGACGGGATCGCCGGGCGCGATGTTGAAACGGATTATTCTCAACTCTATGACAGTTTGGACAGGTGAAAAAATGCCTCAACTCATACAGCCGGAAGTACAGGCTCTTTTACTTGACGCAAAAGGAAAAATTCCTGCGGTTCTGATGGATGACGACGTCATTGAAGAAGCTATTTCAATGCGTGACAGGATAGGCATGGATTACGCCATGACATGGCTTCAGTACAAAGGCATGAGCGCGGACGCCGCACAGGATATATTGAAGGCTTTCCGTCACTGAAATGGCAGGAAACGCGTTTTATCCCGAAGCCCCTTTCAAGGGGCTTTTTAACGCGCTATAGTTGCAGGCGGACTTATCCTTTTATCACAAACCCGTCCGGAAGGACAGACAGGAAAAGGAAACAGCATGACGAATTTCACCTGTTACATACCTACACGCATTATATTCGGCGCAGGCACATTGAATGAACTGCATGCCCAGCCATTGCCGGGAAAGAAAGCCCTGATCGTCACGACGACAGGACAGTCCATCAAACGCTTCGGCTATCTCGACAGGGTCGAAAAACAATTGAGACAGGCCGGACTATCCAGCGTCCTTTTCGACAAAATCCTTCCCAATCCGGTCAAAAAGCATGTCATGGAAGGTGCCGCACTCGCAAAAAACGAGGGGTGTGACTTCATCATCGGTCTTGGCGGCGGCAGCAGCATCGATTCAGCGAAATCCATCGCCGTCATGGCGACCAACGAAGGCGATTACTGGGATTACATTGCAGGCGGAACCGGCAAGGCACAAGTGCCGGAAAACAAACCGTTGCCGGTTGTCGCCATCACGACGACCGCCGGAACGGGTACGGAAGCCGATCCCTGGACAGTCGTCACCAAAGAAGAAACCAATGAAAAAATCGGTTTCGGTTACGACGACACGTTTCCGGTCCTGTCCATCGTCGATCCTGAACTCATGCTGACGGTACCTCCGGCATTGACTGCCTATCAGGGCTTCGACGCCCTGTTTCACAGTACGGAAGGCTACATCGCCAACTGTGCGAATCCGGTCAGCGAGGCCTTGTCCATCAAGGCAATCGAACTCATTGGAAAGAACCTGCCGACAGCCGTGCGCGACGGCAAGGACCTGACAGCAAGGGAAGGCATGGCGGCTGCCAATACGATCTCGGGCATGGTCGAATCGACCTCATCGTGTCTCTCCAAGCATTCGCTTGAACACGCCTTGTCGGCCTGGCATCCCGAATTGCCGCACGGGGCAGGGCTGATCATGATCAGCCTCGCGTACTACACCCATTTCGCAAAAGTCCATGCCTGCGATAAGAAGCTGATCGATATGGCAAAAGCGCTGGGGGAAAAGGATGCCGCCGATCCGATGGATTTCGTCAAGGCTCTGGCATGTTTGCAGGCTGCTTGTGGCGTCGATAATCTCAGGATGTCCGATTACGGCATCAGGCGCTGCGACTTGCCGAAAATGGCGAAAAACGCCCGTGATACAATGGGCGACCTGTTCAATTACGACCCGGCACCCCTGACTGAAGCCGATTGTATCGCCATTTACGACCAGTCTTACCGCTAAATCAGCCCATTACGCACAACAAAAAAGCCGACATTTTCATGTCGGCTTTTTCAAGCGTGAGAAAAAACAGTGAAGACCTTACTTGATCTTCGTTTCCTTATAAGGAACATGCTTTCTCGCTTTGGGATCGAACTTGACGATTTCAATCTTGTCAGGCGTTGTACGTTTATTCTTCGTAGTCGTATAAAAATGACCCGTACCTGCCGTCGATTCCAGCTTGATTTTCTCTCTACCAGCCTTAGCCATAACAAAAACCCTCTAAAAAAACTTAAACCTTTTCACCACGAGCGCGCAAATCAGCCAGGACAGCATCGATACCCAGCTTGTCGATCACCCGCAACCCGGCATTCGAAACGCGCAGGGAAACCCAGCGGTTTTCCGATTCGACAAAAAAACGGCGGTAATGCAAATTCGGCATAAAACGGCGTCTCGTCTTATTATTGGCATGAGAAACCTTGTTACCCGACATCGGCTTCTTACCTGTAATCTGGCAAACACGAGCCATGAAAAAACCTCCAGACAAAAACAGAACAGAAAACAAAAAACAAAACAAAAAAACGGAAGCCCGAATTTTACCGCAAAACGAAAAGAAAACACAAGAAAAAACAAGCACTTGTTAATATTTATTGTGTCGTGGTATTTTATTTGGCGTTACAATCAGGGCGCGATACTCTTCAATTCCCTGTTTTTGCAGGGGGTTTTACCGGAACGGGTAGAAACAAGGGGGGGGGTACGCTGACCTGAAAATCAGTCCTTGCGTTTCAGGCATTGCCAGATAATGCTCAGCCAGTCGCCCCCCTGAAGAAGAGGGCGCTTGTTGAATATATCGTAACCGGCCATTTCAATACGGTCCAGAATACGCAAGCCACCCTGGACGACCAGTCTCAACTCCCATCCGATCCGGCCCGGCAACCTGCTGGCCAGAGGCGCACCGGAGAGCATCAGTTTACGGGTACGCCCGATTTCAAACTGCATGAGGGAACGCCAGTTGTCAGACAGCTCGCCAGCGTCGATATCGGCAGTCGTGACATTGAAACGGGCCAACTCTTCAAGAGGCAGATAAACCCGGCCTTTTTTCCAGTCGATGGCCACGTCCTGCCAGAAATTGATGAGCTGGAGGGACGTACAAATGGCATCCGACATCCGCCTGTTTTCTTCTGTCGCCGCCTCATAAAGATGCAGCATCAGCAAGCCGACAGGATTGGCGGAAAGACGGCAATAATCCAGCAAATCATCGTAAGTGTCGTAGCGTTTCGTGGAAATGTCCTGTATGAAGGCAGCCAGCAGATTCCTGAATGGCGCAAGAGGCAGCCGGAATTCCCTGATGACCTGTTTCAGGTCGATGAAAAGCTTGCTGTCAGGTTGTCCGTTCCGCTCGATGGTATCGAGTTCGGCAATGTATCCTGAAAGGGAAGCCAGCCTTTCTTCAGGGCGAAAATCTCCTTCGTCGGCAATGTCGTCCGCCGAACGGGCAAAGGCGTAAATCACTTCAACCGGCTTGCGCAAGCGTGACGGCAGGAGGAAGGACGCGACCGGAAAATTCTCGTAATGTTCGACTGCCATTGAAGACCCTGACTGTTGAAAGCGGTAATGGTAAAACAAAAATGCCTGTTTTCAATCTTTCAGTCATGAAACTTGATTTAATTAACAAAATCAAGGTCTTCCGAAATAATGATGCATGTTTTTGCGAAAGGATCAAAATCGATACTTTTCAATCGTTTGGATAGTTTATTTAAATGAAAATCTTGAAAAAAAGGCGTGCCTGAAAACAACACGAAATGAGGATGGATAACGAAGGATCGCCTGGTTTCCCGGTTTCGGTGGACAGAAAAGTCACGTAAAAAAAGCCGGACAGGCCGGCCTTTTCAATTGGAAACCGCTTAATGCAAGGTAGGCGGTACGGCGTTCGTGTCAATAGGCGAACACATTTTCTGCAATGCCCTGATATCTTTGGCCGCTTCT
>CAJKQK010000086.1 GCA_905202055.1 uncultured Oxalobacter sp.
GTCCCGGATAATAAACTGGACAAAAAGACGGCCATCCGTTTCGATCACTCTCGAACTGATTTCGACCGGAAAAATACTGCCGTTTGTATGTTTGCCATACGCTTCGAAAATCAAACCTTTTTCACGTTTCAGCTCCATCCATTTTTCTTCAAAAACAGACGTATCTTTCAAATCAAAAACACAGCGGATATTCTGCCCGATCATTTCCGCTCTCGACTTGCCAAACATCTTTTCCGAACGATCGTTTGCCTCGATGATCGTGCCATTGCCATCCATCAGAATAATCACGTCATTGGCGTATTTGCTCAAATAATCGTAATGCTGACGCAAGGCCTTTTGTTTCAGTTCCATTCTCAAACGCTCCGTTTTGTGCTGCATATGCCTGTGACGCATGTAAAACACCATGCCCAGTCCTGTCATGACAATCACCAGAAATGCAAGCAACAAAATGTACCAGGCAATTTTCTGGATATGTCCGTAAGCTTCCCTTTCATCGATCTTGACCATCAAAGACCAGTCTGAATCGGGAATCTTCTCCACATACCCGATGACCAATTTACCTCTGTCATCAGCCTCATGGAAAATACCTGACGGGGACTCACTCATTTTCTTCAGCCACCTGACCCGGCTTGTTTTGCTCAAGTCCTGCGGATAGATCACATTATGATCATCTGAATTATTCAATATTGTGATTTCCTCGCCATTGCGGCTAAACAAAAAAGCTTTAGCTGTCTTGTCAGATTTTGGCCATGCCGTCACAATTGGTCCAAGAGAAATATTCGGATCGATGTAGTAAGAACGAATTTCGGCGACCTGTCCGGTCATTCCCTTTTTCAGCACAGGCGCAACCATATTCAGGACGCGGGAGCGGCTGCCGTCTCCATTTTCAATGAACCGGAGAGGTCCCATCCATATATGATTGCTCCGGATCGCTTTCAGAAATTCACGATTGTTTGAATAAGAAAAGGGAAATTCATATGCGTTATGTTTTCCGGCAGCTGAATTTCCCTTCACCGATTCTTCAGAACCGGAAAATCCGGATTCAACATTGAGTTTCCGAACGGAAACCATGTCCAGCTTGCGGTTGATTGTCAGGTTTCCATTATTGGCAAGATTGATCTGTTGTTTTTTCCAGGCATTGACATGCTCGATCTTGAATTTTGCTATATCGGCAATATTCCTTTCCACTATCATGGCTTCGGTTTTCGCCATGTTCAGGAAAATCATATACGCGATAACTGTTATTAAAAGAGAAACAAGAAAAAGGGCAACTTTATATTTTTTGACCAGATAAAGAGATAGCCTGAGACTGAAAGCTATTTTTGATTTGCATTTTGACACAAATTTCAGAAAGGTTATGCCCGCAAAGAACACAAACATAAGAGAAGTGACAACAACGATAAATTTATAATAAATCTCAAGGCGATCTATCCTGTCTATCGAATCAAATATCAGCGAAATGACAAAAACAGAAGTCAGCATCCCCAAACAGCTGATCATGAAACAAACCGAAGAATCCAGTATTTCCCTACCTTTCACCCTTGCCATCAAATCAGAAATAGTGTTCAGCATATTTTTCTTGTTTTCTGTAAGAAAGAAACAGATTTCTCATAATTGAAAAACGATTGTGCCTTCAAGCCGCAGAGAATCATCCGTAAACCGAAAAATTTCGCAAAAGCTAAAAACAGAAACAATTGAATGATCACAATTAAAAAATAATAATTTTCACCAACCATCCAATATTGATGTAGATCATAGAAAAACGGTTTAGCCTGGAAAACACAACCCCTGAACATTAAATTTACAACTTTTTTATTTGAAATAGTGTCTCATTTTTGATTAATGACATTTAAAATTGTTTTGATTCATTATATTATCAACCAGGAATTAAGATAAAAAATTTTTCACTTGCCCAATTTCGTAACTTTTATTAATAAAAAGATATCACAATTACATTCTAGCCAATTTTTATTAAAAAAATTATTTATTTCTTGAATGATTTTTATTATCGAAAATATTTATTTTTTATTAACATACGTTGCCATTTCATTAATAAATCAACATACCTTTCAAGAGATTGAGCGATATTTGTTTATTCCGGATTGACATTCATGTAAAAAAAGCTCCCTTTCATGGGAGCTTTTTTAAATCAGAGGACAAGTATTGGAATCAGTTGGGCATTCCGAACATCGATACTGCTGATGACCTGCCTTCCTTTACTCATTCTGTCTGACAACATGCGTAAATGAGCAAGTTGTATCCGTACAATTACAGATATACCTACAATTTTTACCGGAATCCATCTTTTTCTTCAAATCAGTGATGACCATGTCAGCAGCATAATAATTCAGATGATTGGTGTCATAATAATATGGCAATCTTTCACCTCTCGCCATACATTTTCCATTTGAGCAGAAAAGAGCTTCCGAATCATAAACTTCTACTGATGGAAAGTTTTTCAAGATTTCATCATTCACTGAATCATATGATTTGACACGATTTATATAGTCCTGATTCATCGAACATTCTTTTCACAAATCCGAAGCAATTCTGAATGGACGGATATCAAAACAATTTTTGATATTAAAGTCCAGATCCGGCTTATCTTTTATGAGAATAACCCGTTTTTTACTTCTGGTTAACGCGGAAAGTAATTTCGACGCATTTGTTTTATATGAATTTTTACTGGATTCGGTTAGTGGTTTCGGTTTCATAAGCGGCATTGTGGTGCCGGTTTCCATGAATCCGTCCGACATCAAATAGGCCCAATAGCCGGAAAGTACAACCGCCTTGATTGATCGACTGTTTTCAAGATAATGTCTGACTGCTTCCGTTTTTTCTGCAATCTGTTTTTGACATGAAAAAGTCAGCGGAAAAAGGGAAGCAACTGGCCTCGTTGATCCAGAGCAGCGACTCATCACCTAACTTGTCCCAAACAGCACTTTTGTAATGTTCCATATGGGAATCGCCAATAAACGCAACTGTGGGCGGAACACTTTCTCTGGAAAGCGAACACCCGAGATTGAATTTATAAGATTTCAACTCAGATATCTGTTTTCCGCAATCATACTGTGTCACAGGGCGAGAGGGACTTGGGATTATATTTATAATATCAGCAGATCTTTCGGATACGCCTTTTATAAAAATTGATGAAACTGAACTTGTTATTTTCAATATTTGCAAAAAAATCGACGAAATCAAAAATCCTGAAATAACAAAGAAGATATCAACACCGATGAATCCCCCTCTATGCTTTTGGGAAAAGCATGAAATACGACTACGGCAATTACTGCAATAACTCTCAGACCATCTGTATCAGGACGGTACTTCAAAGGTGTTTTTTATCTTTGGAATGTTGGCATACGGAACAATCCGGCTCTGCAGAAGACATAAATTCTAAAAACTGACAACATGAAAAAGGGAAGTATTATATTTCTGAAAAAAATATCTGATACTTATTCCCACTCAATTGTTGCAGGTGGCTTTCCGGAAATATCGTAAACTACCCGGTTGATGCCTCTCACCTCGTTGATGATACGATTGGAAACTCTTCCCAGCAGTTCATGCGGCAGATGCGCCCAGTGAGCGGTCATGAAATCCTGCGTCTGGACGGCACGAAGGGCAACGACGTATTCATAGGTACGGCCATCGCCCATCACTCCGACGGACTTGACCGGGAGAAATACGGCAAAGGCCTGGCTGGTCGCATCGTACCAGCTTAAAGGTTCGCCCTTTTCAGACAGGATATCGGAAGGAGTATTCCAGAGTTCCTCGATAAAGATGGCATCCGCTTCTCGCAGGAGATCGGCATACTGTTTTTTGACTTCACCGAGAATACGAACGCCCAGACCCGGTCCGGGGAAAGGATGGCGATAGACCATTTCACGTGGCAAGCCCAATGCCAGACCCAGTTCACGAACTTCATCCTTGAACAATTCCCGTAACGGTTCCAGCAATTGCAGGTTCAGGGTATCGGGCAAACCACCGACGTTGTGATGGCTCTTGATTGTCTGGCCTTTCTTGCCTTTACCCGCGCTTTCGATCACGTCAGGATAAATCGTTCCCTGTGCCAGCCATTTGGCGTTCCTGATCTTGCCTGCTTCCCTCTGGAAAACGTCGACGAATTCACGGCCGATAATCTTTCTCTTCTCTTCCGGGTCCGTTACACCGGCCAGCTGGCCCATGAACTGTTCCGATGCATCGACGTGGATGACTTTTACACCGAGATTTCTGGCGAACATGTCCATGACCATCTTGCCTTCATTCAGTCGAAGAAGGCCATGATCGACGAAAACGCAGGTCAGCTGGTCACCGATGGCACGATGAATCAGCGCAGCGGCAACACTGGAATCGACGCCACCGGACAAACCGAGAATGACGTCGTCCTTGCCGACTTTCTTGCGGATCGCTTCAATCGCTTCCGAAACGTAATCCGGCATATTCCAGTCCGCTTTTGCACCGCAAATGTCGTGTACGAAACGGTTGATGATCGCCTTGCCCTGTATGGTGTGGGTGACTTCAGGATGGAACTGAAGGGCATAGAATTTTCTGGATTCGTCCGCCATTCCGGCAATCGGACAGGAATTGTTCGACAACATGACCGTAAACCCGGGAGGAATTTCGGTAACCTTGTCGCCGTGGCTCATCCAGACTTTCAGTATATTTGCACCGTCAGCCGTGACGGAATCCGCAATGCCTTCCAGCAATTTTGTATGGTTTCGGGCACGGACTTCGGCATAACCGAACTCGCGGACTTTGCCGTTTTCGACTTTGCCACCAAGCTGGTCGGCCATCGCCTGCATGCCATAGCAAATACCCAAAACAGGAACACCCAGTTCAAACACGATTTGCGGAACCCGGGGCGTATCGTCATCAGTCACGCTATTTTGACCACCTGACAGGATAATGCCTTTCAGGGAACCATCCTTCGCATAATCACGAATGAAGTCAGATCCGACATCGTAAGGAACGACTTCTGAGAAAACACCGGCTTCCCGTACACGACGGGCAATCAATTGAGTAACCTGAGAACCGAAATCGATAATGAGTATTCTGGAATGCATGGGAAATTCTTGTAAAAAACGGATTCTGAAAACGGGAGGGGCCGGAAAAACCGGCCCCTGTCTATCTGGCTTTATTCAAGACGATAGTTCGGCGCCTCTTTGGTGATCTGGACGTCGTGGACGTGAGACTCACGCATACCGGCGGAACTGATCTCGACAAATGCCGCTTTTTCGTGCATCTGGTCAATCGATTCGCAACCGCAATACCCCATCGAGGAACGAACACCACCGATCAACTGGAAAATGATGGCATTGACGCTGCCCTTGTACGGTACACGGGCTTCAATGCCTTCCGGAACCAGTTTGTCCGGCTGGTGTTCCGCTTCATCCTGGAAGTAACGGTCGGCCGAACCCTGCTGCATCGCACCGACACTGCCCATACCCCGATAGGCCTTGTAGCTGCGTCCCTGATACAGGATGATCTCGCCCGGAGCCTCGTCAGTACCGGCAAACATGCTGCCCATCATGACAGTAGAGGCACCGGCTGCAATCGCTTTGGAAATATCACCGGAGAAACGGATACCGCCGTCAGCGATACAGGGAACACCGGTTCCTTTCAATGCATCGGCAACGTCGGAAATTGCAGTAATTTGCGGAACGCCTACACCGGCAACGATACGGGTCGTACAAATCGAACCCGGGCCGATACCGACCTTGACGGCATCTGCACCATGATCGAGCAAGGCTCTTGCCGCATCTGCCGTAGCGATATTGCCACCGATCACTTCGATATGAGGATAATTTTTCTTGACCCATCTGACACGATCCAGCACACCTTGCGAATGGCCATGAGCCGTATCGACGACCAGAACGTCCACACCGGCTTTGGCCAGCAAATCGATGCGTTCATCATTGTCCGGACCGACACCGACAGCCGCGCCGGCCAGCAATTTGCCATAGCCATCCTTGGATGCCAGCGGGTAATCGTTCTTTTTCAGGATATCCTTGACGGTCATCAGACCGCGCAATTCGAAAGCGTCGTTGACTACCAGAACACGTTCCAGACGATTGCGATTCATGACACGCTTGGCTTCTTCGAGCGTTGTGCCTTCTTTCACGTATACCAGCTTTTCGCGAGGCGTCATTATTTTACTGACAGGAGCATCCAGTTCTTCTTCAAAGCGCAAATCGCGATTGGTAATGATGCCGACAATCTTTTTGCCGTCCACAACGGGGAAACCGGAAAAGCCATGCTGTCTGGTCAGCGCGATGACGTCGCGTACTTTCATGGTCGGTGGAATAGTGATCGGATCGGTCACCATACCTGCCTCGAAACGCTTGACCCTGGCAACTTCCCTGGCCTGTTCCGCAGCAGTCATATTCTTGTGGATGATACCGATGCCGCCCTGTCTTGCCATCGCGATCGCCAGGGACGATTCAGTGACGGTATCCATTGCCGCGGAAAGCAAAGGGATATTCAACGAGATGTTTCTCGTCAAACGGGTTTTCAAAACGGTATCTTTAGGAAGAACGGCAGAATATGCCGGAACGAGAAGCACGTCATCGAACGTGAGTGCTTTTTTGAGTAGTCGCATGGTATTTCCTATGTGTCCAAAACAGGATTATACAGATTTTTTTGAAAAATTGCCTACCATAATTTTTGCGTTTGGCAAAATTTTTTATCGCCTGTGCTTCTGAAAAACGGAAGCCATTTTTCCCTGTTTTTCAGGAAACAGGCTTAATCGAAATAGTTTACTCCAAATCCGGTACAGTTCAGCTTCCAATGAATGCAAAAAATACTGCATCCATTTGAATTGTTCGCCTTTTATGAAACAAGCCTGAAAGGGGAAAACCTAGAGCCTGTTAACCGGATTGCGCGGTTTTTCTCCCCGGAACCCGCGTACGGCCTCCTCGGCGCATCGCGTTTTGAGATTGGATTCCGCCTGAACCGAATACCATGCCATATGCGGCGTGATGAGAATATTCGGAGCGGATCGCAATGGGCTGTCCATTGGCAACGGCTCTCTGGCCGTAACATCCAGAGCGGCTGCAGAGAGATGACCGGAATTCAGGGCATCGGCCAGTGCCGCCTCATCCACCAGACCGCCACGGGTAACGTTGATGAACATGGCCCCCGGTTTCATTTTGGCAAAGGTCTTTGCATTCATCAGGCCGGCATCCTGTGAATTCAGACTGCAATGCAATGAAAGAAGATCCGCTCTTTCAATCACGTCGTCTTCGGACGACAATTCTATGAAAGAACTCTCCGGATCGCCCTTGAGATGGTCGGTAAAAATATCGAAACCGATCACCTTGCAACCCAGCGCATGAACGCGTTTGGCAAAAGCAAGCCCGATACGTCCGAGCCCGATGATGCCAATCGTCATATTGGAAAGATGCTGGATCGGCACCATTTCCCGGTATGTCCACCTTCCTTCCCTGACCTGCTCGTTAGCCTGGCAAATCTTGCGTGTGATGGCAAGCATCATTGCCAGTGCGTGATTGGCCACTTCGGAAGTTCCGTAATCGGGCACATTGCACACCTGTACCCCATGACGGGTAGCCGCTTCAAGATCGATATTATCGACCCCGTCGCCATAACGGACGACCATCCTGAGTTCCGGAAGTGCAGCAAATACTTTTTCGGTAAAGGGGGCGCGCTGGTTGCATGCGGCAACCGCTCCCCGACAATTGGCAATGAGGTCATCCTCTGTCTTGCATTGAAATAATTTCCAGGGAATGCCAGCCGTTTCGAATACAGCCTTTTCGGCATCGATGTTTACATGATTACAATCAGTTATGACAATCAGGGCATCTGCCATAGAAAAACCTGCCTTTCTGCAAATGAGTGATGAATCCGGTTCTGGTGATTGCATGCCAGTCACCCTGTCTTTCCGGATATTACTTTCTGGCTATTATAGTCAGTAAAGATAAAAAATTCGCTGA
>CAJKQK010000087.1 GCA_905202055.1 uncultured Oxalobacter sp.
CGAACGTGCGACCTACGGCTTAGAAGTATTAAATACGAAATATTAAACTGTTAAAAATCAATGTCTTGTGCGCACACTACTGATTACATATACAGCATAAAGTTAATTAACGTAAGCCATTAAGTCCTTGGCGTGGTTACGTTTTGGCTACGCTAGCAAGCTTTGAAATTAATGATCAGAACTGTTTAAAGTGTTTTGTTCGTAGTATACTGTCAATGCGACATCGGGCAGGCGCGGGTTCAATTGTCCCATTTTGAAATTCCCCTCCCGCTTGTCGCGCCCCAAACCAAGGGCGCTTTTCACAAGGAGTCGATTCAGCTTTTTTTGTAATGTGTCCGGCATGAAAGAATTTCGATGGCCCCATCGGAAACCCTGTAAACCAGTCGGTTTACATCATCTATTCTACGGCTCCAGAACCCTTGAAATTCATATTTCAATTCTTCCGGTTTGCCGATACCCGTATCTGGTGTACGTTCGATATCTTTCAGTAAAAGGTTAATCCGTTTCAGTGTCTTTTTGTCCTGTTGTTGCCAGTAGAGATAATCTTCCCATGCCGCATCTGTCCACAGTTTATTCATCTTTCAAAACCTCGTGCTGTCTGACATTCCCAGCCTTGAGTTGAGCCAGACTGTCACGAAGGAAAGCCATATTCGTTTCACTGTAAAAGGGATCGGCAGAAGGTCTGAACGGCAGAGCGTTTTCACGTACCATCTGACATAGAAACATTCTGACAGCAGACGCCAGATCAAGTCCCATACTGCCAGCAATTTCCTGTGCCTTGTTTCTCAGGTCATCATCCAATCTGATTTGAAGGTTTGCCATAATGTACTCCTTTTCAATTTGAGCTTAATTGTAACATATATCAATGCATATGTAACGTATATCATTATTTATAATCAACGCGCATGCTCAAACTTTACATTAAGGCCATCCATCTCTCAATTTCTGTCTGTCGGAGTCGAGTCGATCAGCCGTCTCTGCCATGTCTCATTTACTATCCGGACTTGCCCTATCTGTCGCCATGCCGCGAATGAAATTCAATCAATCGCTTAGAGTCAATTTAACGGCATTGTATTGATCGATGCACAGATTCAAATTCCGGATTGCGGCGTCTCCGTCCCGTCCGACAGATAAAATTCGTTCAACAGTCTCTGGGTCAAGTTCGGTTCTCGTTTCTCGATCTGAAGCGCCGGAATGTCCGGTTTTGGACACGTCGATACACGCACTGGCGGGGACTGACACCCGGATAGTACCGCGATTGATGCGAGCAAGCAGAGCATCGTATTCTCGTTTTGCATTTTCATTCTCCTTTTTTGCCTTGGTCTGCATCTGACTGACCATTTCATGCAGATTCCGGTTTTCTTCTATCGCTTTTTCAAGGCGTCTCGTTTCTTCTTTCGCCTGTGATTCATTTGTACGGGCGTCTTTCGCTTCCCATTGCAGATTGCATAGCCAGTAACCGGCCAGAGTTCCTGCAATCAACGCGACCACACCACTTATCAGACAGCTTTTGAAATTCATGCCGCCCCCATGCACATCCGGTATTCTTTTTCACGGCGTCTTGTCAGGCCAGAAAGGACTTTCCCACCGGCTTTGTTCCAGCGTTTGATTTGTTCGCAAGCACCGGAATAGTCACCTGCGTTAAGCTTTCTGACGAGTGTCGAGCCGCAAAAATTCTTTGCGCCGATGTTGTAGGCAAGAGAAACGTATGCATCGAATTCGTGCTGATATAACGGAACGGAAATACATTGACGGATATCGTCTGCATGTTTATTTGCGCTGGCAAGCAGCTGCACAAGCGCCCGCTCCGGCGTTGTCTTCTGCCCTATCTTCACGTTTTTGGTTTCTCCGTAGCCGATTGTTGGCACCCCTGCTGCATCTCTGTATGCGGCCGACCGGTAACTTTCAAATCCGGCAATCCCAACAAGCGCTGTAGCAGACAAGGCAAGGGATGCAATTCCGATTCTGGTTTTCATTCAACCTCCTTTATGCGGCCAGTTCGTCAGCGCGAACCAGATTGCGTACACTCCAGATGCAACACTGCCCATCCACACGATGACTTTCCCGAACCACTTCAGAGCTTTGACTGTCCCCTCTCCGGCGCGAAACATTTCGACAAGTTCGGAGGTGTCTGCCTTGATTGAATCGATCCGCTCGTTCTGTTTTTCATCGTTCTTTTTGATCTCTTCAACGATGCTTTCGAGCTTTGAAACACGCTCTGAAAGTTCAGTCATATTTTTTCCCTCAATTCCGGCGGCAAATGCCGCCTTTTGATTTCGCTTTCGTATGCCTTGCGGCAATGGTTTTTTTGCATAAAAAAAAGCGCGTCAATGACGCGCCTCATAATCGACCATCGATTCTTTTTCTCTCGCTGTCGCCATGCTCGGCATGACAGTGTTTCATCTGCCCAGCCGCCGAAAAGGGTATTGACGAACTGATCAAGTGCAATCGGGATCTGTTTAAATCGCATTCTCGCTCCCCCTTCATAAGACCATGTCATGTTTTTTCTTATACTTTCATGATGAAACAGAGGGCATAGAATGGTGGTAACGTTTGAACAGACCCTGACATACTGTGCGAGTGCGATCCGCCACTACCAGCACTTTCTGTGATCGTAGTAGCTCGTACATATCCGGTGAAATTTGGCTGTGTTCCAAGTATAGTTATCGAAGTCTTGGAGCTACCATTCGGATCACCCTTATCTCCAACTATGGTATGAGAGTGCGATGGTATCTGTCCAATTGTTAACGCCGTTTCACCGGTCTGTCCCACTACCGCAGCCGATGCCGCCCCGCCGGTCGAACCAACGGCATAACTCCCCCCAGCCCCGACAATGAATTTGTCTCTCAAATCAGGAGTACCGTTTTCACCATTGCATAGTATCCAGCCAGCCGGAATTTTATTAATTGCTCCTGACCACATCCCAATAAAGCCTTTGGGGAAAAGATTCCCTCCGTCCGATCCGATGGTTTCGGCAAGATACAAAAGCAATTTGTTTAGCGCGACTTTGAAATCCCCTTCTGTTACGTCACTTCCTGTAAACTCAAGAATCATCGGCAGTTGATTTTCCATATTTTTCCTTTTTTCAATTTTTGAACATCAATACAGAATCGTCGGTATTCCACATCAATATGTTTTCGTCTGCATTCCACATGTAGTCCGCGCCGGCTGAATAAGGGATCATCGCCCACTGACCAACCGCAATTCCGGCCGCACAAACACGGAAAAATGTTGACTTGCCGTAAAGCGCAATACATGAAAAATTCGGTGAGGAGCATTCTCCCGATCTTGTCCACGTTGTCATATCGGACGACTGTTCGATGTAATAACGTTCCGCATTCGGTGACGGCTGCCATGACAGAATTGCCCTCTCAACGGCATTCGGCATGGATCGCACCATCAGTCCGGTCACCACTGGTCGCAGTGTTGTCGTCGGTAACTGTGTGTGCGTTGTCTCTGACGGGATGTTTCCGGTATCGGCCAGATGTACCGCGTCATCTTCACCTACCAGCTCAATTTCAACCTTGTTTACTCCTTTTGGCTTTAATGACAAGGCCCGCGCAGGTTGTCGCCATGTTTCCCCCCACCCGAAGGCGGTATGTGTCGGCTCGCTTGTGCCGCCCGTTCTGATTGTAAAGTCGGGTTCCGAACCTTCGGCGATAACGCACTGGTTTTCTGTTTCGCCTTTTGTGACGATAGCAGGGCCGAACACTGACCCGTTTGGTCTGCGAAGGGCAATATAATGGGTTTCTCCAGCTTTCCACGTCAGCGGCTCTGTGAGTGTCAGGAGTCGCGTTTCAGGGTCATAGGCATTTACGCTGGCTGACTGCCCCCACTGAGGCATATCGTGTGCAATGATGCACAGGTCGCCCATCGTCGGGATAAACCCTTCCATTTCTGTAGACAAGGATATGACACGACGACGGAACCGGTTGCATGCCGCCATATACATCCCTTCACGCCATGCCTGATTCCGGTTCGTGACCCCCAGCAATTTCACGGTAACAGGCTTTTCGGCGATGGAATCCGGCATCTTGGCCGTGACGGTTTTCCATTTCCAAATACGCTCATCAAAATACTCAATATCCACCGCATCGGCCGTTTCTTCTGTCGGCATCAGGTACTGGACTTTGAACGACCCTTTGACGATGTTTCGCATCGTGAACATGCCCGATGGGACGCTCTGCGGCTGGTCACGGACAACGCGAACCATGCCGCCCTGTCTGAACGGCTTGGCTCTCCCAGCCCTTGCGATGGTCTGCAATGCCTCCCAAACTGTCGTTTTGGTATCGAAACGGATGTCAAGGTAATCCCCCCGTTCTGTCCATATCCTGTCGAGTTCATATAACGCTGGCAGGTCAATTCTGGCGTCTGTCAGTTTCGCGCCATATTCCGCTTTACACGCATCGACAAATGCCCATGCGATCGATCGTGTCGCTACCGGAGCAGACCATCCCGTTTCCGGATTCCAGACCGGCAATTTGCGGGTGGCAATGACGTTGATTTTCCGGCTGGCCTGCTGACTGATGTTGTTCGTGGCACGGATGCGGACAGCGAGAAGCGTCATGCCCGGGTAAACGTTCCCAGAATCTTCCAGATATGCCCGAAGTGCCGCCCAACATATTTCGTGACCGGCTCTTGTCGAAGTGTCTTTTACGTCCGTTCGCGTGATTCTCGCTTCGTATCGCCCCGGTGAAACGGAATACCGGTAACTCCGACGCTGTGGCGTTGATGTCGCCGCCCTGATGACTTCCGCACCAAGAACTTGCCATTCACCTAACGCTGTACCGTAATCATCGATCATGCGGGCTTCGCAAACAAATGAAACGCTTTTTTCCGATAATGATCCGTTATCGAGTGCATAGTACAAACCACGGGTACAAACGACATCGAATACCAGCATGTTGGCTGTGGTATCCGCTTCATTTGCGACAAACGCGCCAAGCGGCACACCCGTTAACATTTCCTGTCCGGACACTTCACCGGATGTCTCAACGTTCGCCGGGAAAAGTGTCAGTTTTCCGCCCGGCGGGATAACTTCGGTGCTGACTTCGGCAAACTGGTTGATATCAGTGTCTTCAATCCTGATTGCCTCGATGTTGTATTCCCCTTGGCCAATGCAAAAAAGCTGATACAGATATTGTTCGTTTCCGCTGTATTCGACATACGGTGAAGCGGCAAAATCAGGCCATGAAATATGACGTCCGTACTGAACCGGGATAGGCGAACCGATACGGGCGCTATTGCCTTGCGACGTAACGGAATAGGTCGGGCTGGCTGATTCCGTGGCCGCAATCGAATTTGACGGTGTTCTTACCGGGATCAGGACATTGACCAGTGCGGCTCCGACAATGCCAATGGCTGCTGTTGTCAGTGACAGGGCTAAAGCACTCGCCCCCTCTCCGAGCATCAGCGCCGCTATCTCTGGGGCAAACACCATCACAGCTATCATTAATATCACACGCAATGGGTTGGAACCGCCACCGCCTTGCGGCAATACCACAAAATTGACGATGTCCGTTTCTTCCAGTGCCTTGCCCCAGTCCTTGCGCAGCAGAGGCTTTCCGTTTAGTAAACAAATGTACGGCAAATCCGTTTCCGGCCGCAGTTCTGCTATGTGTGTCCCGGCAAGCACATGGACATGCCGAAAATCTCTTGTCGGCGTAAACGGGTTGTAATGTGTCAGTATGTGAGGCATGTTTTACCCATAAAAAAACCGCCCGAAGGCGGTTTTCTGAATATGAATTGATTTTTTCACATGAACATTTTGTAACTGATGTCGAAAAATCCTGCGAGTTTCTCGGCCATCTTGCGGGAAATCGGTTTTTTGTCATTTTCGAGATCGGACAGAAAATTCTGGGTGATCCCCAGCTTTCCGGCCAGTTCCGCTTGTGTCAAATCTTCCCGGTATCTCAGGCCACGCAAATACCGTCCGGGAGTGATTTCTCCCATGACTTCTTTCGCGGAATAGGTTCTTTCTTCTTCCGGCTTATCAATATCAAGACCGGCCAGTTCCAGCACCATTCGCAACCCTTGTACCACCTTGTCGCTGCCAGAAGCCGGAATCCTGATATTGACGTCAATTGATTCTCCGATAGTCTGCACCTTCATGTGTCCCGACATATCGCACCTCCATTATCTGGATTTCCCAGTCATTTACTCTCCACACCGCGACATAACGCGGTTTTCCCTTGTTGAGGTGACAGTGGAAAACACCGGTTTTTCCGTAAATCGGCCCGAAGTTCGGCCACTTTTTCGCTTCCGGGCCAAGCCTTTCAAGGTCTTTGACCAGAGCCGCAAATGCATCGGCCATTCTTTTCGGTAATTTCGTTTTTTGTTTTCCCGATTTCGCTGAAAAGATGACTTCCCACGTTTTCTCTGTCATTTTGTATCCCCTCTATATGCAATTATACATTTATTTTGTATAAAAGTATATAAATCATACAAAACAACATATCAGGTGTTATCCACGCATCGCCAGAACGTCATTGACCCCCATCCGTCCAGTGCCAGCGCCTGCCGTGTCTGGCACACGACGCCCATTCCCTGTGCGCAATGCAATACCTTCCCGCCGTCCACGTTGACCCACATGCCAATATGCGATGGATAACGGTTTCGTTGCATCAGCACGGCATCACCATCCTTTGGTTCCGTTACTTCAAACCAGTTCGACCGTTCCTCATGCGTTTCCATTGCTGCAATCACCTGTCGGAGGTCGAGCGCGTCCACGTCAACCGCCGGAACGTCACGGCCATAATACGTTTTCTGACAATACCGGAAAAATGCCCAGCAATCCCATTCACCGGACACCCATGGCATACCAATATATTTTGTTATCTGTTCTGGTGTCATGATGATGCGAGGGATGGGAACTGATCAAGCGTGTACATTTTGCGTGGGAAAGCCGTTTTGGATAAATCAGTGAATCCGGCACGGGCTGTTACCCGGAAAACATCCGTTTCGACGGTATTTATGACCATCGACATGGGCGGATCGTTTTGAGGGCCGGACGTGTCAGACATCAGGTAAATCCGGTACATAATCTCGATCAAATAAGGCGTTCTGACTGCCGCTTCAATGCTTGCGACAATCTCTCGGCTGACGTTATCGATGGTCAGGACGATTTCCGGCTTTCCGTTTTCCGCAATTTCCGGCAATTCCAGATCAAATGCATACGGCAAGAATTCGACCGGCTCACCAGCGTTTTCAGGGGCCGATGCTTCCAGTATTCCGATAAACGATTTATGGTCACGGACAACTCGTAACGGTTGCGTAAAGGCCGGATGACGCATTTCTATCGTGTAAACGATAATCTCATCATCCGGTGCGCTGGCATATGCCTCTTTAATGGCTTCTTTTAGCGTCGAATCACTCATTGTTTATATCAATTGAAACAATAATTGCATTTACTTCTTCGGTTGTTCCGCAGGCATTCAATCTGTCTTCCAGTGCCTGACGCTGACCAATCACGGCACCGGACAACACGGAAAAGGCATTGTGCTTCG
>CAJKQK010000088.1 GCA_905202055.1 uncultured Oxalobacter sp.
ATGGAAGCGTTGAACGATCTGGTCCGGTCCGGCAAGGTTCGTTATATCGGGGCTTCCAGCATGTGGGCATGGCAATTTGCCAAGGCGCAGCAGATCGCCAGGGAAAACAACTGGTCGCGTTTCATTTCGATGCAGAACCATTACAACCTGGCTTACAGGGAAGAAGAACGCGAAATGATCCCCCTCTGCAAGGATCAGGGAATCGGACTGATTCCCTGGAGCCCACTGGCCAGAGGCTTTCTGGCAGGCAACAGAAAACTGGACGACAAAGACGATTCCAAAAACAATTCTGCGACGTCAAGAGCCAAAACCGATGAAATGGCGCTTAGGGTTTTCTATTCGGACGCCGATTTCGACGTCGTCAATGCACTGACGAAAATCGCAAAAGAACGGGGATTGTCCAATGCCCAGGTCGCTTATGCATGGCTGCTCCACAAGGGAGTGACGGCACCGATTGTCGGCGCCTCAAAATTGCATCAGCTGGACGAGGCCATCTCGGCAACAACGGTCAAACTGTCCCCGGAAGAAATCAGGGAACTTGAAAAACCGTACCAGCCGCATCCGGTATTGGGACATCGATAATTCCCCTCGAAACATAAAAAAGGAGGCTATGCCTCCTTTTTTATTGTCATGCCGATAGCGACATAAAATCATTCCTCTTTTTTCTTTGCCACCGTTTTCCGAGTCGTCGTTTTTTTCACGGTCGTTTTGGCTGCTGTCTTCGTCGTTGATCCGGATGCCGCTTTTCCCGCGGAGGTTTTTGCCTTCGCGGCAGCCGTCGTCTTTCTTCTTGTGCCAGCTGCCTTTCCGGTCGCTTCCTCGAACTTGAATCCTATTTTGCCATCCTTGCCCAGGGCAAGATAAGCCTTGAAAGGCCGGTGCGTCCTCTGCGATACAAAACCGGTCAGCAAATCCGTCTGGCCTTCAGAGAGGAGTTTTGTCATTTGTTCAGGCAGGATCTCCTGCTGAAGGATGATTCGTCCGCTTCTGAAGTCGCAGCTCTTCGGCCTGGCAACGGTATGCTCACAGACATAAGACAGGCCGGAATCATATACATTTCCCTGACATTTCGGGCAATTCCCGACCGGCGCCTTACCGGTAAAGTCCGGCGCTTCACTATCCTCTTCCTTCGGCTGGCCGAAATCGAATTCCAGTTTGAAATTGTCTTTTTCAGTGTCGGGAACAATTTTCAGAATCGCGGCGAAAGGCCGCCCCATTTTGGAACGGAAACCTTGCAGTGGCCCGATTTCGCCCTTTTGAAGCAATTCCTCGACTTCGGGAATGGAAAACTGGCGACCGCCCGGTGTTTTCGTCATGGAAAATTCACATTTCGTACAGGCAAAACGACGATAGTTTTCCTTGATTTCACCACCACATTTCGGACATGGGGCCTGCAATGTCGCGTAATCGCCCGGAATGGTATCTTCGTCGTATTCCTTGGCGCGTTTGACGATTATCTGTGCCATCTGGGCAATTTGCTGCATGAATTCTTCACGGCTGATCTGCCCTTTTTCCATCTGGGACAATTTGAATTCCCATTCACCCGTCAGTTCAGGCAACGTCAATTCCTTGACCCCGAGGCCTTTCAACAGGGTCATCAACTGGAATGCCTTGGGCGTCGGGATCAGTTCGCGGCCTTCCCGCAAAAGATATTTTTCCGTCAGAAGCCCTTCGATAATGGCCGCGCGAGTCGCCGGAGTGCCCAGCCCCTTGCCCTGCATGGCTTCACGAAGCTCGTCTTCAACCAGCTTGCCTGCCCCTTCCATCGCGGATAGCAGGGTCGCCTCGGTATATCTTGCGGGTGGCTTCGTCACCAGCTCATCGACAAGCACCTTGTCGGCGAGGACTTTTTCACCTTGTGCAACCGGTACCAGAATGCGGTCGTTTTCGCTTTCCTTGCCAGAGGCAGGCATTTCCCTCCCGTAAATCGCCAGCCATCCGGGCTTGGTCATGATCCGGCCTTCGCTCTTGAAGCGATGGCCTGCCACTTCCGTGAAGCGGGTCGTTACCAGAAATTCAGCTGCCGGGAAAAAGACAGCCATAAACCGCTTTGCGACCAGATCGTAAAGTTTCTGTTCCGGCTCCGAAAGGTTTTTTGGCGACTGGGTCGTCGGGATGATCGCAAAGTGATCGGATATTTTTTTGTTGTCGAATATGCGTTTGTTCGGGTGAACCCAGCGGTTTTTCAGAATCTGTGACGCAAACGTCTGGTAATTTGCACTTTCTGACAGACACTGCAGCGTCTGCATACTTGTTTGCAGGTAATCTTCCGGCAGATGGCGGGAGTCCGTTCTTGGATATGTCAGGACCTTGTGTTTTTCATAAAGCGCCTGAGCCAGTGCCAGTGTATTTTTCGCCGAGAAACCGAAACGGGCGTTCGCTTCACGCTGCAGGCTGGTCAAATCGAACAGGGCTGGTGAAATGGACGTTGTCGGCTTCGATTCTTCCGTAACCGTTCCCTGTTTGCCAAGGCATGCGGTGACAATCGAATCCGCTGCCGCACGGCTCCAGAGTCGCTCGGCACGTTTTTCCGGATCGGCTTCGTCCTTTTTGAACCCGGTATCCAGCCAGCGTCCTTCGTAAATGCCCTGCGCGCAAACGAATTCCGCATGGACTTCCCAGTAATCGCGGGAAACGAAATTCTTGATCTTTTCTTCACGCTGGACAACGATCGACAGTGTCGGCGTCTGAACCCGGCCGACCGTTGTCAGGAAAAAGCCGCCTTCTTTCGAGTTGAAGGCTGTCATGGCCCGTGTTCCATTGATGCCGATCAGCCAGTCCGCTTCCGAACGGCTGCGTGCCGCTTTTGCCAGCGGCTGCATTTCCTCATCGCCGCGCAAATGCTTGAAACCTTCCCGTATAGCCGTCGGCGTCATTGACTGGAGCCAGAGCCGTTTGATCGGTTGTTTCGCCTTTGTATATTGCGCGATCAGCCTGAAGATCAGTTCTCCTTCCCGTCCCGCGTCGCAGGCGTTGATGATCTCGGAAACATCTTTCCGCTTGATCAGCTTGTTCAACATTTTCAGTCTGGATTCCGTTTTGGCTATCGGTTCCAGAGCGAAATCGGGGGGAATGACGGGTAAATTCGTGAAACTCCACTTACCGCGTTTGACCTCATATTCTTCAGGCGCCCGGATCTCCAGCAAATGCCCCACAGCCGAGGTCAATACATATTGATCAGACTCGAAGTAATCACCCTGTTTGGTAAACCCGCCAAGGCTCTTTGCAATGTCGTTTGCAACAGAAGGTTTTTCGGCGATGATGAGTGTTTTGGTCATATAAAACGGTATAAATAGCTCTGACTGATTCAGCGACAGTAATCTGCTCACGCGGCGAAACAACGTGATATAAAGCGGGAAATGATAATGGGAGAACGATACAAACTGCAAGCAAACGATTCAATGTCCAAAAAGAAAAGCCTTATTTTCCTTTTTTCCCAACAATTTTCCCGAATTTATCGGCCCGTTCTGCCAAAAACAGATTTTCGTTTTGTTCAGGAAACCGCCAGTCGGCGATAAAAGCCACCGGGCAGACTTTCCACATTTCCGGACAATTCCAGATTAAGCAATTCGACAGAAAGGCTAGCGGCATCCATATCACATCGTTCGCTCAACGTATCGGCATCGACCGGATCATACCCCATTTGGGCAAGAATGGCTTTCTGTTCGTCAGAAAATTCATCCGCATTCCCTTCTTCAACCCTTTCTTCCGAAGTCTGATTGACGACGATATCGCTGAAATGTTTCAATTCCTCGAGAATATCTTGAGATGACTCAACGAGTTTTGCGCCTTGCCGTATCAGCTCGTGACATCCTCTCGACAAAGGAGAATGGATGGAACCGGGTATGGCGAAAACATCGCGTCCCTGATCGATGGCCGATTTCGCTGTAATCAGCGAGCCGGAGCGGGCTGCCGCCTCGACGACCAGAATGCCGCCGGACAAACCGCTTATCACCCGGTTGCGCCTTGGGAAATTGGAAGCGACAGGACCGCTTCCCAATGGGAACTCGCTGATGATGCAACCTTCATTGGCAATACGATGAGCCAGTTCACGGTTTCTCGCCGGATAGACAATATCGGCTCCGGTACCGATGACCGCGACTGTGGAACCCCGCCCTTTCAGTCCGCCTTCATGTGCCGCCGTATCGATTCCCAATGCCAGGCCTGACACAATTGTCAAACCCGTATCGCTTAATGAATGGGCGAATTCCTCTGCATCGAGACGTCCCTGAGTCGTGGCATTTCTGCTTCCGACTATCGCTATTGACGGGGAAGTCAGCAATTCGACCCGTCCCTTGACGTAAAGCATCAATGGCGGATCGGCAATTTCAAGCAACTGACGGGGATACCGGTTGTCCGACAGGGTAAGTACCATATTTGACGAATCTTCAAGCCACTCTTTTGTTCTGTCGATCTGTTCCGTAATGACGGGCTCGACCGGCGCATACAGTACGTCCGCCATTTTGGGCGATATGATACGGGCAATTTCCTCATAAGAAGTCGTAAAAATGTTTTGTGGCAATCCGTAAGCCGACAACATTTTGTGAGCTGTCCTTATCCCGATACCGGGCGTCATCTGAAGCCGGATCCAGGCAGCCAGTTCTTCCTCATCATACTTATCCGATATTTTCACTGTTGACTTTCCATCTTCTGCGGTTGAAAAAAACACCTGTTTTTCAAAACGATCGGGGACATATACCGTAAAGCATAAACCGGGGCGCTATGTTAAACTTCCAAATTGTCCGGGCACAGTATGTGCACCGGAAAGTTGCTGAAGACCGGATGTTTGCATCCGGTTTCACTATCGATTCTGCACAGTAATGAACCTGCATGCAAGATATCGTCCCAGACTGTTGTTCCTGAACTGATACAAATGGCACGTTTACCTATTCTTCGTTACCCGGATCCTCGTTTGCTGAAACCTTCCAAACCGGTCACCGATTTCGACGATTCCCTGAAATCGCTGATCGCCGATATGGCACAAACCATGTACGAGGCTCCCGGAGTCGGCCTTGCCGCCCCACAGATCAATGTCCACAAACAGCTTATCGTCATCGATGTTTCAGAACAGAAAAACGGACTGAGAGTTTTCATCAATCCGCAGATCGTCAAAACCTGCGAGGAAAAAGTCATATTTGAGGAAGGCTGTCTGTCTCTTCCCGGTATCTACGATGAAATCGAACGTCCCGCCAGAGTCACTGTCCGGGCACTGGATGCCGATGGCAAGGAATTTGAAATCGAGGCGGAAGGCTTGCTGGCCGTTTGCGTCCAGCATGAAATCGACCATCTGAAAGGCTGCATCTTCGTCGATTACCTTTCCCCGATGAAGCGCAACCGTATCAAGAAAAAACTGCTCAAGGAAGAGCGGGAAATGAAGAAAAGCAGCTCTGGTTCAACGGGACGCAAAAAATGAAAATCGTTTTTGCCGGTACGCCTGAATTCGCCAGCATGGCGCTGGAAGCCATCAAAAAAAGCGGCCACGATATTGAACTGGTGCTCACCCAGCCTGACCGGCCTGCAGGCCGGGGTATGAAACTTCAGCCATCTGCCGTCAAAAAAACCGCTCTGGAATACGGCATTCCCGTCGAACAACCGGTTTCCCTTAAAATCAACGGCAAATATGGCGAAGAAGCCCGACAGGTTTATGACAGAATCCGAAGAATTGCTCCTGACGTTATGGTCGTTGTCGCCTACGGACTGATTCTCCCGAGAGAATTTCTGGACATTCCAAAATATGGATGCCTGAACATTCATGCCTCCCTGTTGCCGCGATGGCGTGGCGCAGCGCCAATCCAGCGTGCTATCGAAGCCGGAGACAAGGAAACGGGCATATCCATCATGCAAATGGAAGAAGGGCTTGATACGGGCCCTGTCCTTCTTAAGGAAAGCATTGTTATCGACAAAAACATCAATGCCTCGCAACTGCACGACCAACTGGCTACTCTGGGCGGTAAAATGATCGTATCGGCACTCGCCCGGCTGGACACCCTTACGCCTGTGCCGCAAGACGAAACCGGAGCAAATTATGCCGCCAAGATTCTGAAAGAAGAAGCCACGCTGGATTTCACGCTGGATGCAGTTGCCATTGCCAATAAAATCCGTGCATTCAATCCTTTCCCGGGATGCACTGCTGTTTATAATGATGTACCGGTCAAGATATGGAAAGCGGAGCCTGTCGATGTCCATCCCGATGCTCCGGCCGGCAAGGTATTATCGGCAAGTGAAAACGGCATCATCGTAGCTTGTGGCAATGGTGCACTGAATTTACTGGAATTGCAGAAGCCCGGTGCCAAACGCTTGCCCGTTTCGGAATTCATCAAAGGCTTTTCATTTGACAATGATGACTTCAAATAAAACTGAGTGAAGGCTCTTTTCTACGCACCATCGTTCCTACCCCCGAAAATTTATTAACCGACAATAAACTCATGAGATTTGAACACCTGATCGAAGTCAATAATCTGGAAGACCCGCGTGCAGACGTGCTTAACCGCAAGCAATTATGGAATGGACTGCTATTGCGAGCCAAGGCCCCAAGCCTGTTCATTCCTCATATGGATGGCTTCGCGATTGTCGAGGAATCCGTCAATGGACTGACGCGTACGCTGGATTTTGGGAAATTCAAGGTTAATGACCGGGTTGATTTCGTACCAATGGAAAAACTCCATTTCCATATCCCGGCACAAGGTGAAATCATGGAGTCAAGACTCGAAATCACGATCGAGGAACCTTTTCCGGGCCGTTTCTTCTTGCGCTTTATTTATGAAGATTCTGCGGCAGAAGAAGGGCCTGAAGCGATGTATAACGATTTCCGACGTTCCGCTTACAAGGAAATGGACGTCGACTCGATGCGGCTCATTCGCCAGTTTGCGGCTCAGGGCCGTCTTGACGACCCCGAGACAGACGATAAAACGCTTTTGTCGTAAGAAGCATTACAAAACGTCCAGAGGCATCTTGTGATCCGGAGGCGGGAAAATCGCGTCCAGTTCGTCAAGGACACTCTGATCCAGAGTGATATCCCATGCCTTGCGGTTTTCCTCAACACGCTTGAGGCTTGACGACTTCGGAATAGGCACCGCCCCCTGGTGGAGCAACCACGCCAGCGCAAGCTGGGCTGGCGTGATGGACAGCTTTTCGGCAACCCGTTTCAGGCCGGAGCTTTTCAGAAGACGGGTCTGATAAAGGGGTGAATAGGCCATTACCGGAATATTCCGTTTTTTCTGCCATGACAACAAATCCCATTCGATGCCACGGGAAGCCAGATTGTACAAAACCTGATTGACGCAGAGGTTACCGTTATCGTATCGCGCCGCTTCTTCCATGTCGTCCAGATCGAAATTGGACACGCCATACGCACGGATTTTACCGGCATCGACCAGTTGTTCCATCGCCTCGAACGTTTCCGACAGGGGATAACCACCCCTCCAGTGAAGCAGATACAAGTCAAGATAATCCGTTTTCAACCTGGCAA
>CAJKQK010000089.1 GCA_905202055.1 uncultured Oxalobacter sp.
GGTGCCGAACTTGGCAAATTCGGTCTTGACCGCGCCAAGGATTTGCCAGACTTCGGAAGAGCGTTTTTCCAGTGCCAGCGTCCTGAATCCCATTTGCAGGCTGTTCAACAAAGCCGACAGGGTGGATGGCCCGGCAATGCTGATCCGGTGCGTGCGCTGTAACTCGTCGGAAAGCCCCGGACGGCGCATGACTTCGGCATACAGACCTTCCGTCGGCAAAAAGAGCAATGCGAAATCGGTGGTATGCGGCGGTGCAAGATATTTGTCGGCAATCGTTTTGGCCTGCAAACGGATAGCCCGTTCAAGCTCTTTTCCGGCGACGGCGACACCGTCGGTATCGGCACACTCGGACGCTTCCATCAGGCGTTCGTACTGTTCTTTCGGGAATTTGGCATCGACCGGCAACCAGACAGGATGGGTATCGTCCCCCTTTCCCGGGAGTTTGATCGCGAATTCGACAATCGCCCCCGAACCGGGTACGGTTTCGACATTTTTGGCATATTGCTCCGGCGTCATGAGTTGTTCCAGCAATATTTCAAGCTGGACTTCGCCCCAGGTACCACGAGTTTTCACGTTTGTCAGAACACGTTTCAAATCACCGACGCCCATCGCCAGCTGGTGCATTTCACCCAGTCCCTGATGCACTTTTTCAAGCCGTTCCGAAACCTGTTTGAACGATTCACCCAGACGCTGTTCCAGCGTGGCATGCAGTTTTTCATCGACAGTCTGTCGCATTTCTTCAAGCTTTTTGGCGTTGTCGGACTGGAGTTCACGGATTTTTTCTTCGAGCACGCCGCGCACTTCTGCCATACGCTTCGTATTCGATTCTGTCAGGGTCGTCAGCGTCTGGTGCAACGTATCGGAAAAACGCTTCATGGCTTCTGCCTGTTCCGCACGGGCATTTTGCGACTGGACGGCTATCCCTTCCCGCATTTTTTCGAGCTGTTCGTTGTTCGTGGCCGCCAGACGCGCCAGTTGTTCGGCAAATCCGCGCATCTGGTCGCTTTGTATCGTCGAGACACTGGTCATCTGATGGGTAACCCCCTGCTGGAACCGGACCAGCGTGGCAGCCAGTTCCTGTCGCGTGCCCTGAGCGCTCAAGAGTACCTGTTCGCGCAATTGCCGCTCTGTCCGTTCATTGACGGCCTGCATGGTATCAGCCAGTTCCCGCTGCCATTCCGGCAAGGCATCGGCCAAACCCGATTGGCGGCCCTGCCTGAAAAACTGAAGCAGGAGCAGCACAAGGCAGACAGCGACGAGGACACTCAGGAGATACAGTGCGGTTTCATTCATGGGCAGGCGACTTTCCGTTCAGTCAGCAGGTAAACAGCAAACCGGTAGACTGTTTAATCTGAAACAGTCCCGTTCATTCTGACATTATTTTACTCACATTACGCGTCACCGTTCCCTATTTTCTCAAAACACGCAATCCATTCATCAGAACCAGCAGGCTGGCGCCCATGTCGGCAAAAACAGCCATCCACATCGTCGCCATGCCGAACAGGGCGAGTCCGAAGAAAACGAGCTTGATGCCCAGTGCGATCATTATGTTCTGCCAGAGAATGGACCAGGTACTGGCGGACAGGTCGATCATTTGCGGAATACGGCGCAAATCGTCGTTCATGATGACGACATCGGCCGCGATATCGGTTCCGGCATCCCCCATCGCAATACCGATGTCGGCATGCGCCAGTGCCGGCGCGTCGTTGATGCCGTCGCCGATCATGGCTGTCACGCCATACTGCTTCTGAAGTTCACGCACGGCATCCAATTTTTCAGCCGGCAAAAGATTGCCCCGGACGTTTTCAATACCGGCTTCGTCCGCTATTGTCTGTGCCGTCGTTTCATTGTCGCCTGTCAGCATAACGGCAACGATACGTTTCTTTTTCAGTTCGGCCAGTGCTTCTCTGGAACTTTCCTTTATCCGGTCGGCCACTGCAAAGATGGCGAGCACCTGTGCTTCGGACGCCAGAACCGTGACGGTATAGCCGAGTTTCTCGAATTCCAGCAACTGTTCATGAACTTCCGGAATACAAAGGCCTTTTTCCTCGATCAGCCTGTGATTGCCCATAATGAGAGCGTGCCCTTCAATGGTTCCTTTTATCCCTCTTCCCGGCAAATCTGAAAACAGGGTCACCGCTTTTCCTGACCGGTCAAGCCCGGCGGCAATGGCTCTGGATACGGGATGGGCCGAGCTGTCTGCCAGTCCCATCGCCCATGACAGGACGTCATCTTCCGAAAAAGACGAAGGGATGATTTTGACGCTCAGCAAACGCGGCTTGCCTTCTGTCACCGTGCCGGTCTTGTCAAGTGCGACGACCTTTATCTTCCTCGCTTCCTCAAGATACACGCCCCCTTTCATCAGGATTCCCTTCCGGGCGGCAGCCGCCAGACCGCTGACGACCGTGACCGGAGTGGCTATCACCAGTGCACACGGACAGGCGATGACCAGCATAACAAGCGCCTTGTATACCGCTTGCCCCCAGCTCCAGCCGAAAAGGAACGGCGTCAGGACAGCAACACCGACTGCAAACAGAAAGACCAGAGGGGTATAGACAGCCGCAAATTTATCGACGAAACGCTGGGTCGGCGCACTGGCTTCCTGCGCGTCCTCGACTGCCTTGATAATCCGGGCGACGACCGTGTCGGATGCCAGTGCCGTGACGGCGAACTCGATCATGCCCGACTCATTGATCGTTCCGGCAAAAACCGGATCGCCGGGATTTTTATCGACCGGGATGCTTTCCCCTGTCACCGGCGACTGGTCGACCGTTCCATGACCGTTTTCGATAATGCCGTCCAGTGGAATCCGGCCCCCCGGACGGACGCGCACGAGCATCGCAAGGGACACATCCTTCACAGGAATGGCTGTCCAGACACCTTCGGCATCTTTAATTTCCGCTGTCGGCGGCGTCAAATCCAGCAAATTGCGAATGGCATTGCGTGCCCGGTCAACGGAACGCGCCTCGATCAGCTCGGCAATGGCATACAGGGCCATGACCATGGCCGCTTCGGGCCACTGCCCGATCACGAAAGCGCCCGTTACGGCAACTGACATCAGGGCATTGATGTTGAAACGCCTCTGCATCAGGGCGGCTATGCCTTTTCGGTAAGTGGAAAAACCGGACAGCCAGATAGCGGCAGCCGACAAGGCCATCCCACCGATTTTGACGGAGAGAAGATCGCCCCCGGCAAAGTCCAGAATCTCGACGGCAATCGCAATGGTCAATGCCAGCCAGAGATGGTAAACCCGGTCTTCTTTTTTGGGAACGCTGATTTCCGGCCCTTCTGTCACAACCGGTTCAGGCCGGTAACCGGCTTTTTTGATCGCGGCAACGCTTTTTTCGACAATCTCCCGGTTGGCGTCAATGGAAAGCGTACGAGATTCCAGCTGGAAATTCAGGCCACGGATACCGTTCACTTTGGCAAGAATTTGCCGGATGTCGTTTTCCTCGACAGAACAATCCATGCTGTCGATATAAAAAACGGCGTGCCCTTTCGGGTGACGCGACACTGAAGGAGCTTCGACAGCCGGACCATGTCGCGAACAGACGCAACTTCCACAGGAAAGATCATGCGAATGACGATGCCCATCTGCATGGTCAGGCTCATCTGTGTGCCTGAGGCTGTGCGGTTCCTCATGATCATGAGGAACATGGTCGTGGGAATGCCCGTTTTCATGCGTGTGTCCAGGTGAACAGCAATCGTGCCCACCCTCGTGCCGATGATCTTTCGAATGTTCATGTGACATGATTTTTCTCCTCATTGGCACTCATTAAAAACCCTGTAGTCACTTCAGAGTCAAGAGGTATTATTCCGGAATTTGCGATATGATTCGGATGACATGATTCACGTCGGAAAACTGGCCGTGTGCAAACCTGAAAAAAGGATTTTATTCATGAGGATCGGTGAATTGGCACAAAAAACCGGAATGCAGGTAGAAACTGTCCGTTATTACGAAAAGGAAGGGCTGTTACCCAGAATCAGCCGCACAGACAGTAATTATCGTGTATATACGGACGCCCATGTCGAACGCCTGCTGTTCATCCGCCACTGCCGCTCTCTCGACATGACACTGGATGAAATCAGGATTCTCCTTCATTTCAAGGACATCCCTGACGAAAGCTGCGACAGGGTCAATGCGCTTCTGGACGAACACATCGGCCATGTGGCTGAACGGATCCGGGATCTGAAGAAACTGGAAAAACAGCTCAAAAACCTGAGAGACCAGTGCCGCGACGCAAAAGACATCGCCAGTTGCGGCATACTGAATGCCCTTTCCTGTTCCAAAACCTGCACGGCAATGACGATCAACAATGAAATGCCCCTGACACATGTTCACGCAACGCACGGAGGCGAGCTGCACATCGCATCGAAAAAGAAAAAAAATTCTGTTCCGGCGAAGGAATGAAAACCGGTTTTGCTGCATTTTTTGAGAAAAATATAATTTTTCCCTCTGAAAACAGTTTGTTCCCGACTGTTTTTACGGGATAATGGGGACTTTCATTCATTCCTGCGCTTATGTTGCCTGACGAATATTGCCAACAGAAAGCGGCGGCAAGCGGTTCCAGTTTTTACGTCAGTTTCCGTTTTCTCCCTGCAGACCGCCGTAAAGCCATCACGGCACTTTATGCTTTTTGTCGTGAGGTAGACGATATTGTCGATGACCAGACCACCGATGTGGTTCAGGCACGTTTCAAGCTAGATGGCTGGCGCAAGGAAATCGCCGAAATGAAGGCTGGCCGTCCCGACCACCTCATTACGCAAGCCCTTTTCCCCCATCTCGACACGTTCAATCTGGACATCAATCTGCTGCTGGCCATTATCGATGGCATGGAAATGGATCTGGACAAGGTTCGTTATGAAACCTTCGACGACCTCAGGAAATATTGCTGGCATGTTGCCAGTGCCGTCGGGATTCTCGCCGCCCGGATATTCGGTCTGAAAAACCCGCAAACGGAGAAATACGCCGAAAAGCTCGGACTGGCATTCCAGCTGACGAACATTATCCGTGACGTCGGCGAAGACCTTAAAATCGGCCGCATTTACCTGCCTGCCGATGATTTGAAACAGTTCGGAGTCTCTGAAGACGATCTGGAAAAAAACCGCTACACCCCTGAATTTTCAAAATTGATGGATTTTCAGGCAAAGCGCGCCCTATCCCTTTACGACGAGGCTTTTGCCCTCTTGCCTGAAGAAGACCGGCAATCGCAAAGACCTGGCCTGATGATGGCTTCCATTTATCGGGAATTGCTTCTCAAAATCGAAAAGAAAGGTTTTCCCGTCCTGACAGAACACGTCTCCCTGCCCAAAACGAAAAAGCTCTGGCTGGCCTGGAAGGCATATATCGATGAATGAACGGGTCGCCATTATCGGCGCAGGCTGGGCAGGTTGCGCCGCAGCTGTCGAGGCAATCGACAACGGTTTCGATGTGACCCTCATTGAAGCATCCCGGCTTCATGGCGGACGTGCCCGAAAAACGATAGTCGAAGGAATGGCTCTCGACAACGGGCAACATATACTGCTCGGCGCCTATACGAAAACACTGGAGATGATGAAACGGGTCGGAATCGACACGGATGCCGCCTTTTTACGCCTCCCCCTGCAAATGCATTACCCGCCTGATTCGGGTGCCATGAATTTCGAAACGGCACGCCTGCCTGCGCCTTTGCATCTTGCTGTCGGACTGTTCAAAACGAAAGGGCTGGACCGGGAAGACAAAATCGCCCTCGCCCGTTTTTTTACCGCCTGCCGCCATATCCGGTGGAATATCGGTACAGACCGGCCTCTTGTCCGGCTGCTGGAACAGTTCTGGCAAACCCCGAGATTGTATGGCCTTCTCTGGCGGCCTCTTTGTATGGCGTCGATGAATACGACGCCGGAAAAGGCGTCAGCGCAGGTTTTCCTGTCCGTTCTGAAAGACAGCCTCGGTGCAAGACGGCATGCATCCGACATGCTTCTGCCGAAAATGGATCTCTCCGCCATTTTTCCTGAAAAGGCGGTCGATTACCTGACACGCCGGGGAGGAAAAACCAGAATGGGGGAAACCGTCAGGAAACTGGATCATGATGAAACCGGCTGGATAGTCAATGGTATGGGCGATGAACGCTACGACGCCGTTATCGTGGCAACTTCCCCTGCTGGCGCAGCCAGCCTTCTCAAAGACCAGATCGATGTGCCGCTGCTCGAGCAGTTCGAATACGAACCGATTTCCACCTGTTACCTGAAGTATCCCGACTCCATCCGTCTGGACAGACCTTTCTATGCCATGACTGACAATCCCGGCAAAAAGGAATGGGGGCAATACGTTTTCGACCGGGGGCATTTCATGCCCGGGCAGCAGGGACTCCTCGCCGTGGTTGTCAGCGTCTCATCTGTTTTCGGGGAAGCCGATAAGGAAACACTCGAAGCGGACATTGCAAGACAACTGGCGGAATCGTTCAAACGTCCTGAGCTGGAAAGCCCTTTGTGGAGCCGCATTATCACTGAAAGAAGAGCGACCTTTTCCTGCATTCCCGATCTCGAAAGACCCTCGCCGATGACTGAAAAAAAAGGACTGTTTCTGGCAGGAGACTATGTGCGCAAGGATTATCCCGCCACTCTGGAATCCGCCATTTCAAGTGGAATCGAATCCGCTAAAATTTTATCAAAAAGACAACCTTCGTAAGGTTTCAACACCATTTTGCTGTATAATTTTTGAAGAAATACATTTTTGGCCGGTTGTTTGTTGCAATTTTTTTAATATTTTTTGCGTCGGCTGTTATATCAAGGAAATTGACATGTCGAACCAGTCTGATTCGCCAAACCAGTCGGGCGTTTTATCCGATGAATCCAATATGACCCCCGAAGAAATCCTGAACCGGGCCAGAACTCGCGCAAAAGAGCAGAACCTTCTATACGCCGGTGCAGTCACCCCCGAAGAGGCATGGGCACTTGTTTGTGCCGATGCCGCCGTCATTGTCGATGTCCGCACACAGGAAGAACACAAATTCGTCGGCTACGTTCCCGATTCTGTCCTGATTCCGTGGATGTGCGGGAATACCATGATCAAGAATCCCAGCTTCATCAGCGAAGCTTCCAAGCAACTTGGAAAAGATGCCAATATTCTGATGTTGTGCCGGAGCGCCAAACGTTCCGCAGGTGCAGCCGAAGCCCTGAGCTTTGCCGGGTACACCAGTGTTTTCAACATCATGGAAGGTTTCGAAGGCGATCTGGACGAAAACATGCAGCGAAACAATATCAACGGCTGGCGCTTCAGAAAACTTCCCTGGTCACAGGAATAGCATATCCCACAACAACCGGACGGCTTTTTATGCTGTCCTGTTTTCCATTCGTGAGAGAATCAGGCAATATTCAGGCACGATTGTATCTGGCTTCTCCTCTCCCGTAAGGGCATACTTTTTTCCTGTTCGATGTGTTTGTGCATTATCTGCCCGGCATTTTTT
>CAJKQK010000090.1 GCA_905202055.1 uncultured Oxalobacter sp.
ATATCCTGTCTTCCTTTCTTTGAAATCCGGTCAAGATCAAGAGTATTCCGGTTCTCCGGTGATACAATAATTCGGTAATGCCTGAAGGGCACGCCGGATATTCTTGCCGGAGTGCATTTTGCAAGATTTTTCCCAATACGATTTTTTTCTCTTCAAAAACAATATGGCACTATTCACATCCTTGAAATCCTCTTGTAAAACTGTCGCAGGGAGATGCATATGATCCTTGGAATCGACGTTGGAGGTACGCATACCGATTCGGTCTTGATGAAAGGCCGGAAAATTATCCGGAAATCGAAAGTCCTGACGGATAAGGAAAACATTCTCAATTGTGTCATGATGGCGACAGAAGCCGTCGCCAAACCGGAAGACATCAAGAATCTGGAACGCATTGTCCTGTCGACGACCCTGACGACGAATGCGGTTGTCCAGAACCAGCTGGCTCCTGTCGGTCTGGTCGTCATGAACGGCCCCGGCGTGTCGCCGAAAGATTTGCCACTGTATGACAAGGCAAATTATGTCGCCGGATACATGAGCCATCGCGGTATCGAGGCTGAATCTCCGGATCGCTCGGAACTGGCTGCCTTGAAAGACAAGTTCAGGAAGGAAAAAATCAATCGCCTGGCGATCGTCGGCAAGTTCTCGACCCGCAATCCTGCCCATGAACAGGAAGTGAGCGAGGTTTTCAGGGACGTTGCCGAACATGCGTCACAAAGCCACCAGCTGTCCGGTTCACTGAATTTTCCGCGCCGTATTGCGACGACTTATCTGAATGAAGCCGTCTGGCACCTTCAGGACAAGCTCGCAAACGAGCTGAAAACCTATATGGACAAGCTGGGTGTGAACGTTCCCCTGTACATCCTGAAAGCCGACGGCGGTACGATTGAATTCGAACAGTCACGCAAGACGCCTGTCCAGACTATTTTGTCAGGTCCGGCGGCGACGATCATGGGCGTGCTGCCTTACGTTTCGGATGAGATGGATTCCATTTCGGTCGATATCGGCGGTACGACGACGGACATCGCCCTCTTTGCCGATGGAGTGCCTTTGCTGGAACCGCAGGGTATTACGATTGAAGACCATAAAACCTCTGTCCGTGGTTTGCTGACGCATTCGATCGGGGTGGGCGGCGACAGCCATGTCCGTGTCGAGGACGGTGTCCTGAAACTGGGGCCGGAACGTCTGGGTGCCGCAATGGCTTTTGACGGCCCGGTACCGACGACGACGGATGCGCTGATTGTATTGGGTATTGCCGATATCGGCGATAAGGCCAAAGCGATGGAAGCCATGAAACAGCTGGCAGCCGAACTGAAGAAAACACCGGAAGAAGTCGCAAAAGATGTGCTCGATCTGGCCTGTACGCTGATCGTGGACAAGATCAATGCGATGCTCACCGAAATCAACAGCAAGCCGGTTTATACGATTCACGAATTGCTCGAAGGCCGCAAGATCGAACCGCAGGAAATTGTGGTGGTTGGCGGTCCGGCACCGTTTATGGCAAAGCGTATTGGCGAAATGATGGATTGCCCGGTCAAGGTTCCGGGGGATTCCGACGTGATCAACGCCAGCGGTGCAGCGACAGCCAGAACGACGGTCGAATTGAATATGGTTGCCGATACCGAAGCGCAAACCCTGAGCATCGCCGAAGAGGGCGTCCAGCAGGAAATCTCCAGACGGTTTACACTGGATGACCTGATTGAACTGGGAACCGACAAACTGGTCAAAATGGCCAAACAGGCCGGTGCACGGGATCAGGGTATCGAGGTCGAAGTGGCCGACAGCCAGGTGTTCAACGTGGTTCGCGGCTATTCCACGACCGGTAAAAACATGCGCGTCAGACTCCAGGTCAAACCGGGTCTGATTAAAGATGATTCGAATTGAGAGGGGTTTTCGTGAAAAAGAAAACAGGACTGGTTTTTTTCCCGGCTTTTGACTATGCGATCACGCCGACTCATCCGGAGCGTGAGGAACGCCTGCTGTACACGCAGGATCAGGTGGTTGAGGAAGGCTTGCTGGATTTCGACAATATCAAGGAATACAAGCCTGATCTGGCAACGCCTGCCGATATCAACCGGGTGCATTTCTGCGTTCCGAATATCGACGAGATCGTCCATACGTCCCATCTGATTTCGGTTGGTGGAACACTGACGGCTGCCGACAAGGTGATGACCGGGGAAGTGGACAACGCTTTCGCGCTGGTCCGTCCTTGCGGTCACCATTCGATGCGTGTCGTTCATGGCAGCCGCGGTTTCTGTACGCTGAACATGGAAGCGATCATGATCGAATATATCCGCCAAAAATACGGTGTCAAGCGGATCGCTGTGGTCGATACCGATTGCCATCATGGCGACGGTTCGCAGGATATTTTCTGGCATGATCCGAATACGTTGTTCATTTCCATGCATCAGGACGGCCGTACCCTGTATCCGGGCTCGGGTTTCCCGGATGAAATGGGGGGGCCTAATGCGTTCGGCACTATCGTCAATTTGCCGATGCCACCGGAAACCTGTGAAGAGGGGTTCCTCTATACGCTGGACAATATCGTCATGCCTTTGCTGGATGACTTCAAGCCGGATCTGATCATCAATTCGGCCGGACAGGATAACCATTATTCCGATCCGATCACGAACATGAAGTTTACGGCTCAGGGTTATGCTGTTCTGAACGACCGCCTGAAACCGGATCTGGCCGTTCTGGAAGGTGGTTATTCGATCGAGTCCGCGCTGCCTTACATCAATACCGGTATCATTCTGGCGATGGCGGGTATGGATTACAGCCATATCAGGGAACCGGATTACGATCCCCGCAATCAGGTCCAGTCGCAGCACATCACCAATTACCTGAAACAGCTGAAGGATCACACGCTGGACAACTGGAGAAACAAGGAAGCGATCAAGCGCAAGTTCTACCAGAGCCAGCCGTTCCACCGTCGCAACCGCAGCATTTTCTACGATACCGACTATATCCGTGAAACCCAGACCGAAGTCGTCAGACAGTGCCCGGATTGCGGCGGTACGGTCGTGATCGACTCGCAGGCGGATAGCGGAAGGGACAGCCACATCAAGGCTGTCGCCATTCCACGTTATGCCTGTGACACTTGCCGGAAATGGGGCGAAGAGCAGTTTGAAAAGGGCAAGAAGGAAGGTTTTGCACAGGTCTTCCTGCAGGACAAGGACAAGGATCTGTATCTGGTCGATGAATGATACAGGCGTCCCTTTTCTGATGTTTCGCAAGCGATCGAAGCCAGCTTTATGCTGGCTTCGGTTTATAGGCTGTTTTCATGAGATGAAAACAGTAACAGGAAAATCCTGTTTTGTTCGATAATAGGAATTTTCACAGTTCGATTGAGTGGTCGTATGGAATTTGATCTTTCTGTTTCACTGGTTAATGAATTGCTGGCCAATGTCAGCAAGGATTCTGTATTGGTGAAACATCTTGCTTCACACGGCTTGACAAATGGCCGGATTCTTGTACCAAATCATCTTTTCGATGAAGACGAGGACGCGCTGGATCAGTTATGGCGTCTGGCTGAAAAAAACGATGACCAGGGTTTGATGTTCCAGTTGATCGGTGAGCGCAATGTCAGGAAAGCAAGAGGAGGAACATTTACCGTTCCGACTCTCGAGATGTTGATTCCGGTATTGAAGGAATATCTGTCGATCGATGCCATCGATGGCTGGCTTTACCGGCGCAGTAAGGACGGCATCCTGCTTCCCTGGCTGATTGACAGTATCGAATACGTGCCAAGGGAATATGACAAGCCCTCTCTGCCATATGTCAGTATCCAGTTGCTGGCCAATACCATAGCTGCGACCACTCGTGTTGACGATGCCGTTCCGGAACAGTGGCGAAGTGGCATGACAAGTGCCATTCTGTTTTATCAGAGGGAAATGGGCAAATTGTCCATTCCCGAATTGCTCTCTAAAAAAGGGTTTTACAAGGAGTGTCCGGAATTCAAGGCGGAATATGAAAGGCAGCATCAGCGTTTCACCATTTTTCAGCCGTTCTATGGAAAGCAGTTCCTCGCGAGAAATTTCGGTTTCCTGATCCGGCCGGGGGAAACCAGATTATCCGAAAATCTGGAGTTGTTCAGGATTCCAAAGGATACCGCTATCAAATGTGTGAATGATGAGGAAATCATCGAACGACGGATTGAAACGCATTCCAGTGATGGAGGCATTATTGAAGGAACGCCGGGACAGATTCCGATTCACTGTTATCTCCGGATGTTCTATCTGGAACAGCACGAAAACTGCTGGGTGCACGTCCAGAATCTGGAAGAATACCAATACAGGCCTGAATTGAAGGACAAACTCGTCTTGCCGGAGGAACATCGCAGACTGATCGACATCCTCACGGCGAACCCGGATATGCTGGTCGATGACATTATTGAAGGAAAATCAGGTGGAACGACCATTCTGTGTATGGGAGCTGCCGGTCTCGGAAAAACCTTGACAGCCGAAGTCTATTCCGAAGTGGCGGGCAAGCCGTTGTATCGTGTCCATTCCGGTCAGCTGGGTACGTCGGGTGAAAGTGTCGAAGCGGCACTTTCCGCTGTTTTGCAGCGTGCGGCGCGTTGGGATGCGATATTGTTAATGGATGAAGCGGATGTGTATATCCGCCGTCGCGACAATGACCTGGAGCATAACGCCATTGTCGCGGAGTTCCTGAGGACACTGGAATATTTTGACGGGTTGCTGTTCATGACGACGAATCGTGTCGATGATGTGGATGAGGCCATCCTCTCGCGTTGCATTGCGGTGATTCGTTATGAAACGCCTCCGAAAGAGGATGCCATCAAATTATGGAAATCATTGTCGGAACAATTTCAGGTCGAGTTATCCGATCAGCTTATCGCTGATCTTGTGCGGGATTTTCCGTATTCTTCCGGACGGGATATCAAGGAAATGCTGAAACTGACCAGCCGTTTGTGTGGCAACAGTAATGAACCGGTTTCGCTGGAGGCTTTCCATCAGTCTGCCGTTTTCCGGGGACGGAGGTAAACCTGTCGTTTTAAAAATCGTATCCAGCAAAAAAGCCAGCATCATGCTGGCTTTTTTGCTGGAAGGGATTCTGTGATGGATATAAATCAGCTGCGACAAGGATTCAGCTTTTTATAAGTTTCGGTCTCTTTGTCTGAAATCGTTTCCGGATAGTAAGATAGTGTAAAACGTTCAGTTTGCCGATTGCACAGAATTTTCCATAAAACTCGTTTGTTACGGATATCAGGCACATCCGCATCCGCACGCATGTGCATGTTTTTTGCACATGGAAAAATCGCCTGCCTGTTTTTCGGGAAACTGGCCCAGTTCGATAACCGTACCGGTACAGCCGAAAGTGACTTTATCACCCAGATAATCTTTCATTTGTTGCATGGCCTTGTCACCCGTACAGTGGCATGGAATCAACCAGTCCAGATTCCAGCTCTTCATCGCTTCCAGTGTATTTTTCATACGTTCCTCGTTTGCGCGAATCAGATGCATGCCGCCGACAATGCCGGATACTTTTTCCATGCCGGATACTTTACGGATGTAGTTGACAGTATTGACGATACCGGAGTGACAGCAACCCAGAAGAATGACAAGACCCTTGTCTGTTTCGAACCACATGGACATGTCATCGGACACCGGGTCAGGTTTCGTTCCTGCCGCATCGAGGAAGAGGGCATCGCCGACGTCTTCGAAAGCCGTCAGACGAGGTACCGGTCCGGTGGCCGCTACGCCCGGCAGGAAGTAGTGAGGTGCGGTGAGAACATGTTTTTGTTCCGCAGGCAAATTGGCAAATATCTCTTTTGCACTTGCCGGAGGCGACCAGTTCAGGGATTGTTCACCGGGGCGGCAGCAGAAACGGTCGGCGTCGATGTTCTGGCCGCAGTACATCGGCGCTTTCGGATTGATGGCGTAGAAGTCGGCCAGATTGTCGGTATGGTCGTCATGACCGTGGCTCATGACCAGTACTTCCGCATCCGCCAGATCGATGCCGAGGCGTTCGGCGTTTTTCAGGATGACGCCTTTTTGACCGGTATCGAAAAGAATACGCCGGTCGCGGATTTTGATCCAGGCGGCAAAACCGTGCACACATTCAAGTCCTTCTCCCGCCTTGTTGTCTACGAGAAGGGTAATGCTCGAAGATTGATGACCACATCCACATTGGTGTTCTGTTGTTGCGTTTGACATGATTGTTATTCCATTAGAGTAAGTCATGATCGTTTTGGACTTCTTAATTCTATCCATTAACTGTCTGATACGACAATGATTATTTTATGTAAATAAATATGTTAAAAAACAATTGGTTATGACCATTTATTTGATTTGCTGTTTCAGGTTGAATCTGTTTTGAGTGTCATATATGTCGTATATGGCATTAACTTGGCAGTTTTTTGGCAGAAGCAGGATGTTAATGTCTTGTGAACCGGCCGGACAGGATGAATTCGGGAAGACGGAAAAAGACTGGCTGCAAAGATGCTGTTCCGGGGGAGGAAATCTGACAACAACGGTATGGAATCCAATACAGGAGGTCAGTTTGACTGGAATTCCGGCTTGTATGGAAAAACAAAAACGGCACTCTCCAGAGTGCCGTTTTGCTCAGAAAACAGACTGATTAAACTACCTGTTTTGCATGCAGTTCCTTGATCTTGGCATCGTCAAGACCCAGTTCTTTCAGAACTTCATCGGTATGTTCGCCCAACAGCGGAGCACGGGTGATTTCCGGTTTGAATCCGGAGAATTTGAACGGTGCGCCAACGGTCAGGTGGTTACCACGAACTTCGTCGACAACTTCAACAACGGTACCGACTTTCTGCAGGGAAGGATCGTGAGCCAGTTCTTTCATGGACATAACCGGACCGCATGGAATGCCGTACTGTGCAGCCCATTCGGTAACTTCGAATTTGTCCTTGTCAGCGAATTTGGTTTCGATGAAGGAGAAGATGTCCATCAGTTTGTCAACACGGCCTTCGAATGTGTTGTATGCTGGATCGTCTTTCCATTCCGGCTTGTCGATCATGTCGCAGATCTGTGGCCACATGTTGGCAGCGATGGTGAAGTAAACGTAGGAGTCCGCATCGGTTTCCCAACCTTTACATTTCAGCATCCAGCCTGGCTGGCCGCCGCCACCTGCGTTACCGCCACGTGGTACGGAAGTGATGTTGTCGAAAGACAGTGGGTTACCGTCTCTGTCGAAAGCGAAGTTAGGCTGTGCCTGTGGGTATTCAGCCAGGATGCCGGTTCTTTCCAGACGTTGCTGGTCACGCAGTTTGATACGAACCAGATTCAGAACAGCGTCCTGCATGGCAACGGCAACTTTCTGGCCACGGCCGGTTTTATGACGCATTTCCAGAGCTGCCAGAATACCGATCATCAGGTGCATACCGGAGTTGGAGTCACCCAGAGCTGCGCCGGAAACGGTTGGAGGACCATCCCAGAAACCG
>CAJKQK010000091.1 GCA_905202055.1 uncultured Oxalobacter sp.
CAGACACTTTATACAAACGATCTGGATCAGGGCGCTTATATTTCCCAGACCCTTCGTATCGATGAAACCGTCGATCAGATGGCTGCCAGAATCGCTATTTACCGCATGATGCGTCCTGGCGAACCACCGACTGAAGAATCGGTTGAAGCCTTGTTCAATGGCCTCTTCTATAACGAAGAACGTTACGATCTGTCCGCCGTCGGTCGTATGAAATTCAACAGCCGTATCGGCCGTGAAGAATTGACCGGTACGATGACCTTGTCTAATGACGACATTCTGTCTGTCATCAAGATTCTGGTTGAACTCCGTAACGGTCGTGGTGAAATCGACGATATCGATCATCTGGGCAATCGTCGTGTACGTTGCGTCGGTGAATTGGCTGAAAATCAGTTCCGCGCCGGTCTGGTCCGTGTTGAACGTGCCGTCAAGGAACGTCTGGGACAGGCCGAGGCTGACAATCTGATGCCTCACGACCTGATCAATTCCAAACCGATCTCTGCCGCTATCCGTGAATTCTTCGGTTCGTCGCAGTTGTCGCAGTTTATGGATCAGACCAATCCGCTGTCGGAAATCACCCATAAACGTCGTATTTCCGCTCTTGGTCCGGGCGGCCTGACTCGTGAGCGCGCCGGTTTTGAAGTCCGCGACGTGCACCCGACCCATTACGGCCGTGTTTGCCCGATTGAAACGCCAGAAGGTCCAAACATCGGTTTGATCAACTCGCTGGCTATGTATGCACGCCTGAATGAATACGGGTTCCTTGAAACACCGTATCGTAAAGTCATCGATAGCCATGTAACGGATGAAATCGATTATCTGTCGGCTATCGAAGAAGGCAAATACATCATCGCCCAGGCAAACAGCAAGATCGATGAAAACGGCAAACTGATCGATGAACTGGTTTCTTCCCGTGAAGCGGGCGAAACCATTCTGGTTTCTCCGGAACGGGTTCAATACATGGACGTTGCACCAGGTCAGATCGTTTCCGTTGCCGCTTCGCTGATTCCTTTCCTGGAACACGATGATGCGAACCGTGCATTGATGGGCGCCAACATGCAGCGTCAGGCAGTCCCCTGTCTGCGTCCTGAAAAAGCATTTGTCGGTACTGGTGTGGAACGTACCTGTGCAGTCGACTCCGGTACGACCGTTCAGGCCCTGCGTGGTGGCGTTGTCGATTATATCGATGCAGGCCGTGTGGTTATCCGTGTCAATGACGATGAAGCGGCAGCCGGTGAAGTCGGTGTCGATATTTACAATCTGATCAAATATACGCGTTCGAACCAGAATACCAACATCAACCAGCGTCCTATCGTTCAGGTGGGCGATCGTGTTGAAAGAGGTGACGTCATTGCCGACGGCGCTTCGACCGATCTGGGTGAACTGGCTCTGGGTCAGAATATGCTGGTGGCGTTTACGCCATGGAACGGTTTGAACTATGAAGATTCGATCCTGATTTCGGAAAAAGTCGTTGAAGACGATCGCTATACCTCGGTTCATATCGAGGAACTGTCGGTTGTTGCCCGTGACACCAAACTGGGACCTGAAGAAATCACCCGTGATATTTCCAATCTGGCCGAAAATCAACTGGCCCGTCTGGATGAATCCGGTATCGTCTACATTGGCGCTGAAGTCGAAGCAGGCGACGTTCTGGTCGGCAAGGTTACTCCTCGCGGAGAAACCCAGCTGACGCCGGAAGAAAAACTGTTGCGTGCCATTTTCGGTGAAAAGGCGTCTGACGTTAAAGATACGTCACTGCGAGTTCCATCCGGTATGGTCGGTACCGTTATCGACGTTCAGGTCTTTACCCGTGAAGGTCTGGTTCGCGACAAGCGCGCACAGCAGATTATCGACGATGAACTGCAACGCTATCGTATCGATCTGAATGATCAGATGCGTATTGTTGAAGGCGATGCTTTCCAGCGTCTCTCCAGATTGCTGATCGGCAAGAAAGTGAATGGCGGTCCGAAGAAACTGGCTCGCGGCGCTGAAATCACTCAGGAATATCTGGCCGATCTGGAAAGATATCACTGGTTCGACATTCGCCCATCGGATGAAGATACCGCGATGGCTCTGGAAGCCATCAAGGAATCCATCGAGGAAAAACGTCATCAGTTCGATATCGCCTTTGAAGAAAAACGCAAGAAACTGACGCAGGGCGATGAATTGCAGCCTGGTGTCCAGAAAATGGTCAAGGTTTATCTTGCCGTCAAACGTCGTTTGCAGCCTGGTGATAAAATGGCGGGTCGTCACGGAAACAAGGGGGTTGTTTCCAAGATCGTTCCAATTGAAGATATGCCATACATGGCCGACGGTACGCCTGCCGATGTCGTCCTGAATCCTCTGGGGGTTCCTTCCCGTATGAACGTCGGACAGATTCTGGAAACGCATCTGGGCTGGGCTGCCAAAGGCCTCGGCTTGCGTATCGGTGAAATGCTTCAGGCCAAACAGAAAGTCGAAGAACTCAGAACTTTCCTGAAATCGATTTATCTCGATAGCGGCAAGCCTGAAGATATCGACAGCCTGACGGATGAGGAAGTATTGCATCTGGCCGATAACCTTAAAAATGGCGTGCCGTTTGCAACGCCGGTATTCGACGGCGCCAAAGAAGCGGAGATCCGCCGTATGCTGGATCTGGCTTATCCGGATGAAATCGCCAGCAAGCTGGGCATGACCGAAGCGAAGAATCAGGTAACGTTGTATGACGGCCGTACCGGTGAAGCGTTCGAACGTCCAGTGACGGTGGGTTACATGCACATGCTGAAACTTCACCATCTGGTTGACGACAAGATGCATGCCCGTTCTACCGGTCCATACTCGCTCGTGACCCAGCAGCCATTGGGTGGCAAGGCACAGTTCGGCGGTCAGCGTTTCGGTGAAATGGAAGTCTGGGCACTTGAAGCTTATGGCGCTTCCTACGTTCTGCAGGAAATGCTGACGGTTAAATCCGATGACGTCAGCGGACGTACGAAAGTGTATGAAAATCTGGTCAAGGGCGATCATGTGATCGATGCCGGAATGCCGGAATCCTTCAACGTTCTCGTCAAGGAAATTCGTTCTCTGGGTATCGATATCGACCTGGAACGCGATTAAGCAACATTTAAATCCGGACGGGGCGCGTGGCCACCTCGTCCGGTATAGAATTTTTGGCCGTAGTTCTCACCCAATTGGAGTGAAATATGAAAGCACTGCTCGATCTATTCAAGCAAGTTCAGCAAGATGAACAATTCGATGCCATCAAAATTGGTCTGGCATCGCCAGAAAAAATCAGATCCTGGTCTTACGGCGAAGTAAAGAAACCGGAAACGATCAACTATCGGACCTTCAAACCGGAACGTGACGGCCTGTTCTGCGCCAAGATTTTCGGACCGATCAAGGATTATGAATGTTTGTGCGGCAAGTACAAACGGTTGAAACATCGTGGTGTCATTTGTGAAAAATGCGGTGTTGAAGTCACACTGGCCAAGGTCCGTCGTGAACGGATGGGCCATATTGAACTGGCTTCGCCTGCTGCACACATCTGGTTTCTGAAATCCCTGCCATCCCGTCTCGGTATGGTACTGGACATGACGCTGCGCGATATCGAGCGCGTCCTGTATTTTGAAGCTTTCGTCGTTACCGATCCTGGCATGACCCCATTGAAGAAATGCCAGATCATGTCGGAAGACGATTACGCTGCCAAATACGAAGAATTCGGTGATGAATTTTCCGCATCGATGGGCGCTGAAGGCATTCGTGAATTGCTCCGCTCGATCGACATCAACAGCGAAGCGGAATTGCTGCGCGCAGAGTTGAAAGACTCCAAATCCGAAGCCAAGATCAAGAAATACGCAAAACGTCTGAAAGTTCTCGAAGCTTTCCAGCGTTCCGGCATCAAACCGGAGTGGATGATCATGGAAGTGCTGCCGGTTCTGCCTCCTGAACTGCGTCCGCTGGTTCCACTGGATGGCGGTCGTTTCGCCACATCCGATCTGAACGATCTGTATCGTCGCGTTATCAACAGAAACAACCGTCTGAAACGTCTGCTGGAACTGCGTGCTCCTGAAATCATTACCCGTAACGAAAAACGGATGTTGCAGGAAGCGGTCGATTCCCTGCTGGACAATGGCCGTCGCGGCAAGGCCATGACCGGCGCGAACAAACGTCCGCTGAAATCACTGGCGGAAATGATCAAGGGTAAAGGCGGTCGTTTCCGTCAGAACCTGCTGGGTAAACGTGTCGACTATTCCGGCCGTTCAGTTATTACCGTTGGTCCACAGCTCAAGTTGCATCAGTGCGGTTTGCCGAAATTGATGGCTCTGGAACTGTTCAAGCCATTCATTTTCAACAAACTGGAACTGATGGGGCTGGCCACGACCATCAAGGCAGCCAAACGTCTCGTTGAACTTCAGGAACCGGTTGTCTGGGATATTCTGGAAGAAGTCATTCGCGAACATCCGGTCATGTTGAACCGTGCGCCAACCCTGCACAGATTAGGTATTCAGGCGTTTGAACCGGTTCTGATCGAAGGCAAGGCCATCCAGTTGCATCCTCTGGTTTGCGCGGCGTTCAACGCCGACTTCGACGGTGACCAGATGGCGGTTCACGTTCCGTTGTCCATCGAGGCACAGCTGGAAGCACGTACATTGATGCTGGCATCCAACAATATCCTGTTCCCCTCGAATGGCGAACCGTCGATTGTGCCTTCACAGGATATGGTGCTCGGTCTGTACTACGCAACCCGTGAAAAAATCAACGGCAAGGGTGAAGGCATGATATTTGCCGACATCTCCGAAGTCCAGCGTGCCTACGACAACAAGGAAGTCGAGCTGGCGACCCGTATCACTGTTCGTCTGCCGGATTATGTAAAAGATCCTCTCTCCGGTGAAATGGTCAAGCGCCTCATGCGTTATGAAACCACTGTCGGCCGTGCATTGTTGTCCGAAATTCTGCCGGAAGGCCTGCCGTTCTCCGTATTGAACACGCCTCTGAAGAAAAAGGAAATTTCACGCCTGATCAATACGTCATTCAGAAAATGCGGCCTGCGTGCGACAGTCGTTTTTGCCGACCGTCTGATGCAATCCGGTTTCCGTCTGGCAACCAAGGCAGGTATTTCCATCTGTATCAATGACATGCTGGTACCGAAACAGAAAGTCGATCTGATTTCAGCAGCTGAACAGGAAGTCAAACAGATTGAACAGCAATACGCTTCCGGTCTGGTTACCGCTGGCGAAAGATATAACAAGGTTGTCGATATCTGGGGCAAAACAGGTGATTCCGTCGGGAAGGCCATGATGGATCAGCTGAAAGTTCAGGACGTCGTCAAACGTGATGGTTCGACCGGCACGCAGGAATCCTTCAACTCCATTTATATGATGGCTGACTCTGGCGCTCGTGGTTCGGCGGCACAGATTCGCCAGCTGGCAGGCATGCGTGGCCTGATGGCCAAACCGGACGGATCGATCATTGAAACGCCGATTACCGCAAACTTCCGTGAAGGCCTGAACGTTCTGCAGTACTTCATCTCGACTCACGGTGCCCGTAAAGGTCTGGCCGATACGGCATTGAAGACGGCGAACTCGGGTTACCTGACCCGTCGTCTGGTCGACGTGACGCAGGATCTGGTCGTTATCGAAGACGATTGCGGTACGCATGAAGGTGTGGTCATGAAAGCGCTGATCGAAGGCGGTGAAGTGATCGAAGCGCTGGGCGACCGTATTCTGGGCCGTGTCTGTGCCAACGACATCATCAATCCTGAATCACGCGAAGTCCTGTATGAAGCAGGTACGTTGCTGGATGAAGACAAGATCGAGGAAATCGAACGTCTGGGTATCGACGAAGTCAAGGTTCGTACCCCGCTGACTTGCGAAACGCGTTACGGCATGTGTGCCAAGTGCTATGGCCGTGACCTCGGCCGTGGCAATCTGGTCAACTCAGGTGAAGCTGTCGGCGTTATCGCTGCCCAGTCCATTGGGGAACCGGGTACCCAGCTAACGATGCGTACGTTCCACATCGGTGGTGCGGCATCCCGTTCCGCTGTCGCTTCCAGTGTTGAAGCCCGTTCCAACGGTACGATTCACTTTACCTCGACCATGCGTTACGTCACGAACGACAAGGGAGACCAGATCGTGATTTCCCGTTCGGGCGAAATCACCATTACCGACGATGTCGGCCGTGAACGCGAACGTCATAAAGTACCTTACGGTGCTACCCTGCTGGTCAATGATGGTTTGCCTGTCAAGGCCGGTAAAGTATTGGCCACATGGGATCCGATGACCCGTCCGATCATTACGGAATACGCCGGTACGATCCGTTTCGAAAACGTGGAAGAAGGTGTGACCGTAGCAAGACAGGTCGATGAAGTGACCGGTCTGTCGACACTGGTCGTTATCGATCCGAAACGCCGCGGTACGTCGACCAAATCGGCACGTCCACAGGTCAAGCTCTTGAATGACAGTGGTGAAGAAGTGAAGATTGCCGGTACGGAACATGCCGTGACGATCAGCTTCCAGGTAGGTGCTCTCCTGATGGTTCAGGACGGTCAGAAAGTGTCTGTCGGTGAGGTTCTGGCCCGTATTCCGACGGAATCGCAGAAAACCCGCGATATTACCGGTGGTTTGCCACGCGTTGCAGAACTGTTTGAAGCCCGTTCACCAAAAGATGCCGGTACGCTGGCAGAAGTGACCGGTACGGTTGCCTTCGGTAAGGAAACCAAAGGCAAACAACGTCTTGAAATTACCGATATGGATGGCAATCGTCATGAATTCCTGATTGGTAAGGACAAACAGGTTCTGGTGCATGACGGTCAGGTTGTCAATAAAGGTGAAATGATTGTTGACGGTCCGGCTGATCCTCAGGATATTCTGAGACTGTTGGGTATCGAGGCGCTGGCTCGTTATATCGTCGACGAAGTTCAGGACGTTTACCGTCTGCAGGGTGTGAAGATTAATGACAAGCATATTGAAGTCATTGTTCGTCAGATGCTGCGCCGTGTGAATGTCGTCGACGCTGGCGACACCAGTTATATTACCGGTGAACAGG
>CAJKQK010000092.1 GCA_905202055.1 uncultured Oxalobacter sp.
ATGTTGCCGTGAAAGGATATGTTGGTCAACGTGAAGGTGCCATGGGTAATCTCGTCATCAATTATAAGTTCTGACTTCCTGTCAGACACATGCACATGCTTATCAACTAAAAATGGGGATAAAAATGCGCGAAAAAGTGATTAGACATGCTTCGCTGCCCAGAGTGTAAATTTTTAAATCAAGTCCAAACTCTTTTCTTTGTAAGCTGTTAATTTTTATTTATTTTCTATTTTTTGCGTTAAAATAACCCTTTTTTTACGTAGCGCTTTTTCAGAGTCGGCTCGAAAATGACCGGCAGACAGAACTGAAGCTTTGATTTTTAATTATTTTTTTATAAATTTATGAAAACAGCACAAGAAGTACGCGCCGGCAACGTTGTCATGGTCAATAATGAACCGATGGTCGTTTTGAAATCCGAATACACCAAATCCGGCCGCAATTCCTCCGTTTGCAAAATGAAGATGAAAAATCTGCTTACCGGCACCAATATGGAATCCGTGTATCGTGCAGATGACAAGTTCGACGTCGTCGTTCTGGACAAAAAGGAAGTCACTTTCTCTTATTTTGCCGATCCACTCTATGTTTTGATGGACGCTGATTACAACCAGTACGAAGTCGAAGCCGAAAACATGGGCGATGCCCTGAATTACATTGAAGACGGTATGCCTTGTGAAGTCGTTTTCTATAACGAAAAGGCCATTTCCGTTGAATTGCCGAACACTGTCGTTCGTGAAGTCACGTATACCGAACCGGCTGTCAAGGGCGATACCTCTTCCGGGAAAGTCATGAAACCGGCCAGGATCGCTACCGGTTTTGTCGTTCAGGTCCCCCTCTTCGTCGATCAGGGCGACAAGATTGAGATCGATACCCGTACCGGCGAATATCGTAGCCGCGCCAAATAATTTCGGGCCGCCCGGCTCTCGAAGGCAAATTTGTTGTACAAAAACGGCACGCACAAACGTGCCGTTTTTTTATTGATTGCGAGATGGTTTCATGTTGCGCCAATTGAAACCGTTTTCCGTTTTTTGATGTTAAGGTAACGAACAGTTTATTAAAGGTTTTTTGAAAGGAAACAGGATGGCTGTAAGAAGCATGACCGCTTACGCAACGACTTCAGTGGAAACGGTTGCCGGTACTCTGACTATTGAACTGAAGAGCGTCAATTCCCGTTTTCTGGATCTTCAGTTCCGGATGAACGATGAGTTCCGTACCTACGAGCCTTTTTTCCGTGAAGCGATCATGGCAAACGTCAAGCGGGGAAAAGTCGAATGCCGTCTTTCTTTTGCCAGAAGCACACAGGAAGCTTCCACGTTGACGCTGAACCAGAGTTTGCTGAAGGAACTGCTCAAGCTCCAGCATGAAATCCGCCACCAGTCGTCTGAAGCGAACGTCATGACGGTCAATGAATTGTTGAGATGGCCGGGCATGATCGAGGATATCGCTCCGGATCAGGAAACCTTGCAGCAACAGGTAAGGCAGGCGATGAGCGATACGCTGAAAACGTTTACTTCGGAACGCGAACGGGAAGGAGCGGCTTTGACGAAAGCGTTGGTGGATCGTGTTCAGGCTATGCAGGAAATCGTTACGCGTATTGAACCCCTGATTCCACAGCTGGTTGCCCAGTTCCGGAAAAAAGCGGTTGAACGTATGCAGGAAGCGCTTGGAATGGCGCTTGCGGATAATGCCAATGCATCCCAGACACAGCAGGAAGCCTCGGAACGTATCCGTCAGGAAGTGACGCTGTATGGAATGCGTATCGACGTGGCAGAAGAACTGGCACGTCTGAAAATCCACCTTGAAGAAACAAAGAATATTCTGGAAAAAGGCGGCCTGGTCGGCAAGCGCATGGATTTCATGTTGCAGGAACTGAACCGTGAAGCCAATACGCTGGGATCGAAAGCGGCCATCAAGGAATTGTCCAATGCGTCGATGGATCTGAAACTGCTGATCGAACAGATTCGGGAACAGGTCCAGAATCTGGAATAAACGAAACGGATGTATAAAAAACGGGATGCGCTTTATTGGCGGCATCCCGTTTTTTGTTTTCCGTCTTTAATTGTTTGGTGGCGTTTGTTTCAACTCGTCACGTTTCATGCCGAGATATTGTTGCTGGGTGATTTCATACAGTTGAGGGTAACGCTGGGTTGCCGCAAACCAGTTTTTCAGGCGATATTCCTGTTGTTGTACAGCTGGAAGGGACAATGAACCCAGATACGCTTCGATAGCGAGATAGTAACGCATGGTATTACGCTCGATTGCACCTCTCATGCCGGAGACGTATTTCGGTTTTCCATCCGGTTTTTTGCCGGTAATGGTGAATCCTTCCTTGCCACTGCCGACGGTATCGAGATATACGTTCGTTGCCAGTTTCGCCATTGTGCCGTAGTGATAGGAATACTTGACGTGAATGAATGTCTGGTTGTTCTCGATTGGAACGGCTTCCATCATCATGTAATAGTCCGAGGTTCCCATCGGGCCGGATTTGGCATCCATAACGATTTGCATATAGTTTGTATTGTTGATGACGGGCTTGAAGTTATATTCCATGTGAAAAGCGTCCGAAAGCGGCTGTGGTTTCTTCGTGCCGGCATAAATCTCGATTTTATTGCTGCTCAAGGCACGGCAATATTTGACGTTCAGATGCAAAAAAAGCACGTCGCACCATTCCTGAGGTGTATCCAGCGCAGTCCGTACAGTGGAAAAAGGGTAGTTGATGACACTGTAAACGTCGCCGCTGATGGATTTGGATGTCTGATCCGAATCCATGACGATCGGCTGGTTGAACTGGTTGTTCTTCAGTTTGTCCTGTAATTGCTGGTAACTGTTTTTGAGTGCCTGCGCGGTTTGTGCATGGACCCATCCGGACAGGCTGAAAATCACGGCTAAGGCCAGCACGAATTTGAATAGATTTCGTCGGTTCATGTTTTTCCCAATTCAAGATATAAAGAAGTTTTGAGGAAAATGGAGAAGCTTGGTTCTTTATCGGAGATGAGATTTGGCAAAAGGAATTCAAAACATACCAGTCAGGGTATTTTTTGTTGAAAAATGAAAGAGGGGGGGATTTTGAAAAATATAAAAATAAAGACGGGTGTCGGACAGTACAGCATGACTGGATCAGGTTGCAGCAGAAAATACGGGTAATAAAACAGGATCATCATGATAACGGTCGTCATGGGTATGTCGCATCACCGGCACGATGATTACGCTGGGCGGCAAAGCATGAATCCGGGATATTATCGATCCCAACGGAAATGAAAAATGCCGGTTATACCGGCATTTTTTTGTGATGAAGCTCAGTTGAAAAGGCTTATTTTTTCTGGCCTACGTAAATCTCGACACGTCTGTTCTGGGCGCGTCCTTCAGCTGTCGCATTGCTTGCGATCGGATCTTTCGAACCCATGCCTTCCACGGTGAAGCGGTTGGCGGCAACGCCCTGGCTGACCAGATATTCCATGACGCTCACGGCGCGTCTTCTCGAAAGGGGCAGGTTCACGGAATCAGAACCGGTATTATCCGTATAGCCTACCACGAAGATGGAAGAAGACGGGTTGTTTTTCAAAGTGGTAGCCAGATCTCTCAGGATGGTTTTGAATTGCGGGGAGAGGGTGGAACTACCGGTAGTGAACGAAACATCGCTTGGAATGCTGACACGGATCATGTTGTTTTCGGTCTGAACGACTTCGACACCGGTACCCTGTGTTGCAGCTTCCATTTCCTGTTTCTGTTTTTCCATGTGATTACCCCACAGGTAACCACCGCCACCACCGAGCAGACCACCGATGGCAGCTCCGACTGCCGCACGCCCCCAGCCACCAGGGCCAGTCAGGGCACCGATGGCGGCACCGGCAACGGCACCGATACCGGCACCTGTTGTGGTTGTTTTCTGTTTTTCAGTCATGTTGGCACAGCCGGTGACGGCAATGGCTGCAATTAATGCACAGGCAGTTAATTTTGTACGCATGATGTTCTCCATTTGGAAATGATTGCCTATTTTTCATGAAACAAGCAATTATGTATTGTCTTATCTCATTTGATGAAAGGATTGTTTCAAATGTTTGGTTTTCTTCAGGAAAGAGATTTGTCGCCCGGTATGGCTCGCAAATCAGTCTTCCCTGACACGACGTTTGGTCAGACAGGGAAAACATCGTTTCGTTTCCCCCGGATTTAACATAAAACAGTCAGACAGGAAATAAAAACCGGCAAATTCTTCCGAATTTTGCCGGTTTTATGAGGATGGCCCGAATGCTTACAATACTTTGGCTATGGCATCCGCAACATAATCCAGATTATGGGAATTCAGTGCCGCGACGCAGATGCGTCCGGTACTGACGATGTAGACGGAATAGTCTTTTCTCAGTTTTTCGACCTGTTCGGGCGTCAGGCCAGAGTAGGAGAACATGCCGTTTTGACGGATGATGAAACTGAAGTCCTGGCCGTTTGTTTTGGCAGCCAGTTCATCGACCAGTTTCTGGCGCATTTCGTGAATCCGGACACGCATTCCTGTCAGTTCGTTTTCCCACATCTGGTGCAGTTCCGGATTATTCAAAACCGTTCCGACAATTTTTGCACCGTAAATCGGAGGGTTGGAATAGTTGGTGCGGATGATTCTTTTCAGCTGTGAGAGTGTCCGGGCCGCTTCATCGGCGTTGCCGGTGACGATGGAAAAAGCGCCGACACGTTCCCCGTAGAGTGAAAACGATTTCGAGAAAGAACTCGAGACAAGAACCGGAGAATACAGTTTGGCGAAACGGCGAACGATTTTGCCGTCGGCTTCGATGCCTTCGGAGAAACCCTGATATGCCATGTCCAGGAATGGAATCAGCTTGTTGTGCTGTACGACTTCGATGACTTCGTCCCATTGTGCATCCGACAGGTCTGCGCCGGTCGGGTTGTGGCAGCAGGCGTGTAAAACAACTACCGAGCGGACAGGCAAGGATTTGAGGGTGCTGATCATGCCGACGAAATCGACACCACGGTTGACCGGATCATAGTACGGATAAGTATTGACCTTGAATCCGGCCGCTTCGAAAAGGGCACGGTGGTTTTCCCAGCTTGGATCGCTGATCCAGACTTGTGAATTCGAAGAAAAGCGTTTGAGGAAATCGGCGCCGATTTTCAGGGCGCCTGTTCCACCAATGGATTGAACGGTCGCAACACGTTTTTCTTTCAGGACGATATTATCTTCACCGAATACCAGTTTTTGGACGGCGCTGTCATACATGGCCAATCCATCAATCGGCAGATATGTATGGGGGCTGCCCTGGGCTGTCATCTGTTTTTCAGCTTCCAGCACACATTTCAATAGCGGGACTTTACCGTTGTCATCATAATAAACGCCGACACCCAGATTGATTTTTTGCGGATTGGGGTCGGCGTGGAAAGCTTCGGTAATGCCTAAAATAGGATCGCGGGGCGCCATCGGAATGGCGGAAAAAATGGTTTCCGGAATAGATTCGTTCATCGTGTTAACATTCAATATGTATTGCGAAAAGCAATCCGCATAGTCATTGCACATCGGCAATTTATGCAGTGCCTCATAAGCAACATTGTACTTGCTTTATGATGTATCGACATCTTATCAAAGGTACGAACAGTATGTCTCAAATATTACCTGTTTCTTCTCGTAAAGAAGGAAAATTTGTCACTTTTGACAACTCACCTTTTCAGTTATACCAGCCGTTTGCGCCTTCCGGTGATCAGCCGGAGGCGATAGACAAGCTCGTTGAGGGGATCGAAGACGGTTTGTCGTTCCAGACCCTTTTGGGTGTGACCGGGTCGGGGAAGACGTATACAATGGCTAATGTGATAGCCCGCCTGGGCAGGCCGGCTATCGTTTTTGCACCCAATAAAACACTGGCTGCACAGTTGTATAGCGAGTTCAGGGAGTTTTTCCCGAATAACGCCGTCGAGTATTTCGTCAGTTATTACGATTACTATCAGCCGGAAGCTTACGTTCCACAGCGGGATCTGTTTATCGAGAAAGACTCGGCGATCAACGAGCATATCGAGCAGATGCGTCTGTCGTGCACCAAGTCGCTGATGGAACGTCGTGATGTCGTGATTGTCGCGACTGTCTCGGCGATTTACGGTATCGGTAACCCGAACGAGTATCACCAGATGATTTTGACGTTGCGCGAACGGGACAGGATTCCTCACCGCGATGTGATTGCACGTCTGGTGCAGATGCAATATTCCCGAAATGATATCGATTTCAGCCGGGGCACGTTCCGCGTCAGGGGAGATTCGATTGATGTTTTTCCGGCGGAAAACGCAGATTACGCGCTCCGTATCGAGATGTTCGATGACGAGATCGAAAGCCTGCATTTTTTCGATCCGTTGACGGGCAAGGTTTTGCAGAAAATTCCGAGGTTCACGATTTATCCGGGTTCCCATTATGTGACGCCACGTGAAACGGTTTTGCGTGCCATTGAGACGATCAAGGCAGAACTTGTCGAACGCAAGGACTGGTTCCGGGAAAACGGAAAGTATATTGAAGAGCAGCGGATCGAGCAGCGGACGCGTTTTGATCTGGAAATGATGCATGAGCTGGGTTTTACCAAGGGGATCGAAAACTATTCCCGTCATTTGACCGGCATGAAGCCGGGCGATCCGCCTCCGACACTGGTCGATTATCTTCCGTCGGATGCATTGATGTTTCTGGATGAATCGCATGTCATGATCGGACAATTGAACGGCATGTATAACGGTGACCGCTCACGCAAGACCAATCTGGTCGATTACGGGTTCAGGCTGCCCTCGGCGCTCGATAACCGGCCTTTGCGTTTCGATGAATTCGAAGGCAAAATGCGGCAATCGGTTTTCGTGTCGGCAACTCCTGCCAATTACGAATTGACTCACTCCGGACAGGTGGTCGAGCAGCTGGTTCGTCCGACCGGTCTGGTCGATCCGGTCATTCAGGTAAAATCGGCAACCACACAGGTAGACGATTTGCTGGCGGAAATTCACGACCGGGTTGAAA
>CAJKQK010000093.1 GCA_905202055.1 uncultured Oxalobacter sp.
GTGGTTGGAAAACAGGGTCACTTTCCGTGCACCGGTGGCGTCACTGATGGCGTCTGCAATTTTGCCGTTTGAAAATTCAATGGTGAAAACGACGGGAAGATGTTCCCGTTTTACCCGATCGATCAGGAATGCCATCGTTGCGGCGCTGGCCTCGGTTTCGGTGGAGCAACCTGAAAAGGCCGCGTAGTATTTCAGTCCGTATTCATCGGCAAGATAACGGAATGGAAAACGGTCGCCAAAAAGTATCGTTTTGCGTTTGGCGTTCTTTACAACGTTTCGGAAAGCGTCATCCAGCGATTTGAGTTGAAGAATATAGTTTTCGCGGTTTGTTTCATAAGCTTTTGCGTTTTCCGGATCTTTTTCACTCATCTTCGCGGCAATGCTGTTTACAATCGCCATGGCATTTTTGGGGGAAGTCCAGACATGCTCGTCCAGTTCGTCTTCGCCGTCGTCATGATCGTGTTCCATTCCCTTGACGACTTCTTCTTTGACGGTCGGAACAATATCGAGCAATTTCAGGGTTGCCGGTTTTTTGTCACCCATAGAACTCAGGATTTCTTCAATCCAGACGTCGTTTTCACCTCCTGTATAAATGAACAGGTCGGAATTCCGGATCAGCTTGATATCCTGTGGAGTAGGTTCATAAGTATGGCTTTCCATGCCGGGTTTGAGCAACATGGTAACTTCAGCCTTGTCACCGGCCAGCTGCCGTGCGAAATCGTATTGCGGAAAAATCGTGGTAACAACTTTCAGTTTATGCGGGATGGGTTTGTCTTCCTGAGTACGCGACTGGCAGGCAACCAGACACGAAAGAGACAATACCGCCATGATCAGAACAGAAAAAAAACGTTTCATTTGTTTAAAACCTTCCAGGACAGTCAAACACAGGCAAAAACAGGCAGATGCCTGAGTTGGCCAGTAAATAATGTGTTGTAACACCAGAGGAAAGTCTCAATTATTCATTCTGGTTTTCTGGCTGATTGGCGTGGCATGGGATAGAAGGAGAATTCGGCCAGCGCACAGAGGTATTAACAGGAAAATTGCCCCCGAAATCAAACTGAACGGAAGGGTTTCCATGAATCCAGCCGGTTCAATGGGGGGATCGGCAAGTTTAAGAGATGTACAGACAGGGCAGGGAACTCCAAAACCTTCATCGCCATTGTCGTGATGAAAGTGGCATGTTGAGAAAATGGCAAGATAAACCAGAGCGATACATAAAAGGATCGCCAGGGTTCTTTTTTCTCGGAAAATTTTCATGACATGCCTTGAATCTGGATAATCTGTCCGGTCAGCGATGAGATGAATTCATGCACCGGGTGCAATTTCCATATAAAACCGTTCGCATGGAATTGATATCGAGCCCATGCTTTTTTAACAGATGACCTTGTATCAGTTCCAGTTCGTCGCAATGCAAATGAATCAGTTTTCCGCATGTTTCACATTTGAAATGGAAGCATGACGTCTTTTCATCATCCTGATGGGGACCCACATACTCAAAACAGGCAGCGTCTGACTTGTCCATAAGGTATTGATTGACAAGGCCTTCATCGACCATTCTTTCCAGATGCCGGTATATGGTGGCCATACCGATGGATATGCCCAGTTGCTGGAAATGGTGATGAATATCGCTTGCCGTCACGTGTTTTCCCGATAACGATTCCAGATACGAGAACAGAGTTTTCCGGTGTCTGGTCTGATATGGCGATGACCTGTTCAAAAGAGATCCTTTTTTCTGAATTTGAAAATCGTTCTCATATTGTAGTCTTGATGTTCCGGTATATCAATATGAGAATGAGAATCATTTTCATATTGATGATATTTCGTTTGACAGACTGCCGTTTGCAAGGATGCAGCGTTTTAATACGAAATCTTTTCGATGGCGCCGGTTACCGTTGATCCATTTTTAAAAAATCAATAGTATGAAAATCATATTTTTGCCTGATAAGTCGTTTCCGCAGATGATGAATATAATGTGCGCAGGTAAAATAGAGGACAGATGAAACAATAAAACCGACAAATGAAACGCATCGCACTGGGTATTGAATATGACGGAACAAACTGGCGGGGGTGGCAAACCCAGCCGGACGGCATGACCGTTCAGGATCAGTTGCAGGAAGCGATTTTCCGGTTTACGCAAACACGCATTTCAACCATGTGCGCAGGGCGTACCGATGCGGGCGTTCATGCAAGCGAACAGGTCGTGCATCTGGATACGGAACTCGACCGCTTGCCGGTTTCATGGGTAAAGGGAGTCAATACCTATCTGCCAGCATCCATCGCCGTGCGCTGGGCGTGCGAAGTGCCGGGAGGAAAGGATGGTTTTCATGCCCGTTCAAGTGCAATGGCACGGCGGTACCGTTACCTGATCTATAACAGCCCGGTACGTTCCCCGCTATGGAAAAGCCGTGCCGGATGGGTTTTCAAACCACTGGATATCGGACTGATGCAAAAAGGGGCCGACTTGCTGGTGGGGGAGCATGACTTTTCCGCGTTCCGTGCAGCGGAATGCCAGTCGATCACACCGGTCAAAACTGTCAGAAGCATCGGTATTGAAAAACAGGGCAATCTGATCGTGTTCACGTTCGAGGCGAACGCATTCCTTCATCACATGGTGCGTAATATCGTCGGTTCGCTGGTATACGTCGGCAAGGGCAACCATCCGCCCGAATGGATGAGGCAATTGCTGGATGCGAAAGACCGTTCGCTGGCAGCTCCCACTTTCATGCCGGACGGCCTTTACCTGTCACGCGTCCATTACGATGCGAAATGGGGCTTGCCGCAACGGGAAGATGTTTTTCCTTAAAATACGAAGAGATCAGGCAGTTTACAATCCGTTTTAAAGATGGCGAAATCATGAATCGAACCCGAATAAAAATTTGCGGGCTGACCCGCAAGGAAGATATACATACGGCAGTTGCCGCTGGCGCTGATGCACTGGGCTTCGTTTTTTATCCGGACAGTCCGCGTTACGTATCGGCTCACAGGGCGGTGGAGCTGATGACGGAAATGCCTCCTTTCGTGACGTCGGTCGGCCTGTTCGTCAATGCCGACATCGACGATGTACGGGCTGTTGCCGAAACGACACATTTATCTCTTTTGCAGTTTCATGGTGACGAGTCGCCTGAGTGGTGCACCGAAGCGGCCGCTGCGACAAACAGGCCTTTTATTCGCGTTTTTCGCGTCAAACCGGATACAACAGCCGATGATTTGCTACAATATGAACGGATTTATCGCAATGCCAGTCCGTATTTCAAAGGGTTGCTTCTGGACACCTGGACGGACGCTTACGGCGGAGCAGGAAAGGTTTTCAATTGGTCTCTCGTATCAAAAGAAATAGGGCCTCGGGTCGTTTTGAGTGGTGGCTTGAGTGCGCAAAATGTCGCTGGTGCAGTTTCTGAACTGCGCCCGTTTGCCGTTGACGTCAGCAGTGGCGTGGAAGCGGCAAAGGGCATCAAGGATGCCGAAAAAATCCGGACTTTCATAAAAGCCGTCCGTCAGGCGGACCATATTGGCTGAACCGGTTTTCCGGCACGTTCCGTTTTCACCGGGTTGAAAACGACATTGCACAATCGAGAGAATTTCCATGAAAGACAAAGACTGTTGTTGCAGCGCTTCCAATGCGCTGTTCGAAACATCCGATTATCATTTGCCGGATGATAAAGGCCATTTCGGCATTTACGGTGGCCGTTTCGTTTCCGAAACCCTTATTCACGCACTGGACGAACTGAACGAAGCCTATGCCCGTTACAAGGACGATCCGGATTTTCTCGCCGAATTCCGTCATGAGCTGAAGCATTACGTCGGCCGCCCCTCTCCCGTTTATCACGCGACCCGCTGGTCTGACTTGCTGGGTGGCGCGCAGATTTACCTGAAGCGTGAAGACCTGAACCATACCGGAGCCCACAAGGTCAACAACGTGATCGGACAGGCGCTTCTGGCAAGACGCATGGGCAAGAAACGTATCATCGCGGAAACCGGCGCAGGCCAGCATGGTGTGGCGACGGCCACGATCTGTGCCCGTTTCGGGCTCGAATGCCATGTCTACATGGGTAGTGAAGACGTCGAACGGCAGGCGCAGAACGTTTACCGGATGAAGCTTCTGGGGGCGAACGTGATTCCGGTCGAATCCGGTTCCAGAACCCTGAAAGATGCCTTGAACGAAGCCATGCGCGACTGGGTTGCCAATGTCGAAACGACTTTTTACATTATCGGTACGGTAGCGGGCCCACATCCTTACCCGATGATGGTACGGGATTTCCAGTCGGTCATCGGCGAGGAATGTCTGGTGCAGATGCCGGAGCTGACCGGTCGCCAGCCTGACGTGGTCGTCGCGTGTGTCGGCGGCGGTTCCAATGCCATGGGCATTTTTTATCCCTATATCGACCACAAGGACGTGAAACTGGTCGGTGCGGAAGCCGCCGGAGACGGTATCGAAACCGGACGTCACGCCGCATCCCTGAGCGGAGGGATACCAGGCGTTCTGCACGGCAACCGTACCTATCTTTTGCAGGATGGTGACGGCCAGATAATCGATACCCATTCCGTCTCGGCGGGGCTTGATTATCCGGGGGTCGGCCCTGAACACGCATGGCTGAAAGATATCGGTCGCGCCGAATATGTGGGTATCAATGACGAAGAAGCGCTGGCCGCTTTCCACGACTGCTGCCGCATCGAAGGCATCATTCCTGCGCTGGAATCCAGTCATGCCCTGGCTTATGCCGCCAGACTCGCACCAACGCTGCCCAAAGACAAATTAATTCTGGTCAATCTGTCCGGCCGGGGTGACAAGGATATGCACACCGTCGCCCGAAGAGCCGGCATTCAATGGTAAGGTCGTTTAAGACGACGAACACATGAACCATTAACCGAACTTAAAGAACAGGATTGATTATGTCTCGCATACAACAAACATTGAATCGTCTGCAAAAGCAGAACAGAAAGGGACTTGTCCCATTTGTCACAACCGGTTTTCCCGCTCCGGAACTGACTGTACCCATCATGCACGCCATGGTTGAAGGCGGTGCCGATATCATCGAGCTCGGTGTCCCGTTTTCCGATCCGATGGCCGATGGCCCGGTTATCCAGCACGCTTCCGAAGTCGCCTTGCAAAAAGGCATGACTCTGGAGAAGGTACTGGAGACCGTCGAAGAATTCCGGATCAGGGATGAGAACACTCCGGTCGTTCTGATGGGATATGCCAACCCGATCGAACGCATGGGTGTGGATGTTTTCATTAAAAAAGCGGCTGAAAAAGGGGTCGATGGCGTTCTTGTCGTCGATTATCCACCGGAAGAAAGCGAAGAATTCGCCACGAAACTGAAAGCGAATGACATCGATATGATTTTCCTGCTGGCGCCGACCTCGACCGATGAACGCATTCTGGAAATCGGTCGGCTCGCCACTGGCTATATTTACTATGTTTCACTAAAAGGTGTTACCGGTTCAGGAAATTTGAACGTAAATGAGGTAACATCCCGGATTGAAAAAATCAAAAAACACGTTACCATTCCGGTGGGTGTCGGTTTCGGAATCCGTGATGCGGCGACTGCCAGAGCGCTCGGCGCTTCTGCCGATGCGGTCGTCATCGGCAGTCGTATTATCCAGGAACTGGAAAGCGCGAAACCGGATGAAGCGGCTTTTGCCGTGAAATCTTTTTTGAAAGAGATACGCAAAGCACTGGACGAATGATTTTATACAGGTTATAAAAGCGTCCTGTGATCCGGTGTTTGCCGGAATGAATTTTTTAATACAATAAAAGTGCAGAAAACAGGCCATCGGACCGGTCCGATGGCCTGTTTGATCAGGAGATTTTATGAGTTGGCTTGACAAGTTGCTTCCACCGCGAATCCAGCATCAGACAACACCACGTCGGGTGGTGCCTGAAGGCTTGTGGGTGAAATGCCCATCCTGCGAAGCGGTGTTATACCGGACCGATCTGGAGTCGAATTCCCACGTTTGTCCGCAATGCAGCCATCACATGCGCATTCGCGCCCGCGACAGGCTGGATGCACTGCTTGATGCCGAAGGCCGCTATCAGGTCGCCGAATCCGTGACACCTTTCGATTCTCTGAAATTCAAGGACAGCAAAAAATATCCCGATCGCCTTAAGTCCGCTGTTGAAGGCACCGGTGAAACCGATGCATTGATTGTTGTCGGCGGTTCGATCAAATCCATTCCGGTAGTCGTTTCCTGTTTCGAATTCGAATTCATGGGCGGTTCGATGGGGTCTGTCGTCGGTGAACGTTTCGTTCGCGGGGTGAAAGAAGCGATTGAACGGAAAGTACCGTTCATCTGCATTACCGCCAGTGGTGGTGCACGTATGCAGGAAGGCCTGCTTTCCCTGATGCAGATGGCCAAAACCAATACCATTCTGACTCGTCTGGCAGAAAAAGGCTTGCCTTTCATTTCCGTTCTGACCGATCCGACAATGGGTGGCGTTTCCGCCTCGTTCGCTTTCATGGGCGACGTCGTACTCGCTGAACCGAAAGCGCTGGTCGGCTTTGCCGGTCCCCGCGTCATTGAACAGACCGTGCGTGAAAAGCTGCCGGAAGGGTTCCAGCGTTCTGAATTTTTGCTGGAGCATGGATTTGTGGATAAGATTGTGGAGCGGAAGGACCAGAAAAGGGTCATTGGCCAGATTCTGTATATGCACCGCAGCCACAAGATGAACATAGAGTTAAAGAATCCGGTGGAGACAGCCAGGACATTTGTGGATAAACCATCCCAATTGCAGGCGGATAGTGGAAAAACTGCCTGGGATACCGTGCTTCTCTCCAGGAAGTCCGACCG
>CAJKQK010000094.1 GCA_905202055.1 uncultured Oxalobacter sp.
ATGATCGGCTTCGGCATAAACGTTGCGGTCTTGCCGTAAGTATGGGCGACATTCCAGATGATGTATTTCATGTTCTGTGTCCAGTCGGCACGTTCGACCAATGTCGAGAAACGGGTCCCGATTTCATTCTGGCCTGCCCCTGCCACTTCGTGATGATGGACTTCGACAGGAATGCCCATGCGTTCCATCAGGGTACACATTTCCGAACGCATGTCCTGAAAACTGTCGATTGGAGGAACTGGGAAATAACCGCCTTTGACTGCCGGACGGTGGCCGGTATTGCCGCCTTCGATCTTGAGGCCGGTCGACCAGGACCCTTCTTCCGAATCGATCTTGAAGAAACAGCCGGACATGTCGTTATTCCAGCGAACGCTGTCGAAAATGAAGAATTCAGGTTCAGGACCGAAATAAGCGACATCGCCCAGTCCGGACGATCTCAGATGCGCTTCCGCCCGTTTCGCGATGGAACGTGGATCCCGGTCATACCCCTTGCCGTCAGACGGTTCGATCACGTCGCATTGCATGAAAAGGGTCGGGTCTTCCATGAACGGATCCAGGTTGGCTGTGGCAGGATCGGGAACCAGCAACATATCGGATGCCTGAATCCCTTTCCATCCCGCAATAGAAGAACCGTCGAATGCATGCCCTTCCTCAAATTTGTCCAAATCGAAGCTGGACACAGGTACCGTGACATGCATTTCCTTGCCCCTTGTATCGGTAAAACGAAAATCGACAAACTTTATTTCGTTTTCCTCAATCATCTTCAAGACGTCTTCTGCAGTCCTAGACATACATTTCTCCTAAATAATCCTTTTATTGGTCGTTGACTTTACTGTTCTTTTACAAACGTGCGTTCTTTATATGAACCGATACCATTACAAGCATATTTCGTGCCAGCATCCTCAATACGCGCACAGGCAGGCGAATGCCGAAAACGTTTCAGACTCCATTCTCCGATGATTGCACCATTGCGGTGCATTATACTGCTTATTGATGCATTCAATCAGTGCAACTTGTTATTTGTCGCCCAGTTGATACTTCGCACCAATTTCGTCGAGGCCATTCACCAGCATGGAAAACGCCTGATCCAGTTTGTCGGGCTGCCCTTTCACGCCCAGTTCGACGTAGTTGCTCAGTCTGGTATTTCCCATATGTGGCAGGCTGAAAACCTTGACCGCCGGGAACAGGCTCTCGATTTTTTCCATCAACGGTGTCATTTTCGCTTCGACTGCACCATATACCACCACCGATTTTTCGGCATATTCCGTCTGGTGGAACAGGGAGTGGTGATATGTATCGAGTGCCCATTCAATCATGGCTTTGGCCATTTGCGGAAAACCGGGCACGAAATAATGGGTTCCATAGGAAAAGCCCGGAATGCGATTGACCGGATTGGGAAGGATTTTCGAACCGGTGGGATATTCCCCCATCTGAAGCCGCCTGATATTGTCGGGAGAGTGGTAATCGATATGGTTGGGGTCTTTCGCCGTCTCGGCGATCCGTTCATAAATCTTTATTTTCGCCTCAGGATGCAATTCAAGCGGTTTGCCGACAGCGATGGAAACACATTGTCTGGTATGGTCGTCCGGCGTGGAACCGATGCCGCCACAGCAGAAAACGATATCGGAACTGGCAAAAGACTCTTTCAGAACCGAAACGATCAGCTCCGGATCATCCCCGATATATCTTGCCCAGTCCAGTTGCAAGCCGCGTTCTTTCAGAATTTGCACCACATTCGGGAAATGCTGGTCGCTTCTTTTTCCCGACATGATTTCATCGCCGATAATGATCAATCCGATTGCCATAATAAGTTATTCAGACTTTTTAATGAAAGATAAGAGACAAATTGATTTTCCATTCTGACATAATTTATGCTTGATGGTACTATCTAACATTAACAGAGTGTTTTTTAATTGAAAATGATCGTGAGGTAAAAGATGACGACTCTCATTACCCTTCCTTCAGGTCTTCAATATCGGGACGAAGTAATAGGTACAGGAACCGAAGCGGGTAAAGGTTCTTCATTCGTAAAAGTCCACTATACCGGCTGGTTGAAAAACCCGGATGGGACGCCGGGCAAAAAGTTCGACTGCAGCCGTGAGCGCAACAAGCCTTTCACATTTCCCCTTGGCGTTTCCTACGTCATCCCGGGTTGGGATCATGGCGTCAAAGGCATGAAAGTGGGCGGCAGACGGACATTGTACATACCACCCAGGCTGGCTTACGGCCCTGCCGGTTTGGGCAATGTCATTCCTCCCAATGCCGATCTGATCTTCGACATCGAACTCATATCCGCCTGATGCCGGCAATAAAAAAAGCAGCTTTCCGGGCTGCTTTTTTTTATTTCTTCACGGCCTGTGCCCTTTTTCGGTTACAAAAAACCATATTCGGCAAAAGAGTAGGTATTCCTGCCCGCGACGATGATGTGATCCAGCACCCGGATGTCGACGAGTCCCAGCGCCTGTTTCAGTGCATGCGTCAGCGTCTTGTCGGCATTGCTGGGGTCCGCTTTTCCCGAAGGATGATTGTGTGCCAGAATGACGCTGGCCGCATTGTTTGCCAGAGCCACCTTGACGACTTCACGGGGATAAACACTCGTTTGTGACAAGGTGCCCCGAAACATTTCCCGGCATTCGATCAATTTGTTTTTGATATCGAGATATAAAACGACAAACGACTCATGTGTCAAACGGCTGAAATAAAGCTGGAGATAATTCATCACCTTGTCTGAAGAAGACAAGGTCACCCCGTTTTGCAAGTCCTCGGCCAGCAAGCGTCTGGCGAGTTCCACAATCGCCTGCAACTGGGCGAATTTGGCGGGTCCGATCCCGTTCAGATCCGAAAAATCATTCAGCTGCGCTGAAAACAGTTTGGAAAGCGATCCGAAATGCATCATGATTTCCCTTCCCAGATCGACGGCGCTCTTGCCACTCGTTCCCGTTCTCAGAAAAATAGCCAGAAGCTCGGCGTCGGAAAGATACTGGGGACCTCCCCTGATCAATCGTTCACGGGGTCTGTCATGCGCAGGCCAGTCAGTGATAGCCATAATCTTATGTGTTAACCTTGTCGAATGTTGTTTATCGGTTTTTATTGAATTGTGGAAATTTTATTTCAAACCGGCCTGATTAACAAAAAAATTATCTTTATACTCTGTCTTTTTTGACGATTACCTGACTATGCAACTGATATTGGCACAACCCAGAGGTTTTTGCGCAGGTGTCAAACGCGCCATCGAAACGGTGGAACGGGCGCTTGAACTCTTCGGAAAACCCGTCTATGTCCGCCATGAAATCGTTCACAATACCCACGTCGTCGATCGCCTGAAAGAGATGGGAGCCATTTTCATCGAGGAACTGGATGAAGTCCCGTCTGGCAGCGTCCTCATCTTTTCCGCACATGGCGTATCGCAGGCGATCAGAAGAGACGCACAAACCCGCAATCTGAAGCTGTTCGACGCCACTTGCCCACTCGTCACCAAGGTACACGTCGAGGTCGCAAAAAACCGCAGAAACGGGCGTGAAATCATCGTCATCGGCCATAAGGGACATCCGGAAGTGGAAGGGACGATGGGACAAGCCGACACAGGGATGTATCTGGTCGATGGCTACAGTGATATCGAACAATTGAAAGTCGACAATCCCGATGCACTGGCCTACGTTTCCCAGACGACTTTGTCTGTCGACGACACAGCCGAAATCATCCATCAACTGAAAACAAGATTCCCGTCCATTGCCGAACCCAAACAGGCCGATATCTGTTACGCAACGACCAATCGCCAGGAAGCGGTCAAACGGTTGGCTGAAAAAGCGACACTGATCATTGTCGTCGGCAGCCGAAACAGCTCGAATTCGAATCGCCTTCGCGAAATTGCCGAGAAAAACGGGGCGCAGGCTTACATGGTGGACAATGCCGGCCAGATCGATGTGGCATGGCTTGACGGACACGATTGTGTCGGTATCACTGCGGGCGCGTCAGCACCTGAAATACTCGTTCAGGAAGTGATTTCCCTATTGCGGCAACATGGGGGGAGTTCAATTATCGAGCAGGAGGGGCTTCAGGAAAATTTGAGCTTTCCTCTTCCCAAAGGCCTCAAATGACAAAGTGGCCTGTTTACGCAACTGAATTGCGTTTGAGGTAATTATTCAAAAGCAGTGAGACCCCCCCGAAAGCGGCGTACGTATCCGTGATGACAAAAACCGGAATTTCGGCCAGATAGCCGGAAAAACGCCCTTTGTCCTCAAAACGTTTCCGGAAACCGGAAACGAGAAAACGCTCGCCCAGTCTCGGAATGATCCCGCCACCGATATAAACGCCCCCTTTTGCGCCCAGCGTCAATGCCAGATTGGCCGCCACTGTCCCGAACATCTTGCAAAAGACATCGATTACCTGATCGCATAAACCGTTTTTTTCAACCGATGCACGTTCAATGATGTCACGAGCGGACAAAGAACGTCTTTCACCTTCTTTTATTTCCGAGAGAAGTTCATACAGAAATTCAATCCCTCTTCCCGAAAGAAAACGTTCTGCAGAGACATGCCTGTATTCCTTTCCGGCGAGTTCAAGGATGTCGATTTCAAGCTCGTCAAAAGGGGAGAAAGTAACATGGCCGCCCTCGGCTTCCAGAGGAATCCAGACATCGTGTGCCGGGATCAGCCCCGACACCCCCAAACCGGTTCCGGCACCGATCAGGCCGATGGGCCTTTCCTTTTTTGCTTTGTTCCCTCCACATTGTCTGGCACAGGCCGGTGGCAATGACGGCAGGGACATGGCCAGTGCCGTGAAATCATTGACCATCAAAAAAACCTCGAAACCGAATTCAGCCCTGACACTTTCAATTGAAAAAGCCCAGGCTGAATTGGTCATTTTGATCCAGTCACCCTCAATGGGGTTGGCAATGGCGACGGCAGCGTACTTCAGTTTTCCCGACCCGGCCGAAACCGCTTTTTCCTGCAACAGGTAATACCGCAAGACATCGGAAAAACCGGCGAAATCCTTGTTGGGATAAATGGCAGACGCCTCAAAACAGCCTGCCGCCGTTTCTATTGCAAAACGTGCATTCGTTCCGCCGACGTCGCCGACCAGTCGTGGATAGAGTTCCATATTCAGTTCATCCGACAAAATCCGGTTAATCATTCTCTCTCAGCCATTATTCCAGCATGCCATGTTCTTCAGCCTTTGAAAACGCCATTGCGTTCAAAAGCATGTGAATTGTCCAACAATTCCGCACATATTTGCGCAAACAGATGAATAACACGATTTTTCAGCCTCTTACAGTATGATAAAATTCAGCGTCGAATTAGCTAACTTTTCACAGAAAGAAAAAGATGTCTGGACATAGCAAATGGGCCAATATTAAACATAAAAAAGCCGCTACCGACGCAAAACGCGGAAAAATCTGGACCCGGTTGATCAAGGAAATTACCGTGGCGGCCAGAATGGGCGGTGGCGACATCAACAGCAACCCTCGCCTGCGGCTTGCCGCCGAAAAAGCGACTGCAGCCAATATGCCTAAAGAAAACGTGCAGCGCGCCATTGCCCGGGGTACCGGGACACTGGACGGCGTCAATTACGAAGAAGTGCGTTACGAAGGTTATGGCATCAATGGTGCAGCCATCATTGTTGACTGCCTGACCGACAACCGGGTCAGAACCGTTTCGGAAGTCCGTCACGCTTTTTCCAAATTCGGTGGCAATATGGGTTCCGAAGGTTCGGTTTCATTCATGTTCAAACATTGCGGACAACTGTTTTTCGCTCCCGGCACCGATGAGGACAAACTGATGGAAGTGGCACTCGAGGCAGGCGCGGAAGACATCATCAGCGATGACGAAGGCGGTTTTGAAGTCATTTGCGCGCCGAATGATTTCGGACAGGTCAAGGATGCCCTGGAAAAAGCCGGTTTCATTCCCGAAATGGCGGAAATCGTCATGAAGCCTGATACGGAAACCGAATTTACCGGCACGGATGCTGAAAAAATGCAGAAGCTTCTGGACGCGCTGGAAAATCTTGACGATGTACAGGACGTTTATACAAACGCTGTCATCGACGAAGAAGAATAATCGCTCGAACGTCTGCATAAACTGTTTGATCCACAGCCAAGGAAACACTCGCTCAATGAAAATTCTAGTGATCGGTTCTGGAGGCAGGGAACATGCCCTGGCATGGAAACTGGCCCAGTCGGTAAAAATCCAGAAAGTCTATGTTGCCCCCGGAAATGGTGGAACGGCCCTCGATTCACGTCTTGAAAACGTCAATATCACACATCCGGAAGAATTGGCGGAATTCGCCATTCAAAACGACGTTTCACTGACGGTTGTCGGTCCGGAGGCTGCCGTTACGAACGTGGCAAAGGTGTTGGGTAATTCTTTGCGTCGTTTGCGTGAACCGAATCTGGTACCGATATTTTTAGGTATATTTTTGGGGATTTTGTTGGGGAGCATTCCGTTTACATTCCCTGGTATACCTCAACCGGTAAAGTTAGGGCTGGCGGGGGGACCGTTGATTATTTCTATTTTGATCAGCCGTTTCGGTCCCCAATACGGTTTGGTGACGTACACGACGATGAGTGCCAATCTGATGTTGCGGGAAGTGGGAATCGCCCTGTTCCTTGCGAGTGTTGGGTTGGGTGCGGGAGATGGGTTTGTGGAGACCATCATTGATGGAGGTGGTTATGCCTGGATTGGTTACGGTTTTA
>CAJKQK010000095.1 GCA_905202055.1 uncultured Oxalobacter sp.
GTCTAGTTCCTGATTTCGTGTTTTCACAACCCAATCATTTATTGACCGCCAGCATGCGTTCCACATAACGGGCAATCAGGTCGATTTCCAGATTGACCCGGGAACCGGCTTTCAGGTTTTTCAATGTCGTTACCTCGAGCGTATGTGGAATCAGATTGATCGAAAACAGGCATCCCGTTTCGACATCAGTCACTTTGTTGATTGTCAGGGAAACACCGTTTACAGCCACCGATCCCTTATAAGCCAGAAATTTGCCGAGATGAGAAGGAGCTTCAATAACCAGTTTCCAGGATTCGGCAACCGGTGAAAATTCGCGGACGACACCAACCCCATCCACATGACCGGAAACCAGATGGCCTCCCAACATATCCCCCAAAGCCATCGCTTTTTCCAGATTGACGTCATTTCTGCCGTCCAGTCCGGTTGTTTTATCCAGACTTTCATGTGACACATCTATTTTGAAACCATTTTCCGTTTTTTCAACGACGGTCATACAGGCTCCGTTCAAGGCGATCGAATCGCCCGTTTTGACATCGTCCATCGGCAGCGTTCCTGCATTGATTTGCAAGCGGAGACCGGCATTTTCATCTTTACCCTGCGGCGTTACCGATTCAATTTTTCCGACTGCCTGAATAATTCCCGTAAACATGTGTTTCCCCGATTATTTGGTTAATCTCGCTATAATTCTTATATCGTTTTCTATCGTACGGATTTCGTGAAATTCGAACGATATTTTGTCGGCCAGATTGGCTATGTCGTTCAGGCTCACCATATTTCTTCCACTTCCAAGGAAACACGGGGCCAGATAGATCAGCATCTCATCGACGAAACCAGCCTGGATCAGCGCACCATTCAATGTCGCACCGGCTTCGACATGGACTTCATTGATTTCCTTTTCCGCAAGGACTTTCATCATGTCACCCAGATCAACACGGCCCGTGTCATTGATGACAGAGAATACCTGCACGCCCTTTTCCTGCATCGCTTCAATTTTGTAAGGCGAAGCATTTGCCGAAAAAATCCATGTATTGCCCCCATTTTCAAGAACACGGGCATCTATCGGCGTTTTCAGCTGGCTATCGATCACAATTCGTTTCGGCTGTCTGATTGCATCAGGCAAACGTACATTCAATCTGGGATTATCCTTGATCACTGTTCCGATTCCCGTCATGATGGCATCGGCGCGCATTCTCCATTCGTGGCCATCCCTTCTGGCAGCATCTGAAGTGATCCACTGGCTTTCGCCATTGGTGAGAGCGGTCTTCCCATCGAGACTGGCAGCCACTTTCATCCTCACCCACGGACGTCCCTGCTCGAAACGGGACAGAAAACCGCGATTCAATTCCCTTGCCTCATCTGGCAATACACCACAGAGCACCTCGATACCGGCTGCCTTGAGTCTTTCCAATCCCCTTCCTGCCACCTGACTGTTCGGATCTTCAATCGCCGCCACGACCCGCTTCACGTTTGCCCTGATCAATGCATCCGCACAGGGAGGTGTACGCCCGTGATGGCTGCATGGTTCCAATGTGACGTAGACCGTCGCACCCCGGCAATCTTTTCCGCGTTGCACGGCATCTTTCAAAGCTTCTGTCTCGGCATGATTGCCGCCCACGGGTTGAGTGAAGCCTTCCCCGATAATTTCGCCATCTTTGACGATCACGCCATAATGCGGATCGATGTGGTCATAATCCTGGCTGTCATACTTGTGATTGGATGGCGACACGAAAATCGGGTTAAAATAGATGACATCCACACCCAGATTCTGGATATAATCCAGCTTATCCCATACTCCCTGCAAATCATTACCTTTTTTCATTTCGCCCATATTCACTTTAAAGAAAGAAAATGTATCGATGACAAACCGGAATTCTACCTTATAAAAAAAGCCACCTGTGTTCAGGTGGCTTTTTCAGAAAAAACCGGATCAGTGCTGATAAACCGGGAAAGCCGTCGTCAGTTTCTTGACTTCAGCGCGTACCCGTTCGATCGTAGCCTGATCGTTTGGATTTTCGATCACATCCGCAAGCAGGTTGCCGACGATTGCCGATTCGGTTTCCTTGAACCCGCGAGTCGTCATGGCTGGACTGCCCAGACGAACGCCGGAGGTGACAAATGGCGTCTGCGGATCGTTCGGAATCGCATTTTTGTTACAGGTGATATGACCGCTGTTCAGAATCGTTTCTGCTTCACGGCCGGTAATATTCTTGCTTTGCAGATCAACCAGCATGACGTGGGATTCGGTACGTCCGGAAATGATGCGGAAACCACGGTCAACCAGGGTTTTGGCCAGTACACTTGCATTTTTGAGAACCTGTTCCTGATATGTCTTGAATTCAGGTTGCAAGGCTTCCTTGAATGCCACTGCCTTGCCTGCAATGACGTGCATGAGGGGACCACCCTGCAGGCCGGGGAAAACAGCTGAATTGATCTTGCGTTCGAATTCCGGTTTCATCAGGATGAAACCGCCACGCGGACCACGCAGTGATTTGTGAGTGGTGGACGTCACAAAGTCAGCGTAAGGAACCGGGTTTGGATAGACGCCTGCCGCGATAAGACCTGCGTAGTGCGCCATATCGACCATGAAGAAAGCGCCGATGTCTTTCGCGACTTTGGCAAAACGTTCGAAATCGATGCGCAGGGAATAGGCGGATGCACCGGCAATGATCAGCTTCGGCTTGTGTTCGTGAGCCAGCTGTTCCATCCTGTCGTAATCGATCTCTTCTTTTTCATTCAGGCCATAGGAAACGACATTGAACCATTTGCCGGACATGTTCAGGGCCATGCCGTGAGTCAGATGGCCGCCTTCGGCCAGCGACATACCCATGATGGTATCGCCCGGATTCAACATGGCCAGGAAAATCGCCTGGTTGGCCTGCGACCCGGAATTGGGCTGAACATTGGCCGCTTCGGCGCCGAACAGTTTTTTTACGCGGTCCAGTGCCAATTGTTCGGCAATGTCAACGTATTCACAACCACCGTAATAACGTTTGCCGGGATAGCCTTCCGCATATTTATTGGTCAGCTGAGAACCCTGAGCCTGCATAACGGCAGGTGAACAATAGTTTTCGGAAGCGATCAGTTCGATATGTTCTTCCTGACGGGTATTCTCACGCAAAATAGCGTCCCACAACTCGGAATCTACCTGAGCGAGGGAATAATCTTTAGCAAACATGTCCTACTCCAATGATTGAAAGTGACCTTTTCCACATCCAAGGGAAAAGATGGAACCTGATAAACAGCCTGAAAGGGTTCACACGATGAGCCTTTTCACATAAAAACAACTGAAAAAGGCCGAAAAATAAAGCGCAATAAAAATAGAGGAGAATTTTACAAGATGCCCCCGGTTTCAGCAAGGCAATGATTTTCAATCTTGTTGGCCTGTAAAGCTTCACTCTGCAAGTGCCCACTCATTTCAGGACACTCATCGTATAATCTGTCCGGTCAATTTTGTATGATTTTTTATTGGAAAGGAATGATATGCCAACCATCAACATTCAAATTTTCGAAGGCCGTACTGTCGAGCAAAAACGTGAACTCGTCAAAGCGATTACCGAGGCGACTGTCAAAACCCTGCAATGCAGTGAAGGTGCGGTCGACATCATTATCCAGGACGTCAAAAAAGAAAACTGGGCCACTGGCGGCAAACTCTGGAGTGACTGACTTCCGGTTAAAGCGGTTTCATAGCTTGGTCTCCATGAAACCGCTCGCGGGTTTATTTCCAGAAACGGTGGAGCAATGGCCTGACCGTAATGCCATGAAACAGGATGGATAACGTAATGACGATCAGCGTCAGATGGATCAGTTCAAGAGCCAGCGATTCCGACAATCCCTTGTCGATTGCATACATCAGATAATAAAGCGAACCGATCCCGCGAACGCCAAACCAGGCGGACAGGCCTTTTACCCGTTTCAGGCCTCTTAACGGCAACAATCCGATATACACACTGACCGGACGGGCCACGAAGAAAAGGAACAGTGCCAGCCCGACCGCGCGCCAGCTCCAGGAATTGACGAAAAGCGTCCCTCCCACCAGCAAAATCAGAACCAGTTCGGAAAGACGTTCAAGGTATTCATTGAAGACCAGGGAACTGGAACTGACAAATGGGGCGGGTTCATTCTCTGCCGATCCCGACTCTTTCACTTCAACACGTTCACCAGATGCCACGGCTGCACGATACTCCGCCTGCCGCAAGGCAACCGCTGCAAAGAAAACCGCCAGAAAGCCCCATGCATTGCACATCTCGGAAACACCATACACCACCCCGATCAGACCGAGTCCCAGAAAATCATCCAGCAATCCATGCCGGTATTTCTGATGAACCTTGCTGATCACACGCCCCAGTCCATATCCCGCCAGCCAGCCGATAATGACACCGGCTGCTGTTGCCCAGACAACATCCAGAAACAGCCATCTCCACCCGAGAAATCCGATCTTGTGCAAACCCAGGAGCCCCATTCCCAACACGACAAAAGGAAAAGCACTTCCGTCATTCATGCCCGCTTCGCATGTCAAGGTAAACCGCAATTTGTCGGAGTCTCCGGGATGACGGCTCTGGACATCCGTCGCCAGAACCGGGTCGGTAGGAGCGAGAAGCGCTGCAAGCAGAATGGCCGCTCCTATCGGCAATCCCAGCACAAACCAGCCAAAAGCCGTCATCAGACCGACACTTGCCACCATGGAACCCGATGCCAGCAGAATCGGAGCGCGCCATCGCCAGATTTTGACCGGCACAGGCATTTTTACCCCTGCCGAAAACAGTGAAATCAGGACGGCGACTTCTGTCAGCGCTTCAAGAAACTGGGATTGTTTCAATGGATTGAAATGAAACAGATTCAGGCCGGTAGGGCCGACAAGAATGCCGATAGCCAGATAGAGAATGGCTGTCGTTACAGGCAAACGCCGCAGTACCGATGAGGTGACACCGATAAAAAGCAAAAGACCGCCTGTCAGGACAAACCAGTGAGCGTTATCCATTGTTGGATGAATTCGATAAAATGTGTTGCACGGATCGATTGTAAAAGAGGAAGGAACTTGAGAACATGATTTGCAATCAAATATTCAACTCATATTGTTACAAAATTTTTCAGTTATAAGACAACTTGATCCAGACGTGGATAATGGAGTGAATTCTAGCTCCGTTTCGAACGGGCAAACAACCGTTTTATTTTTTGGACAAAGGCGCAAAGATGAAACGCATGCTGTTTTTTCTGGTCTTTATTCTTTCGGGAAGCCTTGTTTCCTGTAACGCATTCGCGGACAGATATCATGGTCATTATCACGGACGTTCAAGGACTTCCATCGGAATCATGTTCGGTGGCCCGATATGGCCTTCTCCGGCATATGCGCCTTATTATCCATACTATCCTTACGCGCCTTATTACCCCTACCCGCAAACAGTCGTTATCCAGTCGACACCGACCACTTATATCGAAAAAGCGCCAGAAAACAATGCTCAACATTACTGGTATTACTGTTCCGATCCGAAGGGTTATTATCCGTATGTCCTGAAATGCAACGCCAACTGGCAAAGAGTCATTCCATTTCCAGAAGGAACCCAATAATGACGCCGACAAAATCCGAACTCCGCAATCAGGAGAAGTTGAAAATGCCTCTTCGATCCCGATATTTGCTGTTTCTTCTCCCTCTTGCACTGGCGGCCTGTTCGTCAATGCCTTCCGGCCCCAATGTCATGGTACTTCCAGGGAAAGGAGTCAGCTTCGAGCAGTTCCGATCAGACGATTTATTGTGTCGACAATACGCTGCGTCCCGGACCGGCACCAATTCAAATGACGCTGCCATCAACAGCGGCGTCAAAAGCGCGGCAGTGGGAACGGCTCTGGGTGCTGCAGGAGGTGCACTGATCGATGGTGGTCATGGCGCAGCGGTCGGAGCCGGGGTGGGTCTGGTATTCGGGGGATTGACGGGAGCCGGTTCCGGCACGACAGGCAGTTATCAGGCACAGCTGCGCTACGACAATGCCTACCAGCAATGCATGTATTCAAGGGGCAACAGCATTCCTGTCACGACGAATTACTCAAGCGGTAACATACAAAATGTTCCCCGGCGACAGCCTGATTACGGGCCGCCCCCAATACGCAGACACCTCCACCTGCACGATACATCGTTCCCGGCCAATAGATACACAAAAAAAGACGGCTGACAAAACAGCCGTCTTTTTTTGGCGTCAGGCTGACCTGTTCAGCTGACCAGCTGCGCATCAACCGTTATTTCGGCATTCAGCAATCTTGATACAGGACACCCTTCCTTTGCCCGACCGACAGCTGTCTGGAATTCGTAGACATCCCCGCCGGGAATTTTCGCTTTGACATCTAGATGAATTTTCGTAATGGAAAAACCCTTGTCCGTTTTTTCCATGGTCAGAGTAGCCGTTGTGTCGATTTCATCTGCCACCATATTGGCAGCGCCCAGCCTTCCGGAAAGATCCATGGTAAAACATCCTGCATGAGCGGCTGCAATCAATTCTTCCGGATTGGTTCCGCTTCCATCTTTAAAACGTGCCGAAAAGGAATAAGGTGTATTTGACAGGGTATTGCTTTCCGTCGTGAGTGTGCCTTTGCCATCTTTGATACCGCCATACCAGCGGGC
>CAJKQK010000096.1 GCA_905202055.1 uncultured Oxalobacter sp.
CACCAGTTTCATTTTGTTTATGGCATTCGGATTATGCATTCCGATCGGATTCCCGGCTTTGGCATTATTGATCAATTTGCCTTTGGAAACCGGGCCAGTCTGTTCTTTTCCATCGATTTTCCAGACAATACCGGAATCCGGTTTGTACACCAGCGCATAATTGTCATCGTCTTTCAGGGCGGCACTGTAAAAACCGCCAATAGAGACAAGATCGCCATTGGTCGATGGTATTTTCTCCAGGCTGTACTTTGGAAGGCGAGCCATATCTTTTAATTTTCCATCAGGCAATTTCACTTCCATTGTGCGGTAAATCTCATCAAATCCGATACTGGCGCCAAGCATGTTCCAATGTGTATCTGTTCTGTAATATAAATTTCCGGCTTGTTTGCTCGATTTGATGATACTGTACAGGTCGATGACATTTATTTTATCCGCACGCAAAAGCGGAATGACTTTATTCACATAACGATGTTCTTCATGATTTTTTCTTGCCAGATAATCCGGAAGATATTCATGATAAATGCCATGTTTGTCTGGACATATCACATAGAAAAAAGCGGAATCCAGCGATCCGGCAAATTCTTTCAATTCTGCCATTTCCTGAATATGAGCCAGTGTTTCCCTGCCCGGTGATGGAATATCTGCAGTATGTTTATCAATGACCCTGCCGAATGAATTTCCAATAAAATACCAATTCTCTTTTCCCTTAACCGCTTTGCTGATATCAAAGTCAAAGAAATAATCCGCATGCAATGCCGAAACCGTTTTGAATATCCGATCCTTGAATAGCAACCTGTCGGCAATAAACAAATCCAGTCTGGAGAAAAAGTCCTTTATCTCCTGTTTTTTCAGGGAAGTTAACATATGAAAGCCGGTAACTTTTCTCCTCTCGCTAGTCAGTACCGTTTCCGAATTGACGAACAGGGAACCGATAAAGAAAAATCCGCAAAAAACGACCAGGATCAAAATGGAAAAAAACGTTTTTATTTTATTCATTTGTGCCATCAGAAATTGAAATAAATAAATGGATTTCTCGCTCCCATGAATAAAACAGTCAGAGAAAGAAGTGCCAGCAAAACGTTGACAATGTAAGGAAACAAGGCATAAACAGGCGTTTGAACCGATCCCGCAGAGAAGCGTTTCAATGGGAACAACGCTATCCAGATGCCAACCCCCAAAGCCACAAGATTCAGTGGTTCCATCGGGATGACCATCATGCCGGGGTCGGTATTTCCGAAAAACAGTGACGCGAAATAATGACTGGCCTGATCGAGTGAACCGGCCCTGAAAAAAACCCAGCTCATCGTCACCATCAACAGACAATAAGTTCGTGAGACGAAGGCCGTTTGTCTTTCCAGCCAGTTTCCGATCCCGAGCCTTTCGACAAAGAGGAGGAAACCGTGAAAGATTCCCCATAACAGGAAAGTATATTGCGCACCATGCCACAAACCGCATAAGACGAAAACAATAAACAGGTTAATGTATGTCCTGATGGATGAACCATGACTGCCGCCCAGTGGAATATACAAATAATCCCGTAACCATGTTGACAGCGAAATATGCCACCTTTGCCAGAATTCCCTGATGCTTTTGCTCCGATAAGGCGAATTGAAGTTTTCATGAAAGTGAAACCCCATCATGGCAGCCAACCCGATAGCCATATCGGAATATCCTGAAAAATCAAAATAAATCTGAACCGCGTAGGCAATAATTCCAAGCCATGCGTCAAAAAGGCCAAGTGATGAATTTTGAAAAAAAGCGACATCAGCCAGAGGTGCCACAGAATTGGCAATCAAAATCTTCTTGTTCAGTCCAATCAGAAATCTCGCTATGCCGTATTCGAAAAGCTGTTTGTTGAATTGCCGTGAACCCAGATCATTCTGGATATGGACATATCGGACGATTGGCCCCGCGACAAGATGGGGGAACATGAAGAAGTAGCACAAAAAATCCGAAAGACGGGGTTTTTCAGTAATTTTCTTTCTGTATATATCGATCAGATAACTGATACTGTGAAAAGTGAAGAAACTGATTCCAAGTGGCGGGATCTGGGGAACAGGAGAAGAGTATCGGCTGAAAAACGCCACTTTTTGCAAATAGGGAACGAAACTGGTGAGGTTAAAAAGAAGCCAATAGAGATATTTGTAACCGATCAGTGTTAAAAGTGAAAATCCGATAAACAGGAAAAGATACTTTTTCTTTCTCTGTTCCATACTCCGGAAAAGTACAAGACCGGCGAGAAATGTAAAAAAACCGAGAATGACAAGAATGACAACATTGACACCTTCTCCCCATGTATAAAAAAACAGGCTGAATATAATGATGGCAATATTCCGGGCCTTGATTGTTTTCCTGAATGAAAAATCAATCAGAAGAAATATGGGAAAGAGGAAGAATATGAAAGAGATTGACGAAAATACCATTTTATTGCTTCGGAAGCCTTCAGTGCCTGTTCACTGTTATTATTGAGCGTGAATCTGAAATCAAGGCTATATACAGAAAATTCTTTTCAGGCCGAAAACGAAAAAACAGGCTCTGGCGAAAAGTCACCTTATGCAGGAACGTCATCAAGAGAGACTGGCGAGGCACCAAGCATAACGTAGATATAATGCAGAATCAATATCAACTTTTCAAAGTGTTTCCATTATTTTTCCGATGGCAATCACAGGTATAAAAAACGGTATGAGCACTGGAATAATCCTGCATTCTGGACATTTACAGGAAATTGAATAAACAGCAAAGCCTGCTTTGAAACTGGCTTGCAAATAGAATGAAGCCGCAAAAAATCATGCCACAAAACACATGACCGACAATTTATGATCAATCTTGATCAGGTTGTCCATAAACGACCCTTTCGTCCAGAATCCTGTGCGCCAGCGCACGTGCTTCGTCCATAGCATCGTCCACATTATCGCTTTCAACGGAAACGCAGAATTTTTCGATTTCTTCCTCACCATGCTTGCGGATCAAAACCATTCCGCGAAAACGCCGGTCATCCGTATCGAGAACGGCCATCCGTGCTATGTAATTGCCTTTCCTGTATTCCATCTCGCTGATCATTTCATTCTCCTCAAACCCGTTTTTCAGAACAATACCTGTTTTAACTTCGTTTAAATTCATCCATTTCAAAATTATCCCCGATTAGCTTTTATTCAAACAAAATTTCCGACGATTATCCTCACAAATATCAAGCATCCCTTGAAAAATCGGCGTTTCCATTGAAAATCCGGAACTTGGAAGCATCCTGTCAATCTGAGTTTAGTCATTAAAAACGCAAAGTTTTTTTAAAAAACAGGAATCATGGCGACAGCGGTCACATCATTTTCCAGATATGAACGACCTGATTCCAAAAATGAAGCGACAAACGCGGCACCTGGTTTCCAGCAAGACACCGAAGTGCCGACTTGAAAAACCGATACTGATTGAGAGGGAATATCATGGATATGAATACTCCGGAAACCGGCTCCGATTTCAACAAAAAAGTGAATCAGGCAGCCGACAACGCCAAGGACTCCCTGAAAAATGCCAGCGACAAGACCAAAGACGCTGTACAGAACGCAGCGGACGCGACTTCTGAAGCCGTGGGCAAGGCAGTCGATAAAACTTCGGATGCCATGAAAAAGGCTGGTGACAAAATCAAGGACATGTTCAACAGGGATGATGACGATATGGACGACAAACAAAATACTTACGCCAATTCCGGCACAGGCAGCGAATACAATGAAGAAGCATTCATTAAAGAATGGAAAACCAGTTACTGGACATCTGGCGGAAAATATGAAGACTACCAGCCTGCCTTCCAGTATGGCGCCCAACTGGCCCAAAACGAAATGAAACATCTGAACCGGTCATGGCAGGAAGTCGAACCTTCTGCTCATGCGGCATGGGAACTGTACAACCGTGATTCCGAAATGTCCTGGGATAAAAACAAGGATGCCATCAAGTTTGGCTGGGATACCGTGATGCAAAGGGCGAAACACTAGAAAGCGCTTCTTTTCATCATTTAAAAAGCATGTTGAAAAACATGCTTTTTTATTTCCCCTCCAACCGGCCCGGTCACCCATATCGTTTAGTTCGTCAGGATGGGAAACATATGCCTGAAACCCGTCGCCATCATTTCGACCGAAATGGCGGTCAGCAGAAAACCCGCCAGACGGCCGATAATTTTCAGGGCTCCCGGAGTCAGGATTTTTCCGCCTTTGGAAACAAACCGGAAACACAGCCATGTGGCGATGCCTACGACAAACGGGGGAAACAGCACTCCCAGCCAGTCACCCATCTCGGTTATCTGTGACGTAGCCATCACGTAGGAAAGGGCGGCCGGCCCCGCCAGCAAAGGGATACCGAGCGGCACAATGGACGGGCCCGAAGCCGCTTCCTCTGACTCGCCGGGCGTGTATTTGATCGTCTCTTCCTTGGCGATCACCATTGCCAGGGAAACGATAAACATGATAATGCCGCCAGCCACCTGAATGGCCGCCAGCGTTACCCCCATGAAGTTCAGGAGATGAAGGCCGAAAAGGCCGCCGAACAAAAGCGACAAGGCCACGGTAATACCCAGATGGCGGCTATACCTTTCCCTGAGTGGCAGTGAAAGGTCTGTCGTTGCGCACAGAAAAAGCGGAATCGCCATGAAGGGATCCACCAGAGCCAGCAAAATCAGTGTTTTTTTGATGACAAAAGCGATATTCATCTTTTTGCCCTTTGATCGAACATATCGATACATTAGGACAAAGGGCAGTACCGGGTTTGTTTATTCCTCAGCAGAAAGGAAAGCAGGCTTGATAAATATCAGGAAAATGCCGCTTTTCGCGGCACAAGGATGAGATCGGCAACCTCAGGGCTTTTTATAGCCGGGGATCAATTCAAGAAATTTACGGACAGGCACCGATTTGACCAGCTCGAACACGTTCAGATCCATTGCATCGATCGTATTTTTCAGTACTAGTCCCAGTTCCGTATCCCCCGCCATGACAAGACGACGGCTGAAAAAAAGTGTATCGGGATCTTCTTCCCGTCTGGATAACTGGTAAAAATCGTAAGCACTCGCCGAAATGATCATGTCCGGTTCGACATTTCCCCATCCGGCAACGAAACCGCCCTTTGTCCAGACGAAATTGAAATCAAGTCTGGCATCAGAAATGGTCAGTCGCAGTTGCTTGCCAAGAATCATTTCCTGCACGTCCCCGGGAAGCCGTGGTGTCAGAATCATGTTCAGTGCAGATACGAACAGCATGGAACCGGGATAAGCCGGCAACAGCGATATCATGTCGCCAAGCAGTTTCGGGACGCTGAACCGGTTCATACCCTTCTCCAATGAACGAATCTCAAATCACTGCCCATACCATTCCATTCCCGGCCTGCCATGCCAGTAACCGTTACATGAACCGGCCGGCATCAGGTCTTTCATTTTTTCGAGCGCTTCTTTTCCGGAGTATTTTCCTGCCATTGTATCGGCAAAAATACTGCTTATCTCAGGAGTATTTTCCGATTGCGGGCTGATTCTCAACACATCGACATTCAAACCGGCAAGAACCGGTATTTCCGATATCAGATTATAAACGTTAGTCGACTGGGTCTGGATACCGTTGAAAACCAGAAAAGATTGCGCTTCACGTGTCTGCACCGGCAAGCCGTCCGGGTAATCCATGCATTTGAAAGCGCACTGGTCTTTCGGCAAATTATGATGTCGTGCCGTAAAGCAGCGTGCCGAAAAAGCCAGAGGCATCCGACCATATGCAAACACTTCCGTTTCCATGTTGTCCGGAAGCTCTGTTATCATGCCCTTCAAGGCATCACGCGCCATTTCCAGCGGCATGACCCAGCGTTTTGCCCCCAAACCTGCCATGAATTGCAGAGATGCAGGATTGTAGAGATTCAGATGAGGGCCAGCGACGAAAGGTTTTTTTCCGGCCAGTGAACCGGCTGCTCCCATATCATTCGCCTCGACAGTGAAATGACCGTTTTCGACGATCTCGTGCATTGCCTGAAGATGCGCACCTGACTCAAGCAAAACCTGGGTGGACAGCACAACTTCCTTGCCGGATTCTGCGAGCATGTCACCCAGTTCCAGCCAGTCCTGCACCCGCAATTCATGGCGACGCGCGCACACTGTTTCGCCCAGATATACAATATCGACAGGAGCGGTGGCCATGGCGCGATAAAACTGCATGACGCGCTCTTTAGGCCAGTAATAAAGCAAAGGTCCGAGTGAGAGCTTCATCAGTAATCTTCTTTCATTTCCATGAACGGTGATAAGCGCCCAGCGTTTGCTGCTGTCCTTCGGACAGTTTCGCAAGCGCACTCATCCATTCCGGTTTCACCGTATAAGCGGCATTATCCTTCAGGCAGAGATCCAGTGCCTCGCGCCATACTTTCGTCGCCTGTGCCGTATAAGCCGGACTGCGCTGGCGGCCTTCGATCTTGATGGCGGAAACACCCATTTTTTTCAGCCTCGGCAAGAGTTCAAGTGTATTCAGGCTTGCGGGCTCCTCGATCGCATAATAACTGTCCCCGTTGACCATAAAGCG
>CAJKQK010000097.1 GCA_905202055.1 uncultured Oxalobacter sp.
GAATGGCGTATTTTTCATACCCTGATATCACTGCCTGTCTTGTCTTTTCATCCGAGCTGCCATACATCAGTTCGGATTCCACATACCCCGGGTAAACGACCGTCGAACGGAATTTTCCAGCCGACTCCACACGAATGCCTTCAGAGATGGCACGGACGGCATATTTGGTGGCGGAATACACGGTTCCCGTCGGTGCGGCGACCTTGATACCGGCAACCGACGAAATATTGATGAAATGGCCTGACTGCTGTTTTTCGAAAACAGGCCATGCGGCAGCCACTCCATACAGGACGCCCTTGATATTGATGTCGATCATCCGGTCCCATTCATCCACTTTCAATGACGAAAGAGGGGCCTGAGCCATCAATCCGGCATTGCCGACCATGACATCCAGACGCCCCAGTCTGGCAACGACATCATCAACCATATCCCTGATCTGTTTTTCAACCGTCACATCGACGACATAATACGAGGCTTTTCCACCGGATGCATTGATTTCACCGGCAATGTTTTCCAGCCGGTCTTTTCTTCTCGCGGCCAATACAACGCTGGCACCTTCCGAAGCGAGCTTGCGGACAATCGCTTCACCGATTCCACTGCTTGCACCGGTGACAACGACGACTTTATCCTGAATATTGTTCATTTCATTTTCCTTGAAAATAATGATAATTCAATAATTTACGAATTGATTTTCGAGCGTTTTTTCAACACCTCGCCAAACACTTTCCCGGCAAGTGCACTTTCATTTTTGCCGACATCCCGATTCAGGACGGAAATGACTCCCGCCACCTGCTGCCGACTCAAACCGACGTTCATGGCCGCATTCAAATGGTATTGAAGCTGCGCCTCCGTCCCGCCCAGAGCGGCTAAAGCCGCAACCGTGGCGATCTCCCTTTCGGAAAATTCCAGCACCCCACGCCCGAAAATATCGGCAAACAGATGTTCCTTCAAAAAGGCATCGATTCCCGGAGTGAAAAGCTGGTATCCGCTTTTGGGAGGCACCGATTCAACCCCGGACAATTCCATGCGAACCGCCTCACCATAGGCATCCCGGTCAGTGCCGGGTGGAAGTGCTGCCGCTTGTGCGCCGGTGGAATCGGCAATCCCTGCCTTTTCCCGTTCATCCATGACCGTCATGAACGTCTGGATAGCATTCAGGCTTCTCGGAAAACCGGTATAGGCGTACAACTGGATCAATACTTCCTTGATCCCATTAACAGTCAGACCGGCATCCAGACCCTCATGCAATACCGTTTTCAATTTCGGCAAATCACCATTGGCCGTGAAAGCCGCGATTGTCACGATCTTTTCCTGACGGGCGTCCAGCGCCGTTTTTGCCTTTTCCATGTCATCCGCCCTTGCCATATTGCCCAGGCAGAGCAGGGCGAACATCACCCCTGCCAGCCTGGAAAATGATTTCATTGCCATGTTCAGATCCTCATTCAAAAGACCGGATTCCCACCGGTACGGTTCCCGGAAAAATCAGCTTATCGGCTGATCATCCTTGCGTATTTTTCCGGATACCGGTCACCCACCAGACTGATTTTCGACGCGGCATAATCGATTTCCAGCAAATCTTCCGCCGACAGATCGACATTGATCGAACCGATGTTTTCTTCCAGCCTCGCCTGTTTCGTCGTTCCCGGAATCGGAACTATCCAGGGTTTTTGTGCCAACACCCAAGCCAGAGCGATCCGGGCAGGAGTCGTTTTTTTCCGTTCGGCCATCTTTCCGACCAGATCGACCATCGCCTGATTCGCTTTCAGCGCTTCCGGCGTAAAGCGTGGCAGCATATTCCTGAAATCGGTCGGGTCGAAAATCGTCTTTTCATTCATTTTTCCCGTCAGATAACCTTTTCCAAGCGGACTGAATGGCACGAAACCGATACCGAGTTCTTCCAGCGCCGGAATAATTTCCTTTTCCGGTTCACGCCACCAGAGCGAATATTCGCTTTGAAGGGCGGTAACGGGACAAACGGCATGGGCACGCCGGATAACATCAACACTGGCTTCGGACAAACCGAAATACCTGACCTTGCCCTCGGCAATCAGGTCTTTCACCGTACCGGCCACATCCTCAATCGGCACATCCGGATCGACCCGATGCTGGTAAAACAGGTCGATTACATCCGTCTTCAGGCGTTTCAGGGACGCTTCAGCCACTTCCCGGATATGTCCCGGACGGCTGTTCAGTTTCGTCCATTTGCCGCCGTCACCGTCATTGGCTTCAAAACCGAACTTGGTGGCAATCGTCACATCGTAGCGGAAGGGCGCGAGCGCTTCGCCGACCAGTTGTTCATTGGTGAAAGGCCCATACACTTCAGCCGTATCGAAAAAAGTCACGCCCTGTTCGAATGCTGAACGGATAACACCGATCATCTCGTTTCTGTCCCCGGCAGGCCCATAACCGAAACTCATCCCCATACAGCCAAGCCCGAGAGCCGAGACTTCAAGACCGCTGTTTCCCAATTGTCGTTTTTGCATAAAAATCTTTCCTTCCTAATTGTTTTCAGTTTCAAGCGTCGCCATATCGATCACGAAACGGTAATGAACGTCGGAACGCTCCATCCGTTCAAAAGCCGTGTTGATTTCATCCATCCGGATGATTTCGCATTCAGGCAGGATGTTCTTTCTGGCACAGAAATCGAGCAATTCCTGGGTTTCCCGAATACCGCCAATCGGTGAAGCCGCTATACGGCGACGCCCGAACAAAAGGGGTACCGTATTCACTTCGGCGACCGGCCCGACCTGTCCGACAATGACGAGCGTGCCATCGACATCCAGCAAAGGGGTGTACGGGTTCAGATCGTGTTTGACCGGAACGGTATCGATGATCAGGTCGAAACAGGACTGTGCCTTTTCCATCGCGGATTCGTCACTGGAAATCAGAAACTTGTCGGCGCCCAATTTCATGGCGTCAGCCCGTTTGCCTTCCGAACGGCTCAATACAGTGACTTCCGCCCCCAGTCCGGCCGCCAGCTTGATCGCCATATGGCCAAGTCCCCCCATGCCTGTCACACCGACACGGCTGCCCGGACCGACATTCCACGTCCTGAGCGGCGAATACGTCGTGATACCGGCGCACAAAAGCGGAGCGGCACGGGAAAGATCAAGTCCGTCAGGAACACGCAAAACGAATTCCTCCCGGACAACAAGATGTTTTGAGTACCCGCCCTGAGTGACGGCATGGTCGATGCGGTCATGGCTGCTATACGTCATCGTCATGCCTTCACGGCAAAGCTGTTCCTCACCATGACGGCACTGGTCGCATTCCATACAACTGTCGACCATACAGCCGACCGCGACAGCGTCCCCGGGCCTGTATCGCGTAACCCTGGGCCCGACAGCTGTCACACGCCCTATGATTTCATGACCCGGAACAACAGGATAAACCGTCATACCCCAGTCGTTACGGGACATATGCATATCGGAATGGCAAACACCGCAATACAGGATTTCCATGGCAACATCATTGTCGCGAAGATCGCGGCGCTCGAGAGAATAGGGAACCAGCGGAGAATCCGGAGAATGGGAAGCATAAGCGATTGTTTTCATGGCAAGCCTCATCAAAAAGTGGATAATGAATTTCTGTCAGGGCAAAGACAATTTCCGGCAGGAAAATCCTGACGGAAACGTCTTGCAATGACTGCAATATAAGACTTCGACAGCAACGGGATATAGATACGAAACTGCCTTCTTATTGCCTGTTTCTCTCAAATATCACCAAAAGTGAAAGACAATCTGGTAAAAAGACAATGTGTATTCAATCGTTTAAAAACGAAAAAGGGGATTTTCATCATGACGCGAAGCAATCAAACCGTTCTTGAAAACAAAAATGACGCAATCAGGGAAAAACTGCTGAACTGGCTCCCGGAAGGCGGTGAATACCAGACACCGGTCAACGGGTTCTTTCTTTTCAGGAAGAATGAATGTGAATGCCCGGAAAACTGTTTCTATGAACCTGCCGTCGGCGTGATCCTGCAAGGACAGAAGCATTCTTACATCGGCAGCAGGGAATACCGGTATGGGGAAGGCTGGTGCCTCGTCAACGGGATCGACTTGCCAGCCAAAAACTATATCCTCGATGCGACGCCAGACAATCCATTCCTGGGTATGGGCATGAGACTCGACAAATCGCTCACGACCCAGCTGGCCGCGGAAATCCCGCCGTCATCGAAAACAGGCACAGAACCTGACTGCGGCCTGTCCCTGACCCGGACCGATCCGGACATTCTGGATGCCTTCTCGCGCTTGCTGGATTTGCTGGACAAACCCGAACAGATACCGGTCATGGCTCCGATGATCATCCGTGAAATCCATTACCGTTTGCTGATCGGCCCCCAGGGCCCGTTTTTAAGGGCAGTCAATACCTTCGGAACGCAGGGCCATCAGGTAGCCCAGGCCATATCATGGTTGAGAAAAAACTATAAAGAACCAATACAAGTCGATGAATTGGCTAAAAAAGTCAATATGGCGACTTCCACCTTTCACCGGCATTTCAAACAGCTGACATCGTTAAGTCCACTCCAGTTCCAGAAGCGTTTGCGCTTATACGAAGCCCAGCGGCTGATGCTCGTTGAAAACGAATACGCATCGAGCGCCTGTATGGCCGTCGGCTATGAAAGTCCCACCCAGTTCAACCGGGAATACAAACGGCTTTTCGGCGAACCGCCATCGCGCAATATCAACAAGGTAAGGGAACTGCGCATTCGAACCGTCGATTCAGTACCGGTTCAACCTTGAAAAGTACTCGCTTGTATCCTCTATGTACAAGCTGGCCTCCGGCTTGTCTATCACCACATGAATGTCTGCATGTTGTTTATTTCATCAAGCTTTCAGGCAATCTCCATTGACTTTCTTTTTTTCTCCCCTAAAATCTTGCCACAGAAGCAATTTTCCCCCTGAGCAACAAACAGCATGGATGAGCCTGGGAACCCTACTGTCGGATGAATCCGCTACGATAAGCGGATATGGCCGGATTCAGGCAGCCACTGCAGGATAAAACGAAATATGACAGATCAATCAAAAGATTCCATTATCTTGACAATGGCTGAAAATCTTGTTGAAAAACAAGTTGATACCGCCACTATATATAAATCACTCGAACTGATTTGCAAGACTTTTTCTTTTGATGGCGCCCTCGTTTATGAAGCAGACCAGGCTCATGATTTCAATCTGATGGAGCGTTATCTGCTCCGTGACGTACCGTTATGCGACAGTTTCGCCATCGATTCGATCGATCCGGAATTTCGCGGCCTTATGGCAAAATCGGTGATTACCTCTATCGACAAAAACGGACATAACACGTCAGGTGAAAAACAATTGCTCGAAACGCTTTCCGCCACGCATGCAACCGTTTTTTCCGTCGTGGATGAAAATGCGCGCATCTTCGGCCTGATTGTCTTTCTGAAAACCGGACCAGACAAGGCCCCGTTGGCCGATGATCGCAAACGAATTTCCGTTTTGCTTGCCATGCTCGGCAGGTATATCGGCGTCAGGGTGTACCAGAACAAGCTTTCCTTCGCCAAAAATTCACTGGAAAGCATTCTGGACAATACCGGAATCGACATTTACGTCAATGATTTCCATACCCACAAGGTATTGTGGGTGAACAAATCCATGGCAGCCCCTTACGGTGGCCCATCGGCCTTTCTTGGAAAACTGTGCTGGCAGGTTTTGTTTCCCGGCCAGAGTGGCCCGTGCGAATTCTGTCCCCAGAAACACCTGCTTGACGAGAACGGGAATCCCGGCAAAGTCTATGTCTGGGATTACCAGCGGCCGTTCGATGGTACATGGTTCAGGGTGTTTTCCGCCGCGTTCCGATGGGTTGACGGCCGTCTTGCGCATGTCGTCAGCAGTGCGGACATCACGGATAACAAACGCAATGAAGAACTGATCCAGTATCTCGCGAACTTCGATTCACTGACCGGCCTGCCCAACCGGAGAAAACTGATCAATGACTGCGATAACATGATCGGGCATATGCGGGACAACGCGAAAGCCTATCTCCTTTTCTTCGACCTGGATGGATTCAAGGCCATCAATGATCATTACGGCCATGATTCCGGCGATGAATTCCTTGTCCAGCTGGGCGAATTCTTCAACGGCATCCCGATGCTGAAAAACCGGATGTACCGGCATGGAGGAGATGAATTCGTCGCCTTGATCGACGGTTCCGTCACGAAAGATAACATCCGGAGCCTGGTCAATTTCATACACGAGCGTTTCAAAAGAACATGGTCCCTTGAAAAAGGGCAGATATCCTGCAATACCAGCGTCGGTGTCGCGTGTTGCCCTGAAGACGGCATCACGTCCGAGGTATTGATCCGCAAGGCAGACCATGCCATGTTCGAA
>CAJKQK010000098.1 GCA_905202055.1 uncultured Oxalobacter sp.
CACAACTGAAACGGTTGCCCCCGTCGTCAACCGTTTCAGTTGTGCCAGATGCCTTTTTGCCGTTACCGTATCCGTCAGGGACCGTCCCGGCGAAACCAGTTTCAAAGACGCCTTCGGAACAGGAGGCAAAACGGCTTCCATCGCCCGTTTTTCCAGCCATACCCGGCTCCAGCGATTTTTGGCCACTTGCCAGGACATCGACCGCAAATCAAAAAAACCGAACTCCACAGCAGCCCAGTAAAGCGCCTTGTCCGGCCAGACATCCTCCCCGCGCTGGCGGCGGGAAACCCGATCCTGCGCAGCCACAAACGCCTTTTCAGGATCGGGAGGCGGACGGCACATGCCCAAAAACTCAGGCAAACTGGGCGGCCAGGGCTTGAATCGGCATTGATCCAGCCCCGAACGGACTTCCCTGACCGACAAACCCGACAAGGCCTTTGCCCAAAGCGATTTCACATAAGCGATATCCGTTCCCTGCCACATATCGGCGAACCGAACCCCGTAAAGCGCCTCGAATTCCGAAAAAAGCGCCTCAATCCCGGCAATCGTCACCGCCTTCCGTGATTTCCCCGTATTGTTCTCCATCGCCTTCATTCCCTCCTCATCCCCACATCGGCCATTCCAGTGACACCCGCGCAGGATTCACGACAAAACAAAAAAGAACCGTCGGGAAAAATCCGGAAAGCCATAAAACGGCCAGCGTCACGCTTCACCGTCATCCCCCCCGATCTCCGTGACCGAACCATCCAGCGTAAAAGGAATACCCGAAACCAGAGGCGCAACCCCCTCCGGCGAGCGTCCCGTCAATTCATTCAATACTTTCTTCCGTTCTTCATGAACGCAGACACGCCCATGAGCGTGCGCTCCCCTCGCAGCAATCGAACTGGCATCCCTGGCCCAGCGTTCGACAATCTTCACCACATAAGCCATCCCGATCCGCTCGTTCGGCCTCGCCCTTCTCGCCTCGGAACACGCCGCCACAACCGTATCCACATCCACCCCCTGCCTTGCCAGCTCCATCAGGCGGGGATCGCCCGGCGCCGCCACGATTCCGGCCCCACGCATTGCCCGCGAAAGCGAAACGCAAACCGCCTTCGTCCTGTCGGAATCATCGCCGCGCGTGTCGAAAACCTCCGCCCCCGTTTCATCTGCCGCCCCCGTTGAAAAACCGTTGGCCGTCAAATCATCCGCCCCCTTCGAAACGAAACCGGCGTGTTCGCCACCAGAAAAAAGAACCTTCCCGTGACCGCCTGCGTTTTTCTCACCTGAATGGATAACGGCCCCGCCGTTATCCGCGTTTTCTCCTGAAAGAGACGATGTTGCCGGATTGCCGCACTCTTTTTTATTCTGGTTCTGGTTATGGTTATGGCTCTGGTTATGGATAGGTTCACGGGAGAAGCTACCGCAATCCCCTTCATCCGGTTCAACCGGACGTGCCTCACCCGTGGCACGGTTCGTGCACGAAAATGGTTGCATCGCAGAAACGATATGCGTATTATTCACTCTGCACACTTCAAACACTTTGTCAGATTCATGGACAGGATCAAAGAACGCACCCTTTCCAACCAGCTCTTCCGTTCCGGTTTTGATGCACGGGGAATGCGCCGGTGTTTCCTGCAGTCTTTGACGCTTTCTTTTTTCCCGTTCGATGGCAATCTGCCGGTTGATTTCAGCCTGTTTCGCGGCCTTTTCGATTTCAAGACCCGCCCTCCGGTTGACCAGTCCGGTCGACGTGATTTCCCAGAATTGTGCAGAAACCATATCGATCGCCTTGCGCTCGATGGACGTTGCCGCCCGCAGCAACCTGTAAAGGGCTTTCCTGTCGGCAGGCAAAGGTTTTCCCGTTGCATAAAACGCATCCAGCATCAACCGGTACGCACCATGCTCGGCCAGACTCAAATGTCCCGTATCCCGCTGGTAATCGCCGATATAATGCTTGTAAAAATTCATGGTGTCCTCCTGTGTCTGTTGTGCCTTTTCATCTTGTCAGGACAGTTCATCCATTCGAAAATGGCTGGCCGCACAATCTGTTTCACCGAAACAGGCAAAATGAAACATCCCGCAGACCGGAAAAGACTTTTTTTGGAAAAAACAGAAAAATTCATTATTCGATTCCTGAAAAAAACGGAGTGTGATTCGATGTGCCCCCGACAAAATATCGGGCCTGAGTGTCCAATAGCATGGCTATTTGATATTTCTCAACCTTCATATGGTTGTTTGATCGTTTAATTTTTCGAAAAGCAAGACATGAAATGTAAAGACAAATGATGGAAAAAAACATCGTTGATAATTGTTTTTTATAACGTAATCAATAAAATAGATTGGTAAATCCAGGTACTCGACAGACCGTAAAAGTTGTAAAAACCTGATATCTGCTATAATAGACCATAAAAGGCCTCACATCAAGCCGGACAAGGTCTGTTTCCGGGCTTCAAATAATGGGACATAACACGCTTTATGAAGAGAAAATCCAAGGAAATCGTCGCTGAACGACTTGACCAGCTCATGAAACAAACGCCGCATCTGGGCACCCAGATGAAGCTGGCTAACAAAACAGGCATTGGCCAGACAACCATCGGCCGGATTCGCCGTGGCGAAGTCAATGCAACAGCAGAAAACCTCCGTGCCATTGCAGACGCATTCGATGTACCCGTGGGTTATCTTTACGGTGAAGAAACCGTTCATGGCATCCGCGTCGACATGGATACCCGGCAACCCGAGCCTGCACGAAAAAGAACGATGGGCATGACTCGCGGTTATTCCGGCCCCCCGCCCGACAAAATCGGCCAGCTCCCGCTCATCTCCTGGGTTCAGGCCGGTAACTGGACGGAAGTGATCGACAACTTCGCACCGGGCGATGCCGAAGAATGGATTCCGTGCCCCTTCAAGCACAGCCAGCATGCTTTCGTATTGAAAGTCGTCGGAAAAAGCATGTACAACCCCGGCAATGACAAATCATTCAACGACGGTGATTACATTGCCGTCGACCCTTGCCGTGAAGCACGGAATGGAAGCATGGTCGTCGTACGGCTCGATGACGACCATACGGCCACTTTCAAACAGCTCCTCGTCGAACCGAACGGTGAAAGAATGCTCATGGCCCTGAACCCGTCCTGGCCCAACAGGATCATCCATATCCACGCCAGCGCCACCATATGTGGCGTCGTCATCGGTAAATGGACAGCGGAAGACTGAGGCCTGTTGTTGCAAAAAAGCAAATCGCCGGTTTGCGCAAAACAGCCAGATATGAATTATTGCACTCACATCTATCGATAACAGGTTTGATCCCGGCCTCCCCGGGAAAAAACCTGTTCATTTGACCCCTTCATCTCCTGAGGCCGCCCGGTGTCCGCCCGGAAAACGGAGCCCCTGTATTACGGTATCCATCAAACCCCATTGAAGCCCCTCCCGTGAAGGCCTGAAAAAATCCGATAATGGACTGAACGGAAACCAGAATCGGCATTATTTCCAAAAATCAACATTTTATGGCTTAAGCATATGTTTTTAAATAAAAAATTATACTGAAAGATTATTGTACTAATCTGCCGGACTGATGTACATTAACCATACGGCGATCGTAACGCCTCGTAACCACCCTTCAGATGTCGTCTGAAGCGGTTGGTTTCCAACGAATGGAAAATGAAAAAACCCCTTTCGTCATTCCATTCGTTGGTACTTTCAGACGAAAACCTTCTGCAGCCGACCCCTCACCTGAAAAACCCGCCATATAAACGTTCAGTCCATCAGAATAAACCTGCCCATTCAACAAGGCCACCATTTCCGTTCAGGGTAATGAGATCGGCCAAAACACTAACTACAACGAAACCCGTTCGAAAACCGGATTACCGACTGGAAAATGTCATGAAAACCGGTCATCCATACTTGCATGAAACAAAAGAAAAGGCACAGGAATATGGCCATCCGACCGGCTGTTTTCCACTTCAGCCTTCAAGGTCGAACACGGTCGGCAACCGATCCGGCAATGGAATCCGGCTTTTTGATCCCGCTCAACCGCAAACTGCACATGTGCAAACTTGCAATAAGGCAAAAGGCACGGTACATTACAGTCCAAGGTGCTCGTAATCACCTGTAACCAAACTTGAGGAAACTCAAGTGTTTCTGTTCGTCTGTCAGACGGGCGGGAGTACGGCTGAATAAAACCCTCCCTTCGGGGAGGAATAAGCCTGCCGGTTGGTTACGACGGTTACGAGCTCCCGCCCGACCCCGCCTTTGGGTCACTAAGAACGGGAGCTTTACATGACCAGCCATGATTTTCTTCCCCCGAAACCAGTCATTAACATCGATAAACTCGCCATCGTCAACGACGCGCGCAAAATCGTTGAAGTCGTCCTGAACCTGGCCATAGAAGCCAACAGGGGACTGTCTGCAGAAGAATGCGAAGTTCTGGCCGCTGTCACTCGTCTTATCGACGAGAATGCAGACGCCTGCCTTGAGCACATGTATGAAAGCGCCCGTCCAAAGCCTCCTGACAAATCATCACAGACGGAAGAAAAACATGGAAAACTGGGATAGACTGATACGACACGAACCTTACATCACCGATCTTGGAAAAAACTGCACAATGGAATTTCACATGATTCACGCCGTAGTCGGCCGTTACATCGTCTGGCTACCGATGGCCGGAACTGACCGGCACTTCATCGCCGAAGAAGGAAACGACCTTGAAGAACTCATGAAAAAATACGCCATTCCATTTGAACGTATCCAGCGGCTCGGCCCTTTCATGGAGGAAGAAACGGAAAACGGCCAGTAAAAAAACAACCCCCTCCTTTTTCCGGTTATACCCCCCTGGTATTCGTCCCCACCGGAACCCCCTTCAAATCGGAATATTTCCGACACCGGCATAAAAATATCCACCTCATCCATTGAAATGTGACTGATTAGTTTTTATTCAATCACCTCGCAAGCCTTTCAAAACAAATAAAAAAATTTCAGAAACCGGATCGTGAAAAATCGGCTTCCCGTTTTCAGCCATTATCCGGTGAATCGGCATACCCACACGCCTGCCATGCAATCTGCCCCGTCATCAACCCGGGATCGACAGCAGAAAAAGACGGGGTTGTCCTGCTTCCCACGCCGACAAGATCCGATACCAGGGAGATATTCGTCGTCAGGACACTTGTCATACCGGCATTCGTTTAGTGTTTCATCACGACATAACCGGAACGGTAAAACGGCAGCAGAAGCGACACGATCCCTCCCTGTTGTCCAGCCATCCGGCCATTTCCTGTATCATCCCGAATCGCCACGATCTGTTTTGCCGGCATACCTGAAGGGAATGGCATTTTCTGTCTCATCCAGCTTGTTCGACGGCCTGCGACAGACGCCCGACATCCCTGGCCAGCCCGGCCACATCGACAAGGCCCGGATGGCCTGCCGCATCAACAGCCCTGATGCCAGCAAGGTCAAGGCCGCAGGCTGTACGGTGCCGGATATCCCGTAGACGGGGTCCGGTTTGGACGCATCCAAACCGATTTCTTCAACAGTCGGGGCTGAATCGTCACGACTGCCGCCTCCTGTATTGCCGATACCATGAAACGCTCCGGCCGGTATTTCTCCTGCCGCCGCCTTTGCCCTGAAATTGCCGGTGATATCCGGCAAACCCGCCTGAACCGTCTGCCCGGGTATCGCACTGCCCTGCAGGAACCTTCCGGCCAGATCAGGCAAATTGAACGTCTTTTCACCCTCCCCGCTTCCGAACGGCATGCCGATAGCGTCAAACCAGTCCGGAGACGTTTCCCTTCCGACTGCCGTTCCATCGGCCATAAGGTAACCCGGCGGAGGCGC
>CAJKQK010000099.1 GCA_905202055.1 uncultured Oxalobacter sp.
AGACCCGTTTCTGGAATCCAAAGATGGCTCCTTTCATCTTTGGCCACCGCAACAAAATCCATATCGTCAATCTCGAAAAGACCCTGGCAATGTACAACGACGCGATGAATTACATCCGTCAGCTGGCTGCCAATCGCGGTACGATCCTGATGGTTGGAACCAAAAGACAGGCTCGCGAAATCATCGCTGCCGAAGCACAACGTGCCGGCATGCCATTCGTCGACCAGCGCTGGCTCGGCGGTATGCTGACCAACTTCAAGACCATCAAGACTTCCATCAAACGGCTGAAAGACATGGAAGCCGCCATTGAAGACGGTTCTGTCGAAAAGATGAGCAAAAAAGAAGGCCTGATGTTCTCGCGCGAAGTTGAAAAACTGCAGAAATCCATCGGCGGCATCAAGGATATGAACGGTTTGCCTGATGCTATTTTCGTTGTTGACGTCGGCTATCACAAAGGTGCGATCACTGAAGCCGCCAAGCTGGGTATCCCTGTTATCGGCGTCGTCGATACCAACCATTCCCCTGAAGGTCTGGCTTACGTTATTCCTGGCAACGACGATTCGTCCAAGGCAATCCAGCTGTACGCACGCGGCGTAGCTGACGCGATCCTCGAAGGCCGTGCCAATGCAATGCACGACGTTCTCGAAGCCGCAAAGGGCGAAGAAGCCGTTGCCGCAGAAAGCAACTAAGAGTTTGCAGGCCTGTCCCCGGATCCGGAGACAGGCTGCTTGAAGAAACAGCTAGTCGGGAGCCGCTGCTCCCTTTGAGAGGAGAACAATATGGCAGTCATTACAGCAGCCATGGTAGGTCAATTGCGTGCCAAGACGGACGCTCCTATGATGGAATGCAAAAAAGCGTTAACCGAAGCGGACGGCGATCTGCAGAAAGCGGAAGACCTGTTGCGCGTCAAACTGGGCAACAAGGCTTCCAAAGCCTCTTCCCGTGTCACCGCTGAAGGCGTCATCGCCATTCACGTCGACGGAAATACCGCTTCCATTATCGAAGTCAACTGTGAAACCGACTTCGTCACCAAGAATGATGACTTCATTGCACTGGCCAACAGCTGTGCAAAACTGGTCAATGACAACAATCCGGCCGATGTCGCCGCCTTGTCCGCCTTGCCTTTCGATGGCAAGACTCTTGAAGAATATCGTACGGCGCTCGTTGGCCGCATCGGTGAAAACATGTCGATCCGCCGTTTCGCACGTCACGAAAGCAGTGCGAAGATCGCGACCTATCTGCACGGAACCCGTATCGGCGTTGTCGTCGAATATGAAGGTCCTGACGAACAGGTAGGCAAAGATGTTGCGATGCATATTGCCGCCATGAAACCGGTTGCCCTGTCTGCAGAAGGTGTTTCGCCTGAACTGATCGAACGGGAACGTGCCGTTGCCGCGCAGAAAGCGGCGGAAGATTCCGCCAGGGCCGTTGCCGAAGGCAAAAAGGCACAGCCAGCCGATATCGTTGCCCGCCGAGTTGAAGGTTCGGTACAGAAATTCCTGAAAGAAGTTTCCCTTCTGAACCAACCGTTTGTCAAAAACGACAAACAGTCTGTTGAACAGATGCTGAAAGAAGCGAAAACGACTCTGAAATCCTTTACCCTGTATGTTGTGGGGGAAGGGATCGAGAAGAAGGTGGATAACTTTGCCGAGGAAGTGGCTGCCCAGATGGCAGCGTCCAAAGCTTGATGGCAATTTGAAAACGGGCCGAAAGGCCCGTTTTTGCAAGTTCTGTCCCTGTCGTTCATTTCAATGTCTTAACGTTGTCAATTAAGGAATCGCAATCATGACCACTCCTGTATACAAACGGGTTCTTCTGAAGTTGTCAGGTGAAGCTCTTATGGGCGAAGATCAGTTCGGCATCAATCGTACTTCTATCGAGCATATGGTTGAAGATGTGGTCGATGCGGCAAAACTGGGCGTTGAAATGGCTATCGTTATCGGTGGCGGCAATATTTTCCGTGGCGTCGCTCCCGGCGCCAAGGGAATGGATCGGGCGACTGCCGATTATATGGGCATGCTGGCGACTGTCATCAATTCCCTCGCTCTGGCCGATGCCATGGAGCAGGCCGGTTTGACGGCGCGCGTCATGTCTGCCATCGGTATCGATCAGGTTGTCGAATCCTATGTCCGCCCCAAAGCGCTCCAGTATCTGGAAGAAGGCAAGGTCGTCGTTTTCGCTGCAGGTACCGGCAATCCGTTTTTCACGACCGATACCGCTGCCGCCCTGCGTGGTGCGGAAATGGGTGCCGAAATCGTATTGAAAGCGACCAAGGTCGATGGTGTTTACAGCGCCGATCCGATGAAAGATGCCTCGGCTTCCCGTTATTCGCACATCACTTTCGATGAGGCGATTGAAAAACACCTCGAAGTCATGGATGCGGCGGCATTCGCGCTCTGTCGCGATCAGAAATTACCGATTAAAATATTCTCAATCCTCAAACACGGTGCCTTGAAACGTGTTCTGCTGGGTGAAGACGAGGGAACGCTGGTTCATCTCTAAACCTTTACAATGACAAACCGGTTTTTCCGGTCAAGTTTATTTTGCATAAGGAAATGTCATGAGTATTGCCGATGTGAAAAAAAGTGCCGAACAGAAAATGAACAAATCGATCGAGTCACTGAAAGCCGATCTGGCCAAGGTTCGGACTGGCCGGGCTCATACCGGTATTCTCGATCATGTTGAAGTGGATTATTACGGTAATCCGACCAAAATCAGCCAGGTAGCGAATGTTACCCTGCTTGACGCCCGTACCATTTCCGTCCAGCCATGGGAAAAGAAAATGGTCAGCGCCATCGAAAAAGCGATTCGCGATTCCGATCTCGGCCTGAATCCTTCCTCCATGGGTGACATTATTCGTGTCCCGACACCGGCGTTGACGGAAGAACGCCGAAAGGAAATGGTCAAGCTGGTCAAGACGGAAGGTGAAGACGCCAAGGTTGCCGTTCGCAATATCCGTCGTGATGCCAATGAAGCCGTGAAAAGAATGGTCAAGGACAAGGAATGTTCGGAAGATGATGAGCGCCGTTCGCAGGAGGACATTCAGAAACTGACAGACAAATTTGTCCAGCAAATCGACAAGCTGCTTGCCGACAAGGAAAAAGAAGTCATGACGGTATAAGCGGACCGTATCCGATATGGTTAGCGATCAGACTTCAACATATGCTGCGGATAAGAATCTTATGCCGCAGCATATTGCTATTGTCATGGACGGAAACGGACGATGGGCGAAGAAACGGTTTCTGCCCCGTGTCGCCGGACATGTGAGGGGCGTGGAAGCGATCAGGCGGACGATTGAAGGATGTATCGTCCGCAATATCCCTTATCTGACGGTTTTTGCCTTCAGCTCGGAAAACTGGAAAAGGCCGGGCGAGGAAGTCAATTTCCTCATGAATCTGTTTCTTTCTTCCCTTGAGAAAGAAACCGGTAAATTGCATGCCAACGATATCAGACTCAAAGTGGTGGGTGATCTGAGCCGGTTCGATGCCCCTTTACAGAAGGCTATTGCCGCTGCAGAGGAAAAAACGTCGGACAACTCGAAACTGACGCTGACGGTTTGCGCCAATTATGGCGGCCGCTGGGATATTTTGCAGGCGGCCAGACGGATGTCTGGCGAAGGGCTGGATGTAAACGACATGACACAAGAGCGTTTGTCATCGTTTCTTGCCCTTTCTTATGCGCCTGATCCGGATCTTTTTATCCGCACAGGCGGGGAAACGCGAATTTCGAATTTTCTGCTTTGGCAATTGGCTTATTCGGAGTTATATTTTACAGAAACCTTCTGGCCCGATTTCGACGATGGGGAACTGGAAAAGGCCATCATGTCTTTTCAGTCGAGAGAAAGACGGTTCGGAAAAACCAGTGAACAATTAACGGATTAGGCCGATGCTGAAACAACGAGTCATTACTGCTTTATGTCTGGCTGCAGTTTTGTTTTTAATCCTCTGGTCCCGGAGTGAATGGCTTTTCGGACTTTTCCTGCTGGTGTTTTTTGCTGCCGGCGCCTGGGAAAATGCCAGACTTTTCGATAACAAATACCCGGTAGCCGTCGCAGTATTGGCAAGCGTGATATTTGTGTTGACCGGACTGTGGCTCTCTTCAGGTGCCTATATATGGTTCGCCTTCATTGCCGTGCTGATCTGGATCGCTTTGCTCATTCCGTCGCTTTTCCGTACGATACCGGCCCTGCATACCTTTTCGGGACATATATATCAGGCGTGCTACCTGTTTTCCATTCTTGCAAGTTTCCTGTGCGTGCTGCTCCTGTACAAGCGCTCGCCCCTGTTTTTGCTGTCGATCCTCCTGATTGCATGGCTGGCCGATATCGGTGCCTATTTTGCAGGAAGGGCATTTGGGAGGCACAAACTGGCTCCCGCCATTTCCCCGGGAAAAACCTGGGAAGGTGTTGTCGGCGGCATGGCGGCTGTTATACTGGTAGCCATTGCTTCCATGAGTTTTTCGACTCCGGAGTCCAATATCAGTCTGCTGATATTCGGGAAATACGGTTGGGGCGGAATGACTGGAGGCCTTGTCCTGCTGGTTGCCATGAGTATCGTGGGCGACTTGCTTGAATCGAAGCTGAAACGGCGTATCGGTTTTAAAGACAGCAGTAACTTGTTGCCAGGACATGGCGGCGTTCTGGATCGCATCGATTCGCTGATCCCGATGTTGCCATTGGCCGTTTTATTGGGGATGTGGCTATAAAAATGACGGCGAGAAGGCAGGTCATCACTGTTTTGGGTTCCACAGGCTCAATCGGCGTCTCGACGCTGGATGTGCTGTCGCGCCATCCGGACCAGTATTCCGTGTATGCCCTGACGGCGAACAGGCATGTTGACCAATTGCTGGAACAATGCGAAAGATTCCATCCGGAAGTCGCCGTTGTCGGCACTGCGGAATCGGCATTGCTACTTCAGAAAGCCTTGCGTTCCAAAGGGCTGAAAACCGAAGTCTTATACGGTGAAAAGGCGCTCTGTCAGGTAGCCGCTTCGGAAAAATGCGATGCTGTCATGGCGGCCATTGTCGGCGCCGCCGGGCTGGCGCCCGCATTGGCTGCCGCACGTGCCGGCAAAAAAGTCATGCTGGCCAACAAGGAAGCGCTGGTGATGTCGGGCCAGCTGTTTATCGACGCCGTCGTCAATCACGATGCAACCCTCTTGCCGATCGACAGTGAGCATAATGCCATTTTCCAGTGTCTTCCTTTTTCGCACAAGCGTTTTCCGCACCGGCATGGTGTTTCCAAGGTGTTGCTGACAGCCTCAGGCGGCCCTTTTCTGCATCGTCCTGTCGATACCCTCGACAGCGTGACACCGGAACAGGCAATAGCCCATCCGAAATGGGTGATGGGGCGCAAAATCTCGGTCGATTCTGCTACCATGATGAACAAGGGGCTGGAAGTGATCGAAGCGCACTGGTTATTCGGTATACCGGCCAGCCAGATTGAAGTGGTCATTCATCCCCAAAGCGTCATTCATTCAATGGTTTCCTATATTGACGGATCGGTCATTGCACAATTGGGGAATCCGGACATGCGGATTCCGATTGCCCACGCGCTCGCTTATCCTGACCGGATGACGTCCGGTGTGACGCCTCTGGATCTGACACGGATCGGCACCTTGCAATTCGAGTCTCCCGATTTCGTCCGTTTCCCCTGTCTGAAGCTGGCTTATGAAGCGCTTGAGACGGGTGGGGCGACACC
>CAJKQK010000100.1 GCA_905202055.1 uncultured Oxalobacter sp.
GTCCATGATCATCGCAGACGCCTACCTTAAAGGTAAGCTTGCGTCCTTCAACGGCTATCAGTTTGGCTGTAGCAATAATTTTTTTCCCAAGCAGCGTGGCGGCTTCATGAGTGGTATCCATTTTGATGCCGACGCTGCTGGTAGAGGAGTCAAGGCATGGAAGGATCGCGTTGCAGGCGGCCTGCTCCATCAGGGCTATCCGGTGAATGCATTTTACGCGACGGTCACGCCGGCATGGCCGCCCTGCAGGAGGATGGTCGGGAGAGGCACACTGACACCGGCGTGCCTTATGTCAGGCGCGACAGGCGGCGGGGAGTCTGTGTGCCTTTCAGGTGTGGAAAGCGTATGAAGTGACGTGTTTCTGTTTTCCGCTTGTCAGGGGGTTTCATTTTTTCCCTGTTTTTCGGGGGAGGATTTTAATAACGAATGGGTCTGGAATATGGATGTACTTGAGATTATATCGGATTTTATCTGAAAAGTGTTTTGAAGTGGATTGAAACTGAAACAGTTTTTGTCTTTTGAAAAATCAGCATGAAAACAGTCGGTGCAAGCCGGTATAAAGTGGAGGGAAGAATGATGAGAAATCGGGGATCGGACAGAAAAGGAATGTTCTTGTCCAGGAATGAGACAAGGCAGTCGCAAATGGTCAAACCGGGAAAATGTTCGCGTTTGATTCATGAACAGAAGGACAGGATCGAAGCCGCTCTCTCACGTTGCCAGATGACGGTTTCCGAACTGGCCTTTGAATTGGGTTTGTCGAACGATACGATCCGCAACCGTATCAACGAGATGCTGGTCGAGGGGCGCGGTGTGCGTGTCGCGGGCTGGCATGTGCTGGATACGACGATGGTGCGGATATGGGGCGTCGGTTTTGAACGGGATGAACCGAAGCCGGTCCGGGTTGCGGTGTCTGCTATCCGCAAACGCCGGAAGGCGGAGAGTGCGCATCATCGGGCTTTGGCGTCCGAGACCGGCACGGCACCGGTCCGGTTCCGCCGTGAGGGTATGGATGAGTGGCTGTTCCGTATTCAGGAGCTGAGATGATTGAGTTGACGCTGCCGTATCCGGTTTCAGCCAATCGCTACTGGCGTACTTATTTGCCACGGGGATGCGCTGCGCCGGTAACGACGGTTTCTCCGGAGGCCCGGGCGTATCAGGACCGTGTCAGGCGGGCGGCCCGGGAAGCGGGTGTCCATTGTCCTTTTCCCGGCCGGGTGGCGGTTTCGTATGTGTTGTACCCGAAACGCCCGCTGGACTGGAAAAAGCGCCAGAGGATGAATCCGTCGGGTTGGGACGATTCGGTCCAGTGTATGGATCTGGATAATGCCCAGAAGGTGCTGTTCGATGCGATGGAAGGGATCGTTTACGAGAATGACAATCTGATCCGCCGTATCGAGGGGGAAAGGGCGGTGCCGGATGGCGAGGCGAGGGTGCTTGTGACGGTGGAGTCGATGGACGATCTAAAAGCTCCGGATTGCCGCATGGATGTGCCGGATACGGTCGGGAGCCTGCCGCTGGAAAAACGGTTTCCGGTGAATTGTCGCGTGATGACGCCGACGGGAAGGCTGGCCCGGGTGCGCCGTTATCTGGTCGGGTCGAGCAAGCAGGATCATTTCGAGAGGTTGATCTGCGAATATGCCGATGGAAAAAGGACGAATGACTGGGTGACTTTACAGCCGCAGTTTCTGGTGAAGCTGGATTAGGAAAAGGGCGCAAACGATGCTTTGTCGTTTGCCGCCGGCTTTTGCCGGACATTTTTTCATGAACGGGGCACTCGCCCCGTTTTTTTGTTTTGTAGCCGTGTGGAAATATTTTACAATGGGCAATGACTGCCGGTTTTATTTTTTTCGCCTGTTGAGGGTGCCGGATGGTTTGTGTCCGTGCCCGCTGTCGTTTTGTCGTCGTCAATGGCTGAAAGCCGTTTTCTGAATCACGCTCTTTTACAGGACGGAAAAGGCTTTTATGCGGTTTGCATCCGCAATCGCTGCTGTTTTTCCTGTCTGTCGATGCCGGTCACTGCGATTTGCTTTCGGTTTTTTTGTTAAGGTCTCCTGATGATGAACGCTCGTAAACATGCTGCGGAAATGACGGTTGAAGGTTTTTTGAATGCGCTTCTGGCCGAAAAAAATGTCGAAAAAGCCCTGTCTTTTCTGGATGGGGATGTTTACTGGACACAATCAATGATCGCGCATGAAGCAAACGGGCGTGGGGAAGTGGCGTCAGGTCTGGACAGGCTGGTCGAGTCGATTCCCGACAATGACGGAATTGTGGTCGCGGTCGACAAGGGCCGGGAGGTCGGCAGCGATCTGTTTGAATGGTCGGGCACGTCCAGTTTGCTGTTTTCGGGAAAGACGTCTGACCGGATGCAGGTCAAACGGCATATTGTTTTTTTGTGCCGACGGCATGGCCCGGAAAAGTCCGGTGTCTGGAAGATTGTTTCCATCCATGTTTCCATGATTGATGACATGTTCAGGGGGAAGTTCTATGTGGACAACCAGACCAGGTTTTCGCGCCTGTTTACTGCCGACCATATCCATAGGGAGTGTGACGATATTATCCGGCGCAGTATTGCTGGCGGGATGATGGCCGCTTATCTGGAGGAGGGGTTTCCGCTTTATTACGTCAACCAGAACATGCTGGATTATCTGGGGTTCGATTATGACGGTTTTGTCGAATCGACAGACGGTTTTCTTGTTAACGGGATTCATCCGGATGACCGCGAGCGCGTTTGCCGGACGGTGGAGGCGGCGTTTTCCCGGGGCGGGGAATATGAAGTCCAGTACCGGATGGAAAAGCGCGACGGTGCTTATATCTGGGTAAACGATATCGGGAAGAAGGGAGTGTCTCCGGACGGGCGTGCCGTGTGTCTGTCGGTGGTCAGGGATGTGACGGTAGAAAAGGAGGCCAAGGATCGCCTTGAACGGGAAATTGCCGAAAAAAAGCGCCAGACGGAAATTGTCGAGAATTTGTTCCAGACGATGATGTGCGGGATGGTGGAATATTGGCTGCATCCGGATGGAACGGTCACGTTCGTCAGGGCCAATCAGGAGGCTATCCGGATTTTCGGGTGTAGTGTCGAAGCGTTCCGGGCAAAAAAAGACTGGGATATCGCTTCTCTTGTTGCCGAAGAAGACCGGACGACGGTTTTTTCGGAGATGGACAAGTTGTCCCGTCCGGGAGACAAGATCAATTATGAGTATCGCCTTGTCAGAACCGATGGTTCAACGTGCTGGATTTTCGGTACGGCTGAGGTGATGGCAACGGATGGGGAAAACGTCTGTCTCCGCAGTGTTTTTATGGACATCGACCATCGCAAGCGGGCGGAGCAGGAAAACAGGACGCTCATGCAGATGAACAAGGGGACGAGCGAGATGCTCCGTCTCGTTCTGGCCGGTACGTCGATCAACGAGTTTTTTTATTATCCGGCGAAGCGTTACATCGTGTTGCCGAAACGCCTGTGTGACGCTTACGGGCTGGATGAACGGTATGACGACATTCCTCGCGGTTTTGCCGACGGGAATGTTTTCGGTGAGGATATTCCCCTGTATGTCGATATTTTCAGGCAGCTTGACGACGGCATGTCGCCGGTAACGGGAGAGTTCCGGCTTAAGGACGGAAAAACCCGGGTGCGCCAGACCTTGTCCGTTGTCCAGTATGATGACGAAAACCGTCCGGTTTACGCCATCGGGATCGTGGAAGACATCACGAAGTCGTACGAGATGGAAAGGGCGCTGGATGACGCCCGCTCAAAGGATGCCCTGACGGGGCTTTATACCCGTGAGGCGGGTTTGCGCATGATTCGCCAGTATATGGACGTCAAGCCGGTGGAGCAGGTTTGCGCGATGATGATTCTGGATATGGACGATTTCAGCCGGATCAATGAGGAAGAAGGCCGTGTTTTCGCCGATATGGTCTTGCGCGAGGTGGCGGATATTCTGGCTGCCAGTATCGGGGTGGACGATGTTGCGCTACGCCTCGGCGGTGATGAATTCATGCTGTTCATCCGGGATTGCGACAAGGCGGGCGCAACCATTCTCGGGGGGATGATCGCGGCAAAGGTAAGGGAGCTGTTTTCGAATGCCGGAAGCGGGCTGGCGATTTCCGTCAGTATCGGGATGTGTGTGACGGCGGTGGTCAATGAGTTCAGCGGTTTGTACCGTTGCGCGGAAAGTACCTTGCAGTATGTGAAAACGCATGGCAAAAAACGGGCGGCCTGTTATCTGGACACGTCCAATGAGCTGGGCGTGATGTTGACGCAGCTGTATCCCGATTCGCATTTGTTGAATACGATTGACAGTTTCGGCACGCCGGGGACCGAAAATCCCGCCGATCTGGCGCTGGAGTTGCTGGGCAAGGCAAAGCGCCTCGACGATGCGGTCAATCTGCTTCTGGCCAAGCTGGGCAAGCAGTTCGGGCTCGACCGGGTGTCGATTATCGATATCGATCACGATTACCAGAGTTTTTCCTATACGTATCAGTGGACGCGCCGGAAACAGGATTCGTCACTGGAGGGGCTTTTTTATCTGGAGCCGGGCCGGATCGCATCGCTGCCGGATGAGGTTGACGCTGACGGGCTGTCGGAGTCTGTGTTCCATCCGGATAGCGGTATGGCGTCCTGCCTGCGCAGCGCGATATGGGATGTCGGGGTTTGCGGGGGATGTTTCTGTTTTGAAGTCGCGCAGCCCGGTTTTCTCTGGACGCCCTTGCACAGGAAGACGCTGAAAGAGGTTTCGCAGGTCGTTTCGTCTTTTATCATGAAGGCCAAGTCGGATGCACTGAGCCAGGCGAAGACGGATTTCCTTTCGCGGATGTCGCATGAGATCCGTACGCCGATGAATGCGATTGCCGGGATGACGACGATTGCGAAATCGGTTCTGGACGACCGGGAAAAGGTGCTGGATTGTCTGGTCAAGATCGAGCAGTCGAACCGGTATTTGCTGAATCTGATCAACGATGTGCTGGCGATGTCGCGTATCGAGAGCGGCAAGGTGGAATTGAATCCGGAGCCGGTGCTTTTGGAAGATGTCGCGATTTCGCTGGACGACATGCTGCGCTCGCAGGTGACCTTGAAACAGCTCGATTTGCGGTTTGAACGGCATTTTCCCGTGGGACGTCCCGTTTATCTGGATGTGCTGCGGTTTTCACAGGTGTTGATCAATATTATCGGCAACGCGATCAAGTTTACCGGACCGGGCGGGTCGATTGTTGCGCGAAGCGCGCTTGTCGATGAAAAAGACGGGGTGGCCCATATCCGTTTTTCTGTGACGGATACGGGGATCGGTATTGCGCCGGAAGCGATCAGGCGGATTTTCCGCTCGTTTGAGCAGGGGTCTAAAAACACGTCGATGGCGTATGGCGGAACCGGCCTCGGGCTGGCGATTTCCAGCAATCTGGTCAGGATGATGGGGGGAACGCTCGAAGTGAAAAGCCGTTTGGGGGAAGGTTCGGAGTTTTACTTTACGCTGCCTTTGCCCTTTGCGGACGTTTCGAAAATGCCGCACGGCAAACGGGCCGGGAAAGCCTTGCCGGACGAACGGGATTTTTCCGGCAGGCGGGTGCTGGTGGTGGAAGACAATGAAATGAACCGCGACATTGCGTTTTCGCTTCTGGAAATGCACGGGTTTGTCGTGGAAACGGCAGTCAACGGCAAGC
>CAJKQK010000101.1 GCA_905202055.1 uncultured Oxalobacter sp.
GGACGGTCTGGGTGTGGGGTGAAAATGAGTGGGGACAACTCGGCAACGGCACGAATGTGGGCAGTCTTGTTCCGATTCAGGTGCATTTCCCGACACCCTGATTTTTTACCTGTCATGTTTTATTGAAAACCCTGTTTAAAGGAATCCATCATGTTCAAGTGGTCATTTTCTTCCTGTCTGGCTATTCTTGTTTTCAGCCTGAATCTCTGCCATGCGCAAGCGGGGGCGCCAGTTTCACCGCCTGATGAGGCGGTTGAAACGGAAGACGACTGTGACGGCTGGGAGGCAATCGCCTCCAGTCACTGGAACAACCGGGTGTATCGCCTTCAGTGGAAGTATCCCGATGCGCCCTATTTCGGCGATTTGCCACAGGAGGTGAAGGTTTATCTGATAGCGAAGTATTGCGAAAATGGCGTCGATTGGGTGAGCGAGAATCCGGATGTGGTGAAGGATATGATGGAATGGAAATGGCCGGTCGAGACGGTGAAATGAAACAAGTCCATTCTGGCCGGATTTGCCTGTGTCTCTTGAGGTGACTGGGTTTTGAGTGGCTATCCGGCAAGGATGAAGCCGGAGGTGTTCTCATCATTGCAGGAGGGCGACTGTATTTGTATCAGTAAAGACAGTCTCATGGACGTTCGTCCATTGATGGGTTGGAGTCCTGAACAAAAAGCCAGTCATTAACGGATGACGATTGGCCAGTCAGGTTATTCCATCGGGAGGATGACGGTTTTTCTTGTCTTGAAAGCAAATATGAAAACCACTGACTGGCCGGGCGTCACCAGGTCCGGTCATATCGCCTTTTCTTTCTGGCGGCTTTTCACAAGTGGAGGCAGGGAAGAGGATCGGGGGGATGGATGAATAATGGCTTGCCGGGAATTTCCTGTTTTGGCCGTTTCTCCGCTACCGGTTTGCCATTCTCGGGGAGGTACCTGTTTTCTTCGCCGGCATGACCCGACACGAAAAAAGATCAATCCGGCCGCGACAGTGAACGGTTTTCATGATGTTTTCACGCCGCCGTCGTTTCTGTCGTATGGCTTTGATGCCCAGGCATTCCTTTTATAGAGCGAAGTTGGTGAGGGCATATCAGGTATTCAACACTGGAAAAAGATTGCCTGAACGTTCTGCCTTTTTTGTGATCGGGTGATTTTTTCCGGATATCCAGTGAGGGACGCGACTTTTTCAATTGGTTTGAATGATCCGGAAGGTTCTGTTTTTTAAGGTTTTTTTGTTTTTCCTGTCTTTTTCATTCCTTTTTGTCTTTTTAAGGCATCACTTTTCCCGCATGGGTAGCTCTTCGATAAGGAGTGTCGTACACTCGTTTTTACTGGCTACTTGTCAGTTTGATAATTGTTTCGCGTTTTGCCAGTTTCCGGCTGTTTTTTTTGCGGCGGGATAAGCGTTTTCCGTGAAAGGATATCGGCATGGTTCTTACAGGTTTTTCAGGGCAGCCCCGTCCGTTTTCCGGCTGGGTGGGGGCTTTTCTGTTTTTGCTGTTTTGTCAGGTGGCTTTGGCTGCCGGTGCGATGGCGGTGGAGACTGAAAGGAAAGTGGTGGCTTCGAACGGGCAGTTTTCGAAAAATGCGACGTCCGGAGATGAGGATGTGTTGCGCGATTTGATGGATTTGAAGAGCAATGCCATTTCGGGTGACGTTTCCGCCCAGTTCGAATTGAGCCGCCGTTATTTGAACGGGGTTGGTCTTGAGCAGAACGATGAAGAGGCGATCCGCTGGCTCCGTATGGCAGCGGAAGGCGGTTTGCCGAGGGCGCAGGCCGGTCTTGGCTGGATGTATGCCGCGGGCCGCGGTGTGAAGAAGGACGAGACGCTGTCTTTTTCCTGGTATGAGCGGGCGGCGGTTGCGGGTTTCCCGGTTGCCCAGTGGATGCTCGGGCGTTGCTATGAAAACGGGATCGGCGTTGCGAAGGATCGCCTGCTGGCCAGAGAGTGGTATGAAAAGGCGGCGGCACAGGGTAATGAGAAGGCGAAGAAGCGGTTGCAGGACTGGAAATGAATGCCGGATGATTCCGGTTTGTCCGGTGCGGTCTGAAATGATGGTTTCAGGCCGTTTTTTTATGGGGTTTTCTTTTGCCGGATGCGCTTTGCCGAAACGGAAACCGTTCTCTGCTGTTGTATGTAACGGACAGTGCGGATGGTTTTGTTTCCGGGGAGTTGCCGGTCTTTTCCGGTCGTTTTTTATGGGTGGATAAAGCGGTTTTCCCGATTTTTCCTCACGGCATGTGCGGATGCCGTTTTTTTTATGTTTCCGTGTGGAAATTTTATGTGTTTTTATTGACGGGTTTTCACCCGGAAGCGACTGCTTTTTTTCTGGCAGATTGGTTTGATAATGGTTTAGTATTTCACTTGAGAGGATCAGGTGTTTTGCCGGAAGCGGTAATGTGGAGTTTGTTTGATGTAAACGGGTCGGGGAAATGGAACGGTCGGCGGGTTTGAAAGTCTGATCATCAGATTGTCGTGCGGGTGTGTGGTCGCCGGTTTTCGGCGCCCCTTCGGGACGACGCCTTTTTATGGAAGGGGATGATGATGCTTTCAATGATTTTTTCGGGCCGGGCCGTGTCGCGTTTGATGGCTTTTCCGGTTTTGCCGTTTTGTGTTTTTCTCGCTTGCGGCGGGGCGGCTCTGGCCAGGGATGTGGTCGCTCCGGTGGCGGTAACGTCTTATGCGCAGCAGCCTTTGAAGCGGGTGCAGGAAAAGGCGGTGGACGGGGATGGCTCTGCCGGGCTTGAACTGGGATTGCGTTATGTCTTCGGCTCCGGTGGGGTCAGGAATGTGCCGCTGGGGGTTTCGTGGATCAAAAAGGCGGCGGAGATGGGTATCCCGCAGGCGGAACACGAGATGGGTTCGCTGTTTTTGATGGGGGTCGGCGTGGCACAGAGCGATGTGTCGGCTGCACAGTGGTACCGGAAGGCGGCTATTCAGGGCTATGCCCCGTCGCAAACGGCGTTGGGGTATGCGTATGAGGAAGGGGCCGGCGTGCCGCAAAATGCGGAACTGGCCCGTTACTGGTTTGACAAGGCGGCAGCGCAGGGAAATGGTATTGCTGTGGAAAGCCTTGAGGGAGGGATGTAAGGGCCCGGCATCGATGGTCCGGGATGGGCGTTCTTTCCTTCAGATGTTTTTCAAACCGGCTTTTTGGCCGGTTTTTTTTGGAAGGACGCTTGTGCCGGAATTTTGCGGATTTTTTCCGGAAAGCAGGCACCGGACATGGATCGGTATGGGGAAAGTGTGAAAAGATCGAGCCGTTTCAAGTGAATCGGGTGTCCTGTTTGATGGGGGACCGTTGCAAATTGCCGGATCGGATGGAGACAGTGTCGGGTATGGGGTGTTATCGTTTTGAAAGTTTTGTTTTTTCAGCCGTTGTTCTGGCGACCGGGTGTGCGCTGGTGCCATCGGTGTCTTTTGCGGGACAACAGGATGAGTGCCTGTCTGTGGACTGCCGTGAGTCGTCCGGCCAAAAGGACGGGGTTTTGGAAAAAGTCAGGGAAGCGGCGCAGCAGGGCGATGCACAGGCACAGATGGCCTTGGGCTTGCGTTACCTGATGGGGGACGGGCTTGCTGCGGATGAGGCTGTCGCACAGGAATGGTTTTTGAAGTCGGCACGGCAAAATAATGTCGTGGCGCAGGTGGCTCTGGCGACGATGCTGGCTTTCGAGAGTGACAGGCAGGATTTGCCTGCGGCGGCGATGTGGTTTTCGAAAGCGGCCGGGGCCGGAAATGTTCAGGCGATGTCCGAGCTGGTGCGCCTGTATGAAACGGGCAGCGGGGTGACTCGGGATATGGCGAAGGCCGATGAATGGCGCAACCGGGCGAAGGCGCGCAGCGAGACGGTCAGGCTGGACAGGGCATGGAAGATTGCGCTTGCCGGGAAGGCACGCTGGATGAAACCGGTATCGCCATCGCAGACGGCTGGCGCGGGTCAAAAGGAAGGCACCGGGAGGGTTCCCGATATGGCCGCTTTGACCCGGGCGGCTGAAAATGGCGACGATGAGGCGCAAACGGTGCTGGGCGGTTTGCTGGCGACGGGTGACGGGGTGGTGAAAAACGATGCGGCGGCGCTGGAATGGTTCGAAAAGGCGGCTGATTCGGGTAACGGGCAGGCCAGGGCGGTGCTGGGTGAACTGACTGCGTCTGGCTGGGGTGGTTTGAAACAGGATGAGGTGGCGGCTGCGCGTCTGATGGAAAAGGCGGCGCTGGATGGGGTGGTGCCGGCACAGGCGGAGTGGGGCACGGTTCTGATGGAGGGCAAGGGGGTCGGAAAAGACCCGGCCAAAGGACTGTCATGGGTCGCGAAGGCGGCGCAGGAAGGGGATGGCCGCGCCCGTCTGAAGATGGGAATGATGTTGCTCGGGCAGGGGGATCGGGATGCGGCGGCCAAATGGTTTGAAGGGGCGGCGGCTGTCGGTGACGATGAGGTGCTGTCCGCGCTTGCTGTGTTTTATGGTTGGGGGGATGGCCCTGTTTTCGGGGAAAGCGAGAAGCTGACCGAGGTTCGCCGTTATGCGCAGCGCGACGAGTCCGAAGCGCAGCAGATGATGGGTTTTCTGTATGGCGAAGGCTGGGGCGCGAGGCGCGATCCCCGAAAGGCGGAATACTGGTTCGACAAGGCGGCGGCCGGCGGGGATGTGGAAGTTTGGTTGCCTCTGGGTCTGTTGTATGCCGAAACGGGACGCGAGAAGATGGCGGCTGACGCTTTCGGCAGGGCGGTGGCACTGGGTGGTTTCGGGCTGGCCAACGACGGGGAGTTGCTTGAGCTGATTTTCGTCGATCCGGAAAGGCTGCCGGATATGGGAAGTGCCCTGAAGCATCCCGCTCCGGCGAAAAAAACGACGGGTGGCGTTAGCGTGAAGGCGTCGGGCAAGAAGGCGGACGGGACGGACAAAAACGGCTTTGCCGCAGACGGGCGGCTTGAGCGGGTGGCGAAAAAACGGGCTTTTGTGGCGGCCGAAGCTGAAAAGGGCAATCCGGCTGCACAGTTGATGATGGCAAGGATTCTGTCGCAGGGCTGGGGCGTGAAAAAGGATGAACAGGCGGCGGCGTCGTTGCGCGCCGACGGCATGAGGGGGATGTGTTCGGCCCTGAAGGAGAAAGCGGAGGAAGAACCGTTGTGTTCGAAGGGTGGTGACGATGGAAACGGCGCCGCTTTGCCGGATGTCGGGAAGACGGAAGGCAGTGGGGATTCGGGTGGGTTCGCGGTGAGGCAAGGGGTGAAATGACCCGGGTTTTACGGGCAATGTTCCGGGGTTTTTGCCCATGTATTGCCGCTGGCGTTGGCTTGCCCGGAAAAGCAGGAGGATATGAATGCCGGGTTGCGGTTCGAAAGGGCAGCCGGTAACGCAGAGGTAAGAGGAAGGGTTGTCCCGGAACGGTTTTGTGATCGGGTTTAGCAACTGGCAGCGCTTAAAAAAACTGAAAAATTATAAAAATAACAATAAATGTAATTATAAAAAATA
>CAJKQK010000102.1 GCA_905202055.1 uncultured Oxalobacter sp.
AATCAGTTTTTTCTTGCCTGGATAAATATTGATGTCGCCGACCGCAAAAATACCGGGGATATTCGTCTGGAATTTTTCCGTATCGACAACGATCTGGCGACGGTCGATTTCAAGGCCCCATTCGGCAATCGGCCCCAGTTTCGGCGACAGGCCGAAGAAAACAAGCAGGCAGTCCAGCGGGAGGCGGCGGGTAACGCCGTCAAGGCCGGTGACCTTGATTTCGGTCAGTTTGCCGTCCTGGCTCTCATAGCCCGTCACCTGTCCGGTCAGGGCCTGCATGCAGTATTCCTCGCACAGGTCTTTCATTTTGGAAACGGATGCCGGTGCGGCGCGGTATTCTTCGCGGCGGTGCAATAAAATGACGGACTCGGCGATATCCACCAGTTTCAATGCCCAGTCGAGTGCGGAATCGCCGCCACCACAGACAACGAGGTTCTTCCCGCGGAAGAGTTCAGGGTCCTTGACACGGTAAAAGAGCTGGGAATTTTCGAATTGCTCGATACCGTCTACCTTGAGGGTGCGAGGCTGGAAAGCGCCGACGCCTGCCGCGATGAAAACGGTTTTGGTGATGAATTTCTTGCCGATGGACGTTTCCAGATCGAAACGGCCGTCTTCACGACGTTCGACCTTGACGACTTCTTCACCGAGATGGAAAGTCGGGCCGAAAGGCTCGATCTGTTTCATCAGGTTTTCCGTCAGTTCAAGACCGGTGTAGGAAGGCACTGCCGGAATGTCGTAAATCGGTTTGTCGGGATACAGTTCAACGCATTGGCCTCCGACAGCGGGCAGGGAATCGATGACGTGCGCCTTGATTTCGAGCAGTCCGAGCTCGAATACCTGAAAAAGGCCTACCGGACCGGCACCGACGATGACGGCATCGGCCTCGATTGGCATAGTGTCAATTCTGGCATCCATTATTGATGAAGTTCCTGTTTATGACCGTCTCTCCGTAAAGAAAGCCATGCTCACAAAACGTCTGCGAAGAGCATGGCGGAAACGACGGTACGATGAATCGTTAATTGTTTATTTAATCAGATGACGCAATTTGTCTTTGACGTCTTTCCATTTGTCCGCTTCCGGCATCGGATCTTTTGAACGGGTGATCGTTGGCCATTTTCCGGACAGTTCCGCATTCAATGCGATGAATACCTGCTGGTTCTCTGGAACGTCTTCTTCAGCGAAAATCGCTTCGGCCGGGCATTCCGGGACACAGACTGCACAATCGATGCATTCATTCGGATTGATCACCAGCGTATTGGGCCCCTCGTGAAAACAATCGACAGGGCATACATCCACACAGTCTGTATATTTACAGAGAATGCAGGCATCGGTGACAACGTGAGTCATAATCGTCCTTCTGGTTTATTCCTTTGGGGTGACCGATAAAAATTTGAATTATAAAATAATTCGGTCTCATGAAAACCCTGCATTCTAGAATAATTCAGACTTCCTAACAAATTTCAAACTAAACGTTAATGATAATCATTATCATTTATGAGATTGAGAAAGAATAGCACCTTGCCGGTTTTTTGAGAATTTTTTGATTGTTTTTTGATGAAAAATATCAGAATTTTGCTGTATTTGAACAATTTCGGCTAAAATGTCGAGCTGTTTTAATGAATAATTGCTGATTGTTTTGGATTGCCCGCCATCACGGGGGTAAACTGCGGGACAAAGGCGCTATTTATATTTTTAGTTAAATGAAAAACGGTTTTGAAATCGGGTGTCCGGCTTCAAAGCCTCTATTTTTTGGACAAATTACATGGCAAACGCTGTTGAAACCCTGGAAAAGCTCGAAAGACGTCTGACCGTCTCCATCCCTGTCGCTGACATTACAACGGAAGTTGAAAAACGTTTGAAAGTGCGTGCCCGTACGGCCAAGGCTCCTGGTTTCAGACCGGGCAAGGTGCCTATGGATATGGTTGCACAGCAATATGGTGCAGGCATCCAGAACGACGTGCTGAATGAAAAAATCTCGGCTGCTTTTTCAAAGGCGGTTGAAGAAAACGATCTGCGCGTTGCAGGTTATCCGAAATTCGAGGAAAAAACCGGCGACGACGTTTCCAAGGACGAAATCGCCTTTACCGCAACCTTTGAAGTTTACCCTGAAGTTAAGATCGGCGATCTTGCCGGGGTAGAACTGGAAAAAGCCGTTGCGACGGTAACCGATGAAGAAGTCGACAAGACGCTGGATATCCTGAGAAAACGCCAGGCCCATTTCCACGTCAAGGGTGAAGACGGTGAACATGGCAAAGGTGGCGACGACGTATCCGCACAGGACGGCGACCGCGTGACCATCGATTTCACCGGCCGTATCGACGGTGTAGAGTTCGAAGGCGGCAAGTCGGAAGAATTCCCGTTTGTCCTGGGTGAAAAACAGATGTTGCCGGAATTCGAAGATGCCATTCGCGGCATGAAGAACGGTGAAACCAAGGTTTTCCCGCTGACCTTCCCTGAAAATTATCACGGCAAGGACGTCGCCGGAAAAACGGCTGAATTCACCGTCAACGTGAAGAAAATCGAATGGGCACATCTGCCGGAACTCGATGACAGGTTTGCCCAGACTTTGGGCATCAAGGAAGGCGGTGTTGAAAAACTGCGTGAAGACATCCGTACCAATCTGGAACGTGAAGTCAAGAACCGCCTGATCTCCATCAACAAGAACCGTGTCATGGACGCCCTGATCGAGGTTTCCGAATTCGATATTCCACAGGCTCTGCTCAAACAGGAAACCGACCAGCTGATCCAAATGACCCGTCAGGATCTGGCTGCGCGCAATCCTGCACAGAAAGACATTGCATTGCCACCTGAACTCTTTGCCGCCCAGGCTGAAAAACGTGTCCGCCTGGGCATGCTGCTGGGCGAATTGATCAAGGACAATATTCTGGCGGTCTCTGCTGATAAGCTGAAAGAAAGGGCAACTGAAATTGCTGCCAGTTATGAAAATCCGCAGATGGTGATCGATTATTACCTGAACGATCCTGGTCGCCGCAGGGAACTGGAAGCCATGATCATGGAAGAAAACGCAGTAGATTACGTTTTCGGCAAAGCCAAGGTAACTGAGAAGGCAGTTCCTTTCGAAGAACTGATGAATCAGCCACTGTAATGATGAAAATCTCCGGATTTTCACAATTTTGACAGGACGACAAATGACACAGTTTCATGATTCTGCGCTGGATGCACAGATGCTGGGCATGATCCCAATGGTGATCGAACAGAGTGGCCGGGGGGAACGTGCCTATGATATTTATTCGCGCCTCCTGAAGGAAAGGATTGTCTTTCTGGTCGGCCCGGTGATGGATCAGAATGCCAATCTGATCGTTGCCCAGCTCCTGTTTCTGGAAAGCGAAAATCCGGATAAAGACATTTCGCTGTATATCAACTCTCCCGGTGGTTCCGTTTCGGCCGGGATGGCGATTTACGATACGATGCAATTCATCAAGCCACAGGTCTCGACCTTGTGTACCGGCCTGGCGGCATCGATGGGTGCATTTCTGCTGGCGGCCGGTGAAAAGGGCAAGCGTTTTTCATTGCCCAATTCCCGAATCATGATCCACCAGCCGTCAGGCGGCGCGCAGGGACAGGCAACGGATATTGAAATCCATGCACGTGAAATCCTTTACCTGCGTGAAAGACTGAACGGGATTCTTGCCGATAATACCGGCAAGAGTGTCGAACAGGTCGCACGGGATACGGAAAGGGACAATTTCATGTCGGCGAATGAGGCAAAGGATTATGGCCTTATCGACGATGTCCTGACCAAACGGATGTAAAGGCGCTTCGTTCATTATGCAAAAAGCCCGAACACCTTGCGTTCGGGCGTTTTTTTCGATGTCCGCTGCCAGAAAATCGGGTTTATGATATCTTTTATCAGTCATAATTCTCATATCGAATCCAAAAACTTGACCCAATACTCATGTCAGAAAACAAAACACCAGCACCTGAAAAAATGCTTTATTGCTCGTTCTGCGGAAAAAGCCAGAATGAGGTCAAAAAGCTGATTGCCGGTCCATCCGTATATATTTGTGACGAGTGTATCGATTTATGCAACGATATTATCCGGGATGAACTGTTAAGTCCTGAATTCGGTCAGGAAAACGGTTCCGATCTGCCGACGCCGAAAGAAATCTGCAACCTGCTGGACCAGTACGTTATCGGTCAGGAACAGGCCAAGAAAATTCTTTCCGTCGCGGTTTACAATCATTACAAGCGCCTGAAATTCTATGGCGGCAAGAATGACGACGTCGAACTGTCGAAAAGCAATATCCTTCTGGTCGGCCCGACAGGTTCCGGCAAGACCCTTCTGGCACAAACGCTGGCCAGAATGTTGAATGTTCCTTTCGTCATTGCCGATGCAACCACCCTGACCGAGGCGGGCTATGTGGGCGAAGACGTCGAAAACATTATCCAGAAACTGCTTCAGGGCTGCGAATATGATGTTGAAAAAGCGCAAAGAGGCATTGTTTACATTGATGAAATTGATAAGATTTCAAGAAAGTCCGATAATCCTTCCATCACCCGTGACGTTTCGGGTGAAGGGGTTCAGCAGGCCTTGCTGAAAATGATCGAGGGAACCATGGCATCGGTTCCACCGCAGGGCGGTCGCAAACATCCGAATCAGGATTTCATTCAGGTGGACACGACCAATATCATGTTTATTTGCGGAGGGGCATTCGATGGCTTGACCAAGATCATTTCGAATCGTTCCGAGAAGGGTGGCATCGGATTTTCCGCCCGCGTGAAAAGTCCTACGGATATTGTCGAAAGCGAGAAGCTTTCCGACGTCGAACCGGAAGATCTGATCAAATTCGGTCTGATTCCTGAATTGATCGGACGTCTTCCTGTCGTGGCGGTTTTGCACGAGCTGACGGAAGAAGCACTTGTCGATATACTTGAAAAACCCAAAAACGCTTTGGTCAAGCAGTACACGAAGCTGTTGCAAATGGAAGGTGCTGAACTGGAAATTCGTCCTGAAGCCCTCCGTGCGATTGCCAGAAAAGCACTTGAACGCAAAACTGGTGCCCGGGGACTTCGTTCCATTATGGAGAATTTATTGCTTGATGTGATGTACAACTTGCCGACAGAGCAAAATGTCACCAAGGTCGTCATCGATGAAAACACGGTGACGAAAGATTCGAAACCTTTACTGATTTATCAGGATAAACAAAAAGTAGCCGGCCAAGGCTGAACTGGTTTGCCCGTTTGATTGCCGGTCATTTTTCCAT
>CAJKQK010000103.1 GCA_905202055.1 uncultured Oxalobacter sp.
ATACAATTCATAAATCGTAGAAAAATTTTATAATTAACTTTAAATTTGAAATAATAACACCACCGCTTCGGCAGCAATCCCTTCTTCCCTGCCCAGATAACCCAGCCTTTCATTCGTCTTGGCCTTGACACTGACCTGTGAAACAGCCACATCCAGATCATTTGCGATATTGGCGGCCATCGATGCGATATGTGGTGCCATTTTCGGTGCCTGTGCAATGATCGTGGAATCGACGTTCCCGACGATATAACCATGAGTTTTGACCAGTCTCACCGCTTCCTTAAGCAACACACGGGAGTCCGCCCCTCTGTAACGCTCGTCCGTATCCGGAAAATGCTTGCCGATATCGCCCAGTGCCAGCGCGCCCAGCAAGGCATCGGTAATCGCATGAAGCAGGACATCTGCATCAGAATGCCCTTTCAAGCCTTTTGCATGCGGAATGTCCACACCACCGATAATCATCTTGCGACCTTCAACCAACGTATGACAATCGTAACCCTGTCCAATCCTGAAAGCTAAATGGCTCATTTTTTCTTCTTTTTAATGGATATATTTTTATTCAAAACAGCTTTTTTTGCACGCCGGTATCGACCGACATGAACAATTCGATCAGTGGCAAATCATCCGGCCTCGTAATCTTGGAATTGCACAGATGGCCCTCAACCAGTTTCGGAACCTGTCCCATCGCTTCGATGGCACTCGCCTCATCGGTCACGTCCGACTGTTTTTCAAGTGCATCCGTTAAAACGGCATAAGGAAACATCTGCGGCGTCTGTGCCAGCCACAAACCTTCCCGTGAAATCGTCTGGACACCTTCTTCCGTCTGCTTTTTGACCGTATCCACTACAGGCAAGGCCAGCAAGCCACCGATGTCCTCCGGCCCGATCGTCTCGATCAGCTTGCATACCAGATCAGGTGTCAGTCCCGGACGCGCTGCATCGTGAACCAGAATCCAGTCCTTCGGTGCGCATTCCAGAAAAAGTGCATGCAGGCCGTTCAGAACGGAATCACGGCGCGTGTTTCCCCCACAACGCAGAAAACGGACACGACCGACGTCCCATTTCGGAGACGAAGCGATAAAATCATCCACCCATTCATCTTCAGGGCTGACGACAACAAATACACTTTCAATCCTGTCACAGGCCACAAACGCTTCAATCGTATGCTGCAAGACCGGTTTTCCCTGAAGGAAAAGATATTGCTTCGGGCAATCCACACCCATACGGCTGCCGACACCTGCGGCGGGAATCAGTGCGAAATAACGTGCTGCAACTTCATTGGCATTCGTCAAAGCCATAAGATCCATCCATCCCGTGAAGCAAAAATGAAGCGGCGCAAAAAGCCGCTATCGTTTATAATTCCAGACTTGATTGTAATCTGAAACAGGACAATTGGCTTTCCCCTGAAGTCATCTTTTTGCGTCAATGCCTCTCGATCTCAAGAAATTTCTTCCCCGTCCCGGACAACGTTACGCGATGCCAGCCCTTCACGGCTCGGCAGATGCCCTTGTGCTTGCAAAAGCCGCACAGGATCTGAAATCGCGCCAGCAAATGCTGGTCGCCATCGTGGCCAACGCTTCCGACGCACGACGCCTGCTGGAAGAAATTCCCTGGTTTTCAGGTGAGACGGAAGAACCCTTGCGCTGCCACTTGCTGCCCGACTGGGAAACCTTGCCATACGACTCGTTTTCCCCGCATCAGGATCTGGTCTCCCAACGGCTGGCCACGCTCTACGAAGTGTCCAACGGACGTTGTGACGTTCTGCTCGTCCCGGCCTCGACCGCCCTCTTGCGCATTGCGCCGCCCGCTTTTCTCGCGGCACACACCTTTTATTTCAAACAGGGTGAAACGCTCGATGAAGAAAAACTCAAGTCCCAATTGACGATTGCCGGATACAACCATGTTTCGCAAGTCATGTCGCCCGGTGAATATTCCGTCCGTGGCGGCCTGATCGACCTGTTCCCGATGGGATCGAAACTGCCTTACCGGCTCGACCTGTTCGGCGACACGATCGAAACCATCCGCACCTTCGATCCGGACAACCAGCGTTCGCTGTATCCGGTAAAGGAAATCCGGATGCTTCCGGGCCATGAATTCCCGATGGACGAGAATTCCCGCGCCTTTTTCAGAAGCCGGTGGAGGGAAGTTTTCGAAGGTGATCCGACCCTGTCCGTCATTTATCGCGATATCGCCAGCGGGATTGCCTCGGCCGGTATCGAATACTATCTGCCGCTTTTCTTCGAGGAAACGACGACCCTGTTCCGCTACCTGCCTGAAAACGCCATTTTCGCGTTGATCGGTAATGTCAACGAAGCCTTCCAGCGTTTCTGGGCCGATACGCAATCACGCTACAATTTCCTGAAATCCGATCGTGAACGGCCGCTTCTGGCGCCTGAAAAACTGTTTTTGACCAGTGAGGATTTCTTTGTCCTGACACAGCCATATGCCCGCTGGGTGATCCAGACCGACGATGCACCCTCCGAATTGTCAGCCCCGATTCCCGATGTTTCGGTCAATCGCCGTGCAGACGATCCGCTCGCGAACCTGAGAGCCTGGATCAAGCGTGCAGACAAACGCGTGATGATCTGTGCCGAGTCGCCCGGACGCAGGGAAACGATGCAGCAGTTTTTCAACGAATACGATTTCAAAGTCACGCCCTGCACCGGTTTTGCCGACTTCGCCACCAGCAGGGAACAGGTGATGTTCGGCATTTCGCCTGTCCAGAAAGGTTTTGCGCTGGGTTATGTTTTCGGTGATCTGGCTTTCATTACCGAAACCGAGCTTTATGCCAATTCAGGACGCCGCGCCGGACGCAAGCGCACCGAAGCCGTCGCCCATATCGAATCCATCGTCCGCGACCTGTCCGAACTGAAAATCGGCGATCCGGTCGTGCACGCCAATCACGGCATCGGGCGCTATCGCGGACTGATTACCGTCGATCTGGGTGAAGGTGAAACCGAATTTTTGCATCTGCAATACGCGAAAGATACCAGGCTCTACGTTCCTGTTTCCCAGCTTCACGTCATTTCCCGTTATGCCGGAACCTCGGCGGATGACGCTCCCCTGCATACGCTGGGATCGGGCCAGTGGGAAAAAGCCAGGCAGAAAGCCGCACAACAAATCCATGATACCGCCGCCGAGCTGCTGGATTTGTACGCCCGACGTTCCATGCGCAAGGGTTTCCCTTTCCCGCTGACGAAAAACGATTACGAAGCATTCGCCGACAGTTTCGGTTTCGAGGAAACACCGGATCAGGCTGCCGCCATCGCTTCCGTCATGGAAGACATGACGTCCGACAAACCGATGGACCGGCTGATTTGCGGCGATGTCGGTTTCGGTAAAACCGAAGTGGCCTTGCGCGCGGCTTTTATCGCCGTCATGGGCGGCAAACAGGTAGCCCTGCTGGCACCGACCACCCTGCTGGCCGAACAGCATGCACAGACCTTCCGCGACCGTTTTGCGGACTGGCCTGTCCGTATATCGGAACTATCCCGTTTCCGTACCCAGAAACAGGTCAACCAGACGATCAGGGGCATGGAAGACGGCACGGTCGATATCGTTATCGGCACGCACAAGCTCTTGTCCAAAGACGTTTCATTCAACCGGCTTGGCCTGATTATCATCGACGAGGAACACCGTTTCGGCGTGCGTCAGAAAGAAGCGTTGAAAGCCATCCGCGCCGAAGTCGATGTCCTGACCCTGACGGCAACGCCGATTCCGAGAACGCTCGGCATGGCGCTGGACGGCCTGCGCAGCTTTTCGATCATCGCGACCGCCCCCCAGAAACGGCTGGCGATCAAAACCTTCGTTCGCTCCGAAAACGATTCCGTCATCCGGGAAGCCTGTATGCGTGAACTCAAACGTGGTGGTCAGGTTTATTTCCTGCACAACGAAGTTGAAACGATCGAAAACAGGCGGATCATGCTGGAAAACCTCCTGCCTGAAGCGCGTATTGGCGTCGCCCACGGCCAGATGCATGAACGCGAACTCGAAAAAGTCATGCGTGATTTCGTTTCGCACCGCTATAACATCCTGCTGTGCACGACGATTATCGAAACCGGCATTGACGTCCCGAACGCCAATACGATGGTCATGCACCGAGCCGACAAGTTCGGACTCGCCCAGTTGCACCAGTTGCGTGGCCGGATCGGACGCTCGCACCATCAGGCTTACGCTTACCTGCTGGTCAACGACACACAAACCCTGTCCAAACAGGCGCAGCGGCGTCTTGAAGCCATCCGCCAGATGGAAGAACTGGGTAGCGGCTTCTTCCTCGCCATGCACGATCTTGAAATCCGTGGCGCCGGTGAAGTATTGGGAGAAGAACAGTCCGGTGAAATGGTCGAAATCGGTTTCCAGATGTATTCAGACATGTTGAAGGAAGCTGTCCGCGCCATGAAAAAAGGGGAAGAACCGGATTACGACGCACCTTTCACCACGACGACTGAAATCAATCTACATACACCTGCCCTGCTTCCGGGCGACTATTGCCCGGGCGTCAATGAACGCCTGTCATTATACAAACGCTTTGCGAATTGCGAAACGCAGGAACAGGTCAACGATCTGCAGGAAGAATTGATCGACCGCTTTGGCAAGCTTCCCGAACCGGCTCAGGCACTGGTCGAAACCCACCGCTTGCGCATTCAGGCCAAAACTGTCGGCATCATCAAAATCGACGCACACACGGAAGCGGCTGTCATGCAATTCGTCCCGAATCCGCCAGTCGATGCCATCCGGATTATCGAACTGATCCAGAAAAACAAACATATCCGTCTGAACGGTCCCGAAAAACTGAAAGTCACTGCAAAAATGCCGAATCTGGATGCCAGGGTAGCCCAGATCAAGTCTACCATCCGTTCGCTGACGGCCACTCCGAAAAAATAAGGAAATTTTTCAGCCACGCAAAACCGGCAGATTTTCAGATATATCGTTCAACGGTTTCATATACAACGACGTCCGGCCTGAATTTCCGGATGACATGCTTCTTGTCCTGAACTGGAATCGCATGAGTTATGTAGACAATATCAGAAAACGAAGCGTTGAAAAACGGAGACAAGGCTTCAAAAAAGGAATCGCCGATCACCAC
>CAJKQK010000104.1 GCA_905202055.1 uncultured Oxalobacter sp.
TGAAGGCGGCAGAACCGTCGGCGCTGGTGTCGTCGCTAAAATCACTGAGTAATTTTTGTTCCCCCTCTCGCGAGGGGGTGTTTGGTTAATATTCAACATCAGGCTTTTGAAGTAGGGGAATAGCTCAATTGGCAGAGCGTCGGTCTCCAAAACCGAAGGTCGGGGGTTCGAGGCCCTCTTCCCCTGCCATTCTTGATGTTCGATGATAGAAGGTAATTTATATGTCTAACCAACCTGTGCAAGCCGAGGGTGGCCTGGGCGACAGAGTGAAGGTTGCCTGTGCGGTTGTCGCAATTTTGGCTGGTATTGTTGGTTTTTATCTTCTTGCGGGCAAACCAACGCTGACGCGTGTAGGTGTTCTGGTGGCGGGTCTTGTCGTTGGTGCTGTGCTGGCATGGTTTTCTGCGACGGGACGCGAGTTCATTGCGTTTGCAAAAGAGTCTTATCGTGAAACCCGGAAGGTCGTCTGGCCTCCACGTAACGATGCCATCCGTCTGACAGGCATCGTTTTTGGTTTTGTGCTGATAATAGCTATCTTCCTGTGGGGCACGGACAAGGTATTGGAAGTCGTCCTTTATAACTTCATACTTGGCTGGAAAAAATAATGAGTGAAAATAGCCAGGATCAGGCTGGTACGGAAAAAGCAGCCAGTGCGTCGTCAACGATGCGCTGGTATGTTGTGCATGTCTATTCCGGCATGGAAAAAAGCGTACGTCGCGCCTTGATGGAAAGAATCGAGCGGATGGGAATGACTGACCGGTTCGGTGAGATTCTCGTTCCAACAGAAGAGGTTGTTGAAGTAAAGGGTGGTCAAAAATCCGTTACTGAACGACGTTTTTTTCCGGGGTATATACTCGTTGAAATGGAAATGACCGATGAAACATGGCATCTGGTCAGGGATACGGGAAAGGTTACCGGCTTCGTTGGTGGAAAGTCGAACAAGCCGACTCCTATTCCACATCGGGAAATGGAAAAACTGTTGCAGCAAATGCAGGATGGCGTTGCCAAGCCACGTCCAAAAATTTCTTATGAAGTTGGTGAGCTGGTTCGTATCAAGGAAGGTCCGTTTGCCGATTTCAATGGTAATGTCGAAGAAGTGAATTATGAGAAATCCCGCCTGAGAGTTTCTGTCACGATCTTCGGTCGTTCCACGCCGGTCGAGCTTGAGTTTGGTCAGGTCGAAAAAGTCTAGATTTTTAAGCGCAAGCCAGAGCGTTTGTTTTTTATCTGGCAAGAGGAGCTCGTCTTCCTGGCGGGCGCTATGACTCACTAACTTGGAAAATAAAATGGCTAAGAAAATTGCCGGTTTTATCAAGCTGCAGGTACCTGCTGGTAAAGCCAACCCATCCCCTCCAATTGGCCCTGCTCTGGGTCAACGTGGATTGAACATCATGGAATTCTGTAAAGCATTCAATGCTCAAACCCAAAGTTTTGAGCCGGGTATGCCTATTCCTGTTGTTATTACCGCTTATGCAGACAAATCGTTTACGTTTGCAATGAAAACCCCTCCTGCAACTTTCCTGATCAAGAAAGCTGCCGGTATTGAAAAGGGTTCTCAAAGACCGAATACTGAAAAAGTTGGATCGATTACTCGTGCACAGGCCGAAGAAATCGCCACCATGAAAAAACCTGACTTGACCGCTGCTGATATGGAAGCTGCTGTCAAGACCATCGTCGGTTCAGCCAGATCGATGGGTATTACTGTGGAGGGCGTATAAATGGCCAAGGCTTCTAAAAGAGTACGCGCTTTCCAGGAAAAACTGGATTCCACCAAAGTTTATCCAATCGATGATGCATTGGCTTTATTGAAAGAATTCGCTACGGCAAAATTCAATGAATCCATCGATGTCGCTGTCCAGTTGGGCGTCGATCCTAAAAAATCCGATCAGGTTGTTCGTGGTTCTGTTGTTCTGCCTGCCGGCACTGGTAAGACGGTTCGTGTCGCTGTTTTCGCTTCTGGCGAAAAAGCGGATCAGGCCAAGGCTGCCGGTGCGGATATCGTCGGCATGGAAGATCTGGCTGCACAGATCAAGAGTGGTGACATGCCTTTCGACATTGTTATCGCCTCGCCAGATACGATGCGTATCGTCGGTACGCTGGGTCAGATTCTTGGCCCACGCGGCTTGATGCCAAATCCGAAGGTTGGCACGGTAACTCCTGATGTCGCAACTGCAGTCAAGAATGCCAAAGCCGGTCAGGTTCAGTACAGAACAGACCGTGCCGGTATCATCCATGCAACCATCGGTCGCAAGTCTTTTAGCGATGCTGATCTGAAGTCCAATCTGTCATCGTTGATCGATGCATTGAACAAGGCAAAACCGGTCAGCAGCAAGGGTACTTACATCCGTAAAATCTCGATTTCATCGACGATGGGTGCGGGTGTTCGCGTTGATCAAGCAACGATTGCCGTTTAAGTGTAAAATATCAGACCCCCGTAAAATTACGGGGGAAGAACTTTGGGCCATACCTGACGGTTTTCCTGATGGTATGGGCAGTCAAAGACCGCTGGGCGCAAGAAATTTTTCGAACGTTAAAAGAGTTTACCCAGCGTAGATGGTGAACCCAATTCAGTTTTGTAGTTTCAAGGCTGGTTTTATTGCCTGTCAATGAACTCCTAACATTGGACACCGTGTTAGAACCGGTATCTAGCGATTTTTATAGTCGACCGGATATCATTTTTGGAGGTTGACCGTGGGTCTCAATCTGAATGACAAAAAGGCTGTTGTGGCAGAAGTCAGTGCAGAAGTAGCTGAAGCACAGACGATTGTTCTGGCTGAATATCGTGGTATCCAGGTTGGTGACATGACGCAATTGCGTGCGAATGCACGTGAAAACGGCGTATACATGCGTGTGTTGAAAAACACCCTGGCACGTCGTGCTGTTGAGGGAACTCCATTTGCAGAACTGGCTTCTGAAATGACCGGTCCTTTGATTTATTCCATTTCAAAGGATGCTGTCGCTGCCGCGAAAGTAGTACAGGAATTCGCAAAACGCAACGATAGTCTGGTTATCAGAAGTGGTTGCTATGCAGGCAAACAACTCGACAAGGCGGGTGTTGTCGCATTGGCAAGCATCCCAAGTCGTGAAGTGCTGCTCTCTCAGCTTATGGGCGTTATGTTGGCGCCAGTTGCGAGCTTTGCTCGTGGATTGGCTGCTCTGGCAAAACAGAAAGAAGAAACAGCTGCCTGATGGCATTCTGTGTTCTGATTTTGTTTGTCAGGGGATTGTACCAACCATCTATTTATTAAAGAATTAGGAGTTTTAAATGGCAATGAGCAAAGAAGACATTCTGGAAGCCGTAGGCGCGATGTCTGTAATGGAACTGAATGACCTGGTTAAGGCATTCGAAGAAAAATTTGGCGTTTCCGCTGCTGCGATGGCTGTTGCTGGCCCTGCTGGTGCCGGTGCTGCTGGTGGCGCTGCTGCTGAAGAACAGACTGAATTCACCATCGTTCTGGCTGAATTCGGTGCTAACAAGGTTGGTGTTATTAAAGCGGTTCGTGAAATCACCGGTCTGGGCCTGAAAGAAGCCAAAGACATGGTTGATTCCGCACCGAAGCCAATCAAGGAAGGCGTCAGCAAGGCTGATGCTGAAGAAGCCAAGAAGAAACTGGAAGAAGCTGGCGCAAAAGTCGAAATCAAATAATTTCGTCCTTGCCGAATGTTTTAGCTGTATCCGAGTCATTGCTGAATCGCCGAAATGGCGATCCAGCTTTGACTCAATTGTGTTTCATGTATCTGAAGATTTTCAACAGGAATTTTGACGGAATCGAGGCTTGAGTTTTATGTTTTCGCCTGAAACGAAAAAACATAAAACTGAATTTTCTATCCTTCAGCCACTCATGGAGTGTCCATGCACTACTCATTTACTGAGAAGAAGCGCATCCGCAAATCTTTTGCAAAGCGCGACAATGTTCACCAAGTCCCTTTTTTGCTGGCTACACAGCTTGAATCTTATGAAAGTTTTCTCCAAGCTGACGTACCTCCGTTGAAGAGAAAAAATGAAGGCTTGCAATCGGCGTTCACGTCTATTTTCCCGATCGTGTCGCATAATGGTTTTGCAAGACTCGAATTTATTTCTTATACCCTCGGTGATCCTCCGTTTGACGTCAAGGAATGTCAGCAGCGTGGATTGACCTTGGCTGCACCTTTGCGTGCCAAGGTACGTCTGGTCATTCTCGACAAGGAATCGCCGACGAAACCGGTCGTCAAGGAAATGAAAGAACAGGAAGTCTATATGGGCGAATTGCCCCTGATGACAACAACCGGTTCTTTTGTTATCAATGGCACGGAACGCGTTATCGTTTCCCAGTTGCATCGTTCTCCTGGCGTGTTCTTCGAACACGACAAGGGCAAGACACATTCGTCCGGAAAACTGCTGTTTTCCGCACGTATCATTCCTTACCGCGGTTCATGGCTTGACTTCGAATTCGATCCGAAAGACATCCTGTTCTTCCGTATCGACCGTCGCCGCAAGATGCCGGTAACGATCCTGCTGAAAGCCATCGGCATGTCTTCTGAAGAAATTCTCGAGAATTTCTTTGTTTTCGATGACTTCCTGCTGCGTCCGGAAGGTGCCGAAATGGAATTTGTCACATCGAGAATGCGTGGCGAAATCGCCCGTTTCGACATCGTCGACAAAGAAGGCAAAGTACTTGTTGAAAAAGACAAACGTATCAATGCCAGAAACATTCGTGAAATCGAAGCTGCCGGCATTACGCGTATTTCCGTACCGGAAGATTTCCTGTGTGGTCGTGCGCTGGCCAAAAATGTCATCGATCAGGACACCGGCGAAGTGATTGCCAAAGCCAACGATGAAATCACGGAAGAATTGCTGGGGCGTCTGCGTGAAGCG
>CAJKQK010000105.1 GCA_905202055.1 uncultured Oxalobacter sp.
GTTTTCCATGGCAACCCCTTCCGTCAATTCAAGCTGTAGACATCCGGGTTCCACACCGGCTTCTTCCAGAATGTTCATCACCAGTTCAGGCAGGCGCGGATGGCGGAACTGTACGGCAGACAGATTGACCGACACCGTGAAATCCCTGTACCCCTGATCCTGCCAGGATCTCAATTGGGACACCGCCGTTCTCAATACCCATTCACCGACAGGAATGATCTGGCCGTTCGATTCGGCAATCGGGATGAATTCATCCGGCGGGATATAGCCGAACTGCGGGTGCTTCCATCGGATCAGGGCCTCGAAGCCGACAATCCTGTCGTCCTCGAGAGAAAGCTGTGGCTGATAAACCAGACTTAACTGTTCTCTCTCCATCGCCCGTCTCAAGGCATTGTCGATCTGCAGGGTACGGGTCGATCTTGCCTGCATTTCCGTCGTGAAGAAGCAATAATCGTTACGGCCATTCTGTTTGGCACGGTACATGGCGGCATCCGCACTGCGCCAGAGCGTATCGAAATCCATGCCATCGGTAGGATAGATGGCAATACCGATCGAAACCGTCAGGTTGATTTCATGACGCTCGATATTGTATTGCTGCGCTGCAATATTCAGAATGCGTTCAGCCAGATAAGCGGCGCCATCGGTATCGGTGCCAGGAAGGATCAGTACGAATTCGTCGCCACCAAGCCGTGAAATGGTATCCTGGTCCCGGACTGAATTTTTCAGCCTTTCGGAGAACTGCTTGAGCAGTTTGTCCCCGATGCCATGCCCCAGTGAATCGTTGACGTTCTTGAAATTGTCCAGATCAAGGAACATCAGCGCCAGCGGCTCATGGCGCCTGTGTGCAAGACTCAAGGCCAGATTGCTCCTGATATGCAACAGTGTCCTGTTCGGCAAACCGGTCAACGGATCGAAATGAGCCAGCCACTGGACACGTTCTTCCGTTTCTTTTCGTTCGGTCAGATCGGTAAAGGTGCCGATATAATGCGTTACTTCATTCTGGGAATCGCGCATGGTCTGGATCAGCAGCCATTCCGGATAGATACTGCCATTCTTGCGGCGATTCCAGATTTCTCCCTGCCAGCGCCCTTCTTTTTCAATCGACTCCCACATCGCGGAATAGAATTCCCTGTCATGCTGGCCGGACGCGAGCATTCGCGGATTTTTGCCAAGCGCTTCTTCTTCACCATATCCCGTAATATGGGTGAAAGCCCGGTTGATCATGACAATATTGCTGCACGAATCCAGCAGCATGATCGCTTCACTGCTCTGCGAAAATACCTGTGCAGCCAGCTGAAGCTGTTCTTCCTTTTCGAAATGCTGCAAGGCGAAATCGATATCTTCCATCAGTTCGAGCAACAGACGCTGTGAGGATTCCGTATAGGCATTAAGGTGGTTCGAATACAGGAAAATGGCGCCGATGACATGACCTTTTTTATGGATCGGGAGGATCGCCGAGGCCTGCCAGTTGTAATGGGTAATATGATCCCTCCAGTGTTCGATTGACGGCTCGTTCATGAAATCCTGCATCCAGATGGGTCTGTTTTCACGAATAACCTGACCTGCGGGCCCCTGCCCGGCCGGATCGTCCGGCAAGATATTGATATACAGGCCATTCAGGTAATCCCGATGTTCCCCTGCCGATGCGACAGGAACGATATCCTGCGTCTTGCGGTCGACAAGGCCGACCCATACCATATCCATCTGGCCGAATTCGACAATATCCGAACAAATCTGGCCAAACAGCTCTTCCTCGTTCCTGCAACGGATAATCGACTGGTTGCATTGCGACAGGGCGGCATACAGCTGGTTAAGACGCCGGATCTCGTCTTCTGCCTGCATCCGCTCCATGTAAAGGCGTTTGTAATTGTTTTTGTTCTCTTCCAGTTCAGCCTGCGTACGCTGGCGGATTTTTTCGCGTTCGAAATTTTCCAGCGCAAAATTGATGTCTCCGCACATTTCCATCAGCAGATTCTGGCTCTGTTCGTCGTAAGCATCGGTGTCGGATGAATACACTTTCAGGATACCGATGGCTTTGCCTCCCTGATACAATGGAAAAGCGGCAATCGACCTGATTCTCATTTTTTTCAGAAGATCCTTCCAGGGATCCAGATGAGGATCGTCGTTGACATTCTGTATCCACACAGGCTGGTTCTGACGAATGGCCTGCGCAGCTGGACCGTCTTTTTCCAGATTGTCGAAACCGGTAACGACGCGCATTTTTCTGAAAGGCTCGATCAGATCGAGTGAAACGCCATGCGATGCCACCATATCGATCTTGTTCAAATCCTCATTGACCAGACCGACCCAGGCCATACTGAAGCGCCTGTCACTGTAATGCACGATGCCATAACAGATCTGCTCGAACAGTTCCAGTTCGGTATGCGAATGGACGATAGCCTGATTACAGTGAGAGAGCGCCGCATAAAGCTGGCTCAACCGGAAGACTTCGGCTTCCGCCCGTTTGCGCTCGGTAATGTCTTCTACAGTAACGACCAGATAGTCCGGTGTGCCGTCTTCTTTCGTCACCAGACGGAAATGAACCTCCGTGATAGCGTCATCACCGTTTTTGCGATGGAGGCTTTTTTCTTCGGAGAACTCCTCGCTCTTTCCCTCTTTCAGCTCATTGATGCCTGTCTGTTCTTCCAGGCATGGAAGACCGGCCAGATCGTGCCAGCCCATTCGTTCGAATTCTTCGCGTGTATAGCCGAAAATTTCGCACATCTTGTCGTTGAAATGAATCCATTTGTCCATCGAAACCGGCAGAATGCCCATACCGATAAACGGCAGTGTATAGAAATTGTTCAGCAACTGTTTTTCACGCAAATCCATTGCCACGGTTTGCGAACGCTGCATGATGTACCAGATGAACAGCAGGACGATCCCGAAAACCATCAGGATCGTGATAATGGCAAAATTGAAAAAGAATGCCATATTCCGCATTGGCGCCATCAAGGTCTTGTAATTGATCTTGGTGATGGCATACCAGTCGGTTCCTTTTACCGGATACCATGCGGCAAGGGCGACTTCGTTTTCCAGCGTCTTGCCCTTTAATGTACCGGGCGAGTTCCCGCTTTTTTCAAGTGCAATGCCGAGGCTGTTTCCGGTAATCCGAATTTTTTCAATTTCGAAATGCCCATCTTCTTTGGACTGCGACATGCGGAAAAGATAAAAATCGTCACCCGTTTTTTCAACCAGTAGCGTACGCCGGTCTGTCGTTACCGTTGTCCAGTGATTCAGGTAAGCGGCAAGATAAGCCTCACTATCGAGCGCGACATATACGCTTCCAAGGTACTGCCGGAACGGCTGACTATACAGTGGAACGATAAAATCATGCCGTTTTTTATTCTGCGAACTCAACTGTTCATATGTCTTGTTCCTGGCTTTTCCGATTCCGTTCAAAACGGCAATCATGTTTTCGGGGTTTTTCCCCGCAGACATCAAAATCCTGTCGCCTGCATCAAACAGGACCATAGTCTGGTACTGCTGTGCCACCATCAGCGATTCCAGCCTGCCCTCGATCGCTTCACGGACAAACCTGCCGCCGCTTCCCTGTTCCAGTTTCCGGACATCCTGTATGAATCCGGCACTTTGCAGGGTCGAGGCAGTGGAATGTTCCCGTTCGGCGAGCCATCCATCCAGTTGGGATGCGCGAATCTTCGCTGTGATTTCAAGGTCGGCATAGGAAGATTTCTCGATTTGGGGCGCCATCAATTCAATGACGACATAGCTTGTAACCGGAACGGCAACCGTAACGGCAAGAAATACCAGCATGATCCGGTACGGGCTTGATTTGAAGGTAAATATCTGTCTGCCGTTCCTGTTCAGGTCCACCCAGTTTTGCACGGAGCACAAAAACAGGAAAATACAGGACGATATGAATCCGACGAGAATAACGACCGAAAGGAAAATGAAATGTACTTTCAGTTCGAAATCGTCAATGGCAAAATGGGCGAATCCGCGCACAAAAGCCATCCATACCAGACAAAACAGGGCGTGCGTACAAGCCAGGGAAAACGGTGTCAGACGGTGATTGTTGATACTGGGCAGTATCGCCACTTTCTTCAAAAGCCAGTACAGGAAGACACTTCCCAGAACAATGAATACAATCCGGTTTACCAGAAGGGAAACAAGATAGGGATCCTCTTTCTCGCTGACGAAATTCTTCAGGAAAAGTGTGCAAAATATCCACGCCAGACCAAAGAGGAAATAATAGAAAGTAACGCGAATGGGGCCGTAATGGACATTGGATGAATCCCGTAACAGTTTCGATAAATTGGTCATTATCTTTCGGGCAGGCAGGATCGGGAACGGGAAGTGGCTGTCAAATCAGAAAATTATTACCTTATGGAAATATATTATCTCATGCTCCACATTTTTTTGCTGGAGTATTTGATTTTTCATGAGAAAAATGGATTTTAAAAAAGCCCAACAAAATTAACGGACTAAGCGATATATAGGATATTTTTGGTCAAGTCCTGTTTTTTGTTGCCACAAGACAAGAATCAGTACAGTCCGTTTAACCGGGCTTTTGTTCATCTGTCGGCATTTCTCCTGTACCGGAAAGAAGATCGACACCGAGAAGTTCCTGTGCGTGTTCTTCAGGAAGGGCTTCGACCTTTTTCAGCTTGCGCGACATCTGTCGTGTTCGCATCTGGGCGTCGTCGATGTTTCTGGCGGCTCTTTCCAGCACTTTTTTGGTGGCATC
>CAJKQK010000106.1 GCA_905202055.1 uncultured Oxalobacter sp.
GATAGTTTTCCTGCCTGTAAGCATTGTTCTGGCAATCAAAATAACCGAAACAATCAGCATACGCGACCGAAGTCAGGGAAAAAGCGCAGGCCGCCAGTATGCCAGGCAATAAAGCCCCTTTGATACGAAACATAAATTCCTCCAGTGATTGATAGATGGCGGGGACTCAAACAGATTAATGCATAAGCCGATTCTATCCAATCCCCAAAACCGGCTATTGACCACAAATGGATAAAAACGGTTTTTTTCAGTATGTCATGTCTCAGAAATGTTACATTCGGGAAATTTTTCATGGTTCCTTGTCCGAAAATAATCCATACAGATCAAACTTTTCCCTTGCAAGACACGGTATCATCTCAACCGTGAGAGAAAAAACGCTCAATTGAACCGGGGTATCGTGTGAAATACAAACATGTCGTTTTCGATCTGGATTCCGTTCTTGATGAAAAAGAACTGAATCCGATACGAGGCAAAAAACACTTGCCGGCGCCAGTCTGTTCCTGTTCAGGCATCCGTCCGCTCATACAGGGACTCAAAGCCATGTCGTACACTCTCGGGGCGGTATCGTCAGGAACCGGAAACCGGCTTGCCGGTTTCCGGCAATCGGGAATATTCCCTTACTTCAGCTGTTGCATCGACCTGTCCGGCACAAGCGGGCACACCAACCCCATCCGGATCTATCTTGGCAAGTCAGGCGCACAGCCGCATGAAACGCTTTTCGTGACATCCCGGGAAAAAGGCCTTCATTTTGCCCGGGATACCGGCATCGACTGTGCATTGACGCTCTGGAACATCTGCGACTGTTCATCCGGGAACGCGACATACCGGTTTTCCCACCCCAATGAACTGGCCGTCATGCTCGGCAAACCGGACAGCCAGCCTGCCGTCGATCCCTTGCTGTCATGGGCCGTCGAACTCCAGTTCATCGCACAGGCCGGCCAGACCTACTCGAAAGACCCGTTCGATCTGGAACGTTTCGACCGCATCCGGGAAATATCGGCTGAAATCATGGCGAAAAAATCGGGCCTCTCGATGGGCATCGTCAAGGAACTCTTCTGCAATGAATCGGGATTCCAGACCCCCAAACTGGATACACGGGCAGCCATATTCGAAAACGGAAAAATACTGATGGTCAGGGAAGGGGACAAATGGTCGCTCCCCGGTGGCTGGGTGGATGTTGACCAGTCTGTCGCATCCAATACCGTCAAGGAAGTCCGTGAAGAAGCCGGGCTGGACGTCGAACCGGTCCGGTTGATCGCAGCCCTTGACGGGAACAAAAAACAGGACAGGCGCTACGTTTACGGCATCTGCAAACTCTTCGTCCTGTGCCAATCGAGAGGCGGCCAGTTTCAGCCGAATGCCGAGACATCGGAAAGCGGCTGGTTTTCCCTCGACAATCTTCCGCCTCTTTTTACTGACAAAAACACCGAAGAGCAGGTCAGGATGTGCTTTCTGGCGGCATCTGATGAAAACTGGCAGGTTCTCTTCGACTGAACAGGTAAAGCGCCGTTCCGCTCATGAAAATGGTGTATATCCTGACAGGGCACACCATTTTCACCCCACGAGCGACTGATTTTCACAAAAAAATGATTCAGGGAAAGCATGCTTCATTCAGCGACATTCCCCTGCCAGCCATTCGATCACAATCAAGCCTGCTGCAATCCGATTTGCTCCCTGAGTCCCGAATCTTTATACTGCGAACACTTCGACACACTTTTTACAGGACATATGAAAAACTGGTTCACCGTTTATCTTGACTCATTCCGCGCTTTCAGCAACTTTGACGGCCGTTCGACCCGGCTTGAAATGTGGAATTTCCTGATCAACAACATCGTAATCGGGACTATCCTGATTCTGCTCATCGGTCCCTTTGCCTGGATTTTCAATGTCGCCGTCTTCATCGCATCCATCGGCCTGACCGTTCGCCGCTTTCACGATGTCGGGCTGAATGGCTGGTTTTTGATCGGACTGTTCATTCCCATTCTCAACCTGCTCTTTTTCGCGATGCTGTATTTCTTCAAAAGCGATCCCGGAACCAACCAATACGGCCCCAATCCATACGGTGCCTGATGAAAAAAGACTTTGCATGATGAACCTGCAAAGTCTTTTGCGTTTTGAAAACAATGAAAAAACAGGCTAGTCCGCCACCTTCCAGCGTTTCAGGGTAGGGAAGAAACCTTTCATGATCTGGCGCGCCTCGTCCCGGGTCATCCCCGTGCTCGACGCCATATGCGGCGCGCAATGTTCGATCATCTCGTCCATCGTCATATCCCACGTGAACTTGCCGTGGTTAAAGCAGTAGCTGCAATAATCCCTGTTATCCGTTCCGTTGGCGTTTTTTCCGTAAGTGGCATCCCGATCCGACATCGGCATTCCGCAAGACTGGCAATATATCTTTTCCATAGACACCTTTCCGACAAACCTTTATTGACAGTGGTATGGCCGTTCATCGTTATGCGAACGTTCTTTTCAACATTTATACATATAAATTTGCCTGTTGAAAAGTATTTTTCACGACCGGGCGATTATTCCGCTTCATACCGATAGAGTAACCGTCTTGACCCGACACATCAATAGAGATGGATGTCAGGGATTGATCGATGGCAATCCAATACGAAAATGTCCATCGTCCGAACGGGAATACCACAGCACCCGCACGGAATGAAATACATTGTTCCCGAATCCTGCCGGAACATTCCGGCAGGATTCCGTCAGCCGGCATGCAATACGATTTCCGTGATTTCCGCCGTGCGGCCGAGCCGGATGGGAAAGCCGTTCCACAAGCCCGTGCCATTGCTGACGTAAAGCTTCATGTCGCCAACATCATAAAGGCCTGAAACAAACCCTTCATTCAATAACTGGACAAGCCAGTGCGCGCCCATGATCTGGCCGCCGTGGGTATGGCCGGACAATTGAAGATCGACGCCGGCTGCTGCATTTTCAGCAGCCCCTCTTGGCTGATGCGCCATCAAAATGACCGGCGCATTATCGGGAATGCCATTCAATGCCGCCCTGACATCCGGCTGGGGCAAACCGAAATTCGGCGCGACCCGATCCGTTGTGCCCGCGATCACCAATGGACGGCCCCCGACAATCACGACAGCATGCCCGTTTTTCAGCATCGTCAGGCCAAGACCGTCGAACGCCTTCATCCATTCGACGTAATCTGAATAATATTCATGGTTTCCCGGTATGGAAAAGACACCGTATTTTGCATGGAAATCGCGAAAGGGGGCGACGTCATCGACACGGTTTTCGACAGTGCCGTCCACCAGATCGCCCGTGATAAGGATCAGGTCGGGATTCAATGCATTCGTCTTGTCGACTACGGCACGGTTCCTCTCGCCGGTCAAAAGACGGCTGGCGTGCAAATCACTTAACTGAACCACTTTCAGGCCATCCATTTCAGCTGGCAAGCCCCTGATCGAAACAACCACTGTTTTGACATCGGGAATCCGGATAGCCTGCCAGACGCCAATGGCCGACAAAACAAGCGCGGCAGTCAGTAAAACCGCATTCACCCGGTTTGGAGAAAAAGGCGGTTTTCGTGTTTTCCTGATCCTTCTCCACAGAAGAGTCAGGAAGGAAAACATGTCTTTCAACAGGAAAAAAACGGCCAGCAAAAAGAACGAGCCAAAAAGCCAGCCCATGAAAATGAGCACGCCTGTGGGCAATTCGGGCGAAGCCATATTGCCGAAAACCATCCGGCCGATGAAATGATACTGGGAAAGCAGTACGATAAAAATCCCCGCCACCCATTTGGCAGGTGCCTTCCATCGAAGAGGAGGAACCAGTCTTAACGCGACATAGATACCGATAATCGTTGCAAAGATATGGAACATACTTTCAGGCTTTCAGGAATAGGGGAATGGAACAGGCGGCCTCTCCTGTCTGGAAAGCCGCCTGCTGCAGGTAGTTTACCTGATATTGCATTGTTGAATTGTAACGAAGCATTTCAGTGACAAGCATACAAAAACGCCTTCATTTGCCCAGATATTGTTCATCCGTCACCTTTTCCATCCAGTCGACATTCTTTCCGTTCAGCTCTCCGGTAATGGCAAGATGGGTCATGCCGGAATCCGGTGCCGCCCCATGCCAGTGTTTGACTCCGGCAGGGCACCGAACGTCACCGAAGCGCCGGAAGCGGGGAGTTCCGCCGTCGGTAAAAACAGCATATCGACCTTCACATTACCGGTGAAAAACTGTTCCGGCCCCTTAAACGAGGTTTGCGACCCGTTTTTGGATACCGTTTGTCTCTTCAATGCCGCTGTTTCACCCTTGACATCCGCTGCCTGCACAGCGGGTGCCGCGAACAGAACGGGAACAAGAGCCATCATCAGAATCCGTCTCATTTCAATTCCTTGCCCAATCGATTCCGCCTTCAGAATTCCTGTGAAGTCGGACGAATCACGATTTCATTGATCGCCGTATCATCCGGCTGGGAAATGGCATAAGCGACGGCATTGGCGACGCTCCCGGCCGGAAT
>CAJKQK010000107.1 GCA_905202055.1 uncultured Oxalobacter sp.
GCCGAAAGTCATTTGGATAATTTTCATGCCAGGTCTTGTTTTTTGGCGGATCGGGCCAAAATTATCCTTATGCTTATTAATTAAGGTTTCTCATGATGACTTCAACTGATATAAAGCCGTCTAGATTGCCATTGCTTCCATTACGGGATGTGGTTGTCTTTCCGCACATGGTCATTCCCCTGTTCGTTGGCCGTCCCAAGTCGATTCATGCCCTTGAAACGGCAATGGAAAATGAAAAAACCATCATGCTGGCTGCCCAGAAAACAGCAGCAAAAGATGAACCGTCCGCGGAAGACATTTATGAAATAGGGTGCGTTGCAACGGTATTGCAAATGCTGAAACTGCCGGACGGAACCGTGAAAGTTCTGGTCGAAGGCGTTGGCCGTGCCCGGGTCGATCATGTCGAGTCCGAAGAACATCATCTGGTAGCCGATGTATCGCCGGTCGATTCCATCGGCGAAAACGAACCTGAAATCGAGGCGATGCGTCGCGCGATTGTCCAGCAGTTCGAACAGTACGTCAAACTGAACAAGAAGATTCCCCATGAAGTGGTCGGATCGCTCTCGACGATCGACGATCCGGGCCGTTTTGCCGATATGGTAGCTGCCCATTTGCCATTGAAACTGGAACAAAAACAGGTTGTTCTGGAAATGGTCGATGTTGAACGGCGTCTGGAATATCTGCTGGAAAGGCTTGAAAGCGAACTTGACATCATGCAGGTCGAGAAACGCATTCGTGGCCGCGTCAAACGCCAGATGGAAAAATCACAGCGCGAATACTACCTGAATGAACAGGTCAAGGCGATCCAGCGCGAATTGGGCGAAGGCGAGGAAGGAACTGATTTCGAGGATCTTGAAAAGAAAATCAGACTGGCCAAGATGCCGAAAGAAGCTCGTGACAAGGCTCTCTCCGAACTCAAGAAACTGAAAGTCATGTCGCCGATGTCGGCGGAAGCGACTGTCGTCCGCAATTACATTGAAACGCTTGTTTCCCTGCCGTGGAGAAAAAAATCCAAGGTGAACAACGACCTTGCCAACGCCGAAAAGGTACTGGAAGACGATCACTACGGTCTGGACAGAGTCAAGGAACGCATCCTTGAATATCTTGCGGTCCAGCAACGGGTCGACAAGGTCAAGGCACCGATTCTGTGTTTCGTCGGTCCTCCGGGGGTGGGTAAAACTTCTCTTGGACAATCGATTGCACGCGCAACGAACCGGAAATATGTCCGGATGGCACTGGGTGGCGTGCGTGATGAAGCTGAAATTCGCGGTCATCGCCGTACCTATATCGGTGCGATGCCAGGCAAGATTTTGCAAAGTCTGGTCAAGGCAGGTGTCCGCAATCCGCTTTTCCTTCTGGACGAAGTGGACAAGATCGGCGCGGATTTCCGTGGCGATCCGGCTGCGGCGCTTCTGGAAGTGCTGGACCCGGAACAGAATCATACGTTCTCCGACCATTATGTCGAAGTGGATTTCGATTTGTCGGATGTGATGTTCATCGCGACCTCCAATTCCTACAATATTCCTCCTGCCTTGCTCGACAGAATGGAAGTGATCCGCCTCTCCGGTTATACGGAAGATGAAAAAACAAGCATTGCCCAGCGTTATCTGTTGCCGAAACAGGTCAGGGGCAATGGCCTGAAGGAAACGGAAATTTCGATTACCGAGGGCGCCATCAGGGATATCATCCGTTATTACACACGGGAAGCCGGTGTCCGGGCACTTGAGAGGGAAATCTCGAAGATTTGCCGCAAGGTCGTCAAGATGCTGCTGTTGAAAAAACAGAATCGCAAGATTGTCGTGACCCCGAAAAATATCGACAAATTCCTGGGCGTTCGCCAGTATGATTATGGTGTCGCCGAAAAAGAAAACCAGGTCGGTGAAGTATCCGGACTGGCATGGACGGAAGTCGGTGGCGAACTCTTGACGGTTGAAGCGGTTGCCGTTCCGGGCAAGGGCCAGATCATCCGTACCGGTACGCTGGGCGATGTCATGAAAGAATCCATCGAGGCGGCCAGAACGGTTGTCCGCAGTCGTGCCAACAAGCTGGGTATCAGAAACGAAGCTTTCGAGAAGAAAGACATTCATATCCACTTGCCTGAGGGCGCGACGCCGAAAGACGGCCCGTCAGCCGGTATTTCGATGGCAACGGCACTGGTTTCCGTATTCAGTGGCATCCCTGTTCGGGCGGACGTCGCCATGACCGGTGAAATCACCCTGCGTGGCGAAGTCCTGCCGATCGGGGGGCTGAAAGAAAAACTGCTTGCAGCTTTGCGCGGAGGCATCAAACAGGTCATCATCCCACAGGAAAACGTGAAAGACCTGATTGAAATTCCGGATAACGTCAAGAACAAGCTGGAGATCATTCCGGTTCGCTGGATCGACAAGGTTTGGGAAATCGCTCTGGAAAGCCAGCCTGAACCGATCACGGAAGAGGCGGCTGCCATCTCCGTAGCGTCTGAACCGGCTGAAAATGCCAGCGGCGGTAACGTCATGACGCATTGACCGGCCTGTCTTGCACTCCATTGAAAAGCCCCGGATATCCGGGGCTTTTTCTTATGCTTTTGTTTCTTGCGCTTTTGCGCCGGTCAGAAGATTCAGCTGCCGCCGGACTTCGGGAGCCAGTTCGCCTGCCACCATTCCAATTGATCCGTGATGACGGACAGCCAGCGTATCGGCCGCCTTGCCGTGCAGCCAGACGGCGGCGAGGGTGGCTTCCCAGGCTGGCCTGCCCTGCGCGATCAGCGCGCCGGTGATTCCGGAAAGGACGTCACCCGTTCCAGCGGTGGCCAGTGCGGGGTTACCCGTCGGATTGATAACTGTTTTTCCGTCCGGTGCGGCGATGACGGTTCCCGATCCTTTCAAAACCGCGATAGCCGTAAATCGCAGGGCCAGTTCTTTTGCAGCTTCGAGCCGGTTGGCCTGAATGGCGTCACTTGTGGTTTTCAAAAGTCTTGCCGCTTCCAGTGGGTGCGGTGTGATGATCGTCGGGGAATCCCTTTCAGGGAGCAACTGGGCGATCGCTTCGTTTTCGGAAAGAATATTCAACGCGTCTGCATCCAGAACGATTGGCTTACGGGCTTCGATTGTCCTGATGACCATCTCCCTTGCGGCGGCGGATTTGCCCAGACCGGGGCCGGTGACGATGACGTCGGTCGAAAAATCGAATTGGTGGGCGGCACGGAACATGATTTCAGGAGAAACCGGATCGTATGCGGGCGGGTTTTTCAGGTAAATGGCGTAACACAATCCGGCACCGGAGAAGAGAGCCGCCCTCGCGGCGAGTACTGGCGCACCGCTCATGCCTTGTGCGCCGCCGACAATGGCAATGCGCCCATAACTTCCTTTGTGTGAGTCTTCAAGACGCGGTTTCAGACAGGATTCAAACAGGTCAGGGGAATTCAGCCAGCATTTGGTTTCGGGAAAATATTTCCTTTCAACATCCAGTGTGACGACGTGAACCTTGCCCGCACAGTCACGTCCTTTTCGGGTATGAAGTCCCGGTTTGTCGGCGATGAAAGTAATCGTGTCGGTCGCATGGACGGCAATTTCATCTTTTCCGACAATATTGCCCGTATTCGCGTTCAGGCCGCTCGGAACGTCCAGTGCCAGTATGGGGCATTGGAATGTATTGACGATTTCCACCAGTTTCTGCCGGTTGCCCGTCAGGGCTTCTTTCAGTCCGATGCCGAACATGCCATCGACAACGAGCGCCCATTTTTTCGAACGGATGCTTTCCAGTGTCGTTTTGAGCGAAAGGGCATCTTCCCAGTGAACAGGGCTCTTGACAGCTTTTTTTCTGGCGAGAATGGCTTCTTCGGATTGTTTTTTCCGGTTTGCCACCAGCAGAACAGACACGTTCACACCATTGTTCGCCAGGATGGTCGCCATTTCCAGGGCGTCGCCGCCGTTATTGCCCGGGCCTGCCAGAACGAGGACTTCTTTTTTTATGTCCGTGGATTTTGCCAGCATCTGCATGGCGAGATTGGCCGCTTCATTGCCTGCACGCTGCATAAGCGTTCCCTTTGGCAGATCGGCGAGAGCCGAGCGTTCGATAGTCCGGATAGCGTCGATGGAATAAAGTGCGTTCATTGTGGTTCAATCCGAGAAATGAGTTGAAGGTAACGAAACGTAAGGTATTACTCTAACAGCTACGGGAGTAAAAAAAAGAATTTGTATGTTTGTCGCTATTTTTATCAGTTAGTCCCTTTAAGCGAAAGGGTTTTTACAGTACAATGATGAACTCTTGAAATTTTTCAAGAAGTTGTTTTATTTTTTAGCAAAAATCGCGAATTCGACCTGAAAGGGTGCTCATAAAGAGTTCTTGGGCGAATTCAAGACCTAACCCTGGAGATTTATTATGTCCGTTACCATGCGTGAAATGCTGGAAGCCGGTGTTCATTTCGGACACTTGAAAAGAAAATGGAATCCTGCTATGGC
>CAJKQK010000108.1 GCA_905202055.1 uncultured Oxalobacter sp.
AAATAAAAAATCGCCGTCGAAACGCGGTATGCGTCGTTCACATGACTTTCTGGAAGCAACCCAGTTGTCAGTCGAACCGACTTCCGGTGAGAAACATCGCCGCCATCATATCAGCCCGAATGGCTTTTATCGTGGTAAAAAAGTGTTGAACACCCAAAACGATCAGTAAACATCCAGAATGTTGATGAAATCAATGGCGCAATAGGTTTTGGTACCTGGGCGCCTTTTTTATTGTTGCTTTTTGCGTGATTAGGTAACGTAGGGAGACGGATGAAAAATCCGGTTTAAACGTGCTTCAGAACGAAACAGAAACTGTAAAAATTTCGATTGATTGTATGGGAGGGGATCATGGCCTGTCTGTCACGGTGCCTGCGTCTCTTTCCTTCTTGAAACAGGAAGCTGCGGCCGAGCTCGTTCTCGTCGGCTCGCAGGAGCTGATTGAAGCCGAGCTGAGAAAGCACAAGGCTGAAAATCATTCTCGCATCAAGGTGAAAAATGCCAGCGAGATCGTCAAGATGGACGATCCGATCGAAGTTGCCTTGCGCAGAAAAAAAGATTCATCCATGCGTGTCGCCATCCAGCTGGTCAAGGATGGCGAGGTCCACGCCTGCGTGTCGGCTGGAAACACAGGCGCCCTGATGGCCATTTCACGCTATCTTCTCAAAACGATGCCGGGCGTTGACCGCCCGGCTATTTGCGCCATTTTGCCGAATCAGAAAAACGGCCCTACCTATGTTCTCGATCTGGGGGCTAACGTCGATTGCGAAGCCGAACATCTTCATCAGTTTGCGCTGATGGGGTCGGCATTGTTCGCCAATATCGAAGGCAACCCTCATCCCAAAATCGGACTCCTGAATGTCGGGACTGAAGCCATCAAGGGAAACGATGTCGTAAAAAAAGCAGGCGATTTGCTCCATATCGAACATGAGAATGGTACACTTAATTTTTATGGCAACGCAGAAGGCAACGATATTTTCGAGGGTACCTGCGATGTCATTGTTTGCGACGGGTTTGTGGGAAACGTCACATTGAAATCCATTGAAGGGCTTGGCCGCTTTGTCCGCAATGTTCTGGTGACGGAATTCAGAAGCAGTCTGTTGAATGGCCTTGGCGCCCTTCTGGCAGGCAAGGCACTGAAATCGATCAGGCAGCGCCTGAATCCATCACGGTTCAATGGGGCGTGCATGCTGGGTTTGCGCGGCCTGGTTTTCAAGAGCCACGGCAGTGCTGACGCTTATGCATATGAATGTGCCATTAGACGGGCGCATGAAGCGGTCAGGCGCGATGTCTTGTTGAGGATATCGACAACGATGGCGGAGTTGCTTCAAAAATCAAAAGAACATCATGCAGTAGAAAAAGCCAATAAAGAAAACGGGATACAGGAACAAGAAACAGTATGACCATCTACGCCAAAATAATCGGTACCGGTAGCTATTTACCTCCCAAACGGATTACAAATGACGAACTGGCCGCAATACTGGCCGGGCAAGGGGTTGAGACCTCGGACGAATGGATCAGAACCCGAAGTGGAATTCTGGCGCGCCATTATGCCGATGAAGGCGTTCAGTCCAGTGATTTGGGGGTCAAGGCAGCTGAAAAAGCTCTTGAAATGGCAAAATGCCAGGCTAACGATATCGACATGATTATTCTGGCGACATCCACTCCTGATTATTTTGGCGGTTTCCCAAGCACAGCCTGTATGGTCCAGAAAAAACTGGGCGTTACCAGCAATTGTGCCGCTTTCGACGTGCAGGCAGTTTGCAGCGGTTTCCTTTATGCCTTGTCTGTCGCTGACAGCTTCATCCGGGCCGGTGTGTATAAAAAGGTTCTGGTCGTTGGCGCTGAAACCTATTCCCGTATCGTCGACTACAACGACAGGACGACCTGTGTCCTGTTCGGAGACGGAGCGGGTGCTGTTGTCCTGTCCGCATCCGACGAACCCGGTATTATGGCGACAGCCCTGCACGCTGACGGCAACTATGGCGATATTCTCTCTCTGCCGGGCAAACTGAATAATGGCGTTGTTGAAGGCAAGGCTTTCGTTTATATGGACGGGAAAGCCGTTTTCAAACTGGCTGTGACATGGATGGATAAGGTCGGTCTGGAAGCGATGGACAAAGCCGGACTGAAAAACACGGATATCGACTGGATGATCCCGCATCAGGCCAATTTGCGTATCATGCAAAGCTCGGCCAAAAAACTGGATATTCCGGATGAGAAAATCATTGTTACGGTCGACCAGCATGGCAACACCTCGGCGGCATCCATTCCGCTGGCAATCGATACCGGTGTGCGCGACGGCCGTATCAAACCGGGACAGAATATTCTTCTGGCCGCCATCGGGGGTGGTTTGACCTGGGGTGCCGTTGTGGCCAAAATGTAATGCCTCCAATTTTGACGATTAACGAAGAGATTAAATAGCTATGCCTAAATTTGCTTTTGTTTTCCCCGGACAGGGTTCGCAAGCGGTCGGAATGCTGAACGGTTTTGCCGACAACAAGGTTGTGCAGGACACACTTGCCGAAGCATCCGATGCGTTGGGCTTCGATCTGGGCAAAATGATTGCTGAAGGTCCCAAGGAAGATCTGGACCTGACCACCAATACCCAGCCGGTCATGCTGACATCGTCTGTCGCTTTTTACCGTGCATGGATTGCTGCAGGTGGTGCTGTTCCTGAAGTGGTTGCCGGACACAGCCTCGGTGAATTTTCCGCTCTCGTCGCTTCCGGAGTCATCCCTTTTGCGGATGCGGTCAAACTGGTCCGTTTCCGTGCACAGGCCATGCAGGAAGCGGTTCCTGTCGGTCAGGGCAGCATGGCGGCAATCATCGGCCTGACTGGCGATGAGGTCAAGGCAGCCTGTAGTGAAGCTGCGCAGGGTGAAGTGGTCGAGCCGGCCAACTTCAATTCGCCGACCCAGATCGTGATTGCAGGCCATAATACGGCACTTGCACGGGCATGCGACATTGCGAAAGCCAAGGGTGCGAAACGTGCGTTGATGCTTCCGGTATCCGCTCCTTTCCATTCTTCCCTGTTGCAACCGGCCTCGGTCCGGCTCGCTGATTACATGTCGAAGCTGAATTTCTCGGCTCCGCAAATCCCATTGATCAATAACGTGGATGTTGCTATCCTCTCCAATCCTGAAGAAATCAAGGATGCGCTGGTCCGTCAGGTTGCCAGCTCCGTCCGCTGGGTTGAAACGATTGAAAAGATGGCCGGTATGGGCATTACGCACGTCGTTGAATGCGGTCCCGGCAAGGTATTGGCCGGTCTGTCCAAGCGTATTGATTCTTCGCTGACTGGTGACGCTATCGTCGACCAGGCTTCTCTGGATAAAGTATTGGAGACTCTGAAATGAGTGAACAGGATTTGACAGGAAAAATCGCGCTGGTAACCGGTGCGTCCCGCGGGATCGGCCATGCCATTGCAATGGAACTGGCTGCACATGGCGCGACTGTCATCGGAACGGCAACGTCAGAGGCCGGAGCGGAACATATTACGCAGGATCTGGCTAAAGTCCGTAGTGATGCCGGAAAAGGTATCGTATTGAATGTCGCCGATGCCGATCGTTCGCGTGAAGTGATCGATGAAGTCCAGAAAGAATTCGGCGCCATTCATATATTGGTCAATAACGCCGGCATTACGCAGGATCAGCTGGCCATGCGCATGAAAGATGAAGACTGGGACAAGGTTATCGACGTCAACCTGACAGCGGTGGCCCGTTTGTCCCGTGGAGTATTGCGCGGCATGATGAAAGCGAAAGAAGGCCGTATCATCAATATTACCTCCGTTGTCGGTTCGATCGGCAATGCCGGACAGATGAATTACGCCGCTTCCAAGGCGGGTGTTGAAAGTATGAGCCGTGCACTGGCCCGTGAGGTCGGCAGCCGCAACATTACAGTCAATTGTGTCGCTCCGGGTTTTATCGATACCGATATGACGAAATCCCTGCCTGAAGAGGTCGTAACAGGCATGTTGAAACAGATTCCTCTGGCCCGCTTCGGCAATCCTGAAGACGTGGCCGCCGCCGCCGCCTTTCTGGCTTCACCAAAAGCAGCTTATATTACAGGCACCGTTGTGCATGTGAATGGCGGCATGTTCATGAACTGAATGAGAAAGGACCGTTTATCAGCAGATTTTTTTGACTATAATAATTTCACTTCAGCAAGAACTTAACCTG
>CAJKQK010000109.1 GCA_905202055.1 uncultured Oxalobacter sp.
AAATATGATTTGAATATAAATTGAGGTGCCTTATGGATGTTCGCCAATTACGGTATTTCTGTGCCATCGCGGAGGAAGGGCAGATCAGTCGTGCCGCCCAGAGGTTGCATATCGCCCAGCCGCCCCTGAGTTACCAGCTCAAGTTGCTTGAGGAAGAACTGGGCGTGAAGCTGATCGAACGGAATACACGCAGTCTCTCCCTGACAAAGGCCGGTCTCGCTTTTTACCAGCGTGCCGAACAGATCCTCGGGCTGATGAAAGTGGCGGCCATAGAGGCCAAAGACGTTGAATATGGCGTCAATGGCATTTTGACCATCGGCAGCCCTCCTGCTATCGGAAATATCTATATTCCTGAAAGAATAAAACGTTTTCATCAGGCGTATCCCCATGTCCGGTTCCAGTGGCGGGAAGGCAATACGTACCGCATTCTGGAATTGCTGAATGCGGATGTCATTGAATTCGGCATCGCCCGTTTGCCGGTACCGATGGGTTCTTATGAATCAAAGCCCCTGTTGACGGAATCCTGGATGGCTGTCTCGCGAAATGACGATGAAAAATGGATCGGAAAAGACAATATCGCACTCGAAGAACTGGGGGAAGAACCGCTCATACTGATGCATCGGCAGGCCGGCATCCAGTGTCATGATATGGTGATCGACGAAATGAAAAACAACGGGATTGACGCCAATGTGTTTTGCGAGAGTGACAACGTTTTAGCCATTCTTTCTCTGGTCGAAGCAGGGTTGGGCATTGCCATATTGCCTGCATCGACCTTATCGGTCAGGCCGTCCGAAGATTTTCATGCGATGGCGATTGCCGGCTGCCAGTTGCAATCGTTTTCCGCCATTTTGTGGAAAAAAGACAAACCGCTGTCGGCTGCGGCCAAATTGTTCCTGGAGATGTTTTGAAAGTTTTACGACAAAGTTTTGGCTGAAGTTAAAATAGCCGATTACTTTATCCAATTGAAAGAAGGTCAGGCATATGTTCAGTTATCAACACGCTTTTCATGCGGGCAATCATGCGGATGTCTTAAAGCATATCGTGCTGATACAGACGCTAACACACGCCATTCAGAAAGAAGCGGCAGTTTTTTATGTCGATACGCATGCAGGGTCAGGGGTTTATTCACTGAAAGGGGTTCAGGCGCAGAAAAGCGCAGAATCTGAAACAGGCATCCGGAAATTGTGGCCTGAAAAAGAAGCTCCCGCGCATGTTGCGGATTACCTGAATCTGATTCATGACATGAATCCTTCCGGCAAGCTCCAATATTATCCCGGTTCGCCTTTTATAGCGGAAAAGGTACTGCGTTCACAGGACAGGTTGCGTCTTTACGAACTGCATCCGGCGGAAATACAGAATCTGTCGAAGAATTTTCAGGAACTGGCAAGACAGGAAGAACAGGCCGCTCAACGCCCGGCAGGACGCGGCAAGCGGATCATCGTAGACAAAAATGACGGGTTTGCAGCGTTGAAAGCGGTGCTCCCGCCTCCCGGCAGAAGGGCTGTCGTGCTGATCGATCCGCCATATGAAAACAAGACGGATTACCAGAAGGTCATCGATAGCATGGCCGATGCGATGAAACGTTTTCCCACAGGAACCTACCTTATCTGGTATCCCGTATTGCAACGGCCTGAATCGCAACGTTTTGCCGGGCGCCTGAAAAAAACGGTCAGTCAGGATTGGCTCAATGTCACACTTTCGGTCGGCAGCCAGACGCCGGACGGTTTCGGCCTCGTCTCAAGCGGCATGTTTGTCATCAATCCACCTTGGAAACTGGCGGACGGCCTGAAGGAAACGATGCCTTACCTGGTCTCTCTACTGGAAAAGGACAATGGTGCCGGTTACCTCATTGAAACAGGAGGCGGCAAGTCCTGAAACGCTTGTTCCAATCCGAAAACCAGATGCGGAAACTAGTTTGCCAGAAACAGGAAAACGGTAGGTTTTTTCTGGAAATCCGGTAATTTTCCTTTTCCGATTTGTTGCTTCCATTCTGACACAGGCAAGGTCCTGACGGACTCGGACGAAAGGGTCATGTCGGTTGCCACGCAGAGTAATGTGTCGGGACGCAAGGTGGCACACAATGCTTTTAAAAACGGCTCGTTCCGGTACGGCGTTTCAATGAAAATCTGGGTTTGCCTGTCTTGTCTCGACCGTTCTTCCAAAGCCCGGATTTGACGGCTGCGCTGTTCGTTATCGGTAGGAAGATAGCCGTTAAACGCAAAACTCTGGCCATTCAGGCCACTTGCCATCAGGGCCAGTAAAAGGGAAGACGGTCCGACCAGTGGTTTGACGGGGATGTTTTTTTCATGCGCCAGGCGCACCAGATCAGCTCCCGGATCGGCGACGGCGGGAACGCCCGCTTCCGAAATGAGGCCGACGTTTTTACCCTCCAGTAATGGTTTTAAAAGTTCCGGCAATTTTGCCTTGTCTGTACGGATATTCAGCTCGGCAATGTCGATTTGCTGGAGAGCTTGTTTCAGGGGGGACACTTCAGCAATCCGTTTCAGGTGCGCACGGGCGGATTTGGCGTTTTCGGCAATGAAGCAGTCGAGCGATGCGGTTATTTCGCTGACTGAATCAGGAATCATGTCGGTCAGATTCATGTTGGAGTGATCGCCACCCAATGTATTGGGGATCAGGTATAAAGTGCCTTTGCTCATTTTTCCGCCCCCGAAAAAAAGGTCATGCCGCATTTGCGCAACATGCTCGTTAAAGCAATGAGGGGTAAACCGGTCAAGGCGGTCGGGTCGTCGCTTTCGATTTTTTGAAGAATGGCGATGCCGAGCGCCTCGTTTCTGGCACTTCCGGCACAGTCATAAGGTTTTTCAATCTTGAGATACGCTTTCAGTTCTTCGTCAGGCAAATCCCGGAAGGTGACGACTGTTTTGACGATTTCATTTTGTACCGTTTTGTCCGGATCGGCATCCATTCCGTTCCAGACACACAGGGCGGTATGAAAATTGACTTCCTTTCCACGCATTTTTTGCAACTGGTCGAACGCTTTTTCAAAAGAACCGGGTTTTCCGATTTGTTCTCCCTGGCATTCCGCAACCTGGTCCGATCCGATAACGATGGAACCGGGATGTCTGACTCCGATGGCTTTTGCCTTCAGAAACGCCAGTCTTGCCGCAGTTTCCTGCGGTTTTTCATCGGGAAGCGGCGTTTCGTCGATGTCCGGGCTGATCGTTGTAAAAGGAAAACACAGTCGCGAGAGCAATTCTTTGCGGTATTTCGATGAGGATGCCAATATGAGTTTATGAGTTGAATCGGGAAACATAATGAATCTGCAGGATGTGAGTGTATTAATTAGTGTACTAAAGCTTTGACTAATAAGAAATAATTTTGTTAAAATTATGAATTTACCGCTCTTTGCGAGCTATGAACTCATATTTGATCGATCCGTTTGAATTTTGCCGCAATGGCGAATCTTTGAAGGGGAAAGCTTCCCTGTCTGAATTGAACCGTCTGGCAGCTGTCTGTGCCGATCAGGTGGGCGAGCTGGAGTGGGAAGTTTCCGGTGCTGTGAACAAGCGAAATCAGGCGGAGTTGAGCCTGGGGGTATCCGGACCGGTCAACCTGATGTGTCAGCGCTGCCTGTCGCCGCTCGTATTCGATGTCTATTCCGAAACGACGGTTCTGGTTGCAAAAACCGAAGAACAGGCCGATGAAATGGAGGAAACCATTGGCAATGAAGACTCGGTGGAAGTCATCGTCGCTGACGGAAAAATAAATGTTCTGGATTTGATTGAGGACGAAGCATTGTTGTCTTTGCCTTTATCGTCAAAACATGAGGTTTGTCCCCATTCTTCAACAGGTGAGTTGAAAAACAAACCGGAATCTCCTTTTTCCGTTTTGGGGAAGTTGAAGAAAAGGAATAACAACAAAAAATGAATTTGTAAGGATCCAGGTCCATTTTGTAGCAATACAACAAGGTGGATGTGTTAGAATTTTTCGAAAATTTGATTCAGGAGTAATTAT
>CAJKQK010000110.1 GCA_905202055.1 uncultured Oxalobacter sp.
AGGCATCGCTGTCTACCGATTCGTTCATCTCGGCCGCTTCCTTCCAGGAAACGACCCGGGTTCTGACCGAAGCCGCGATCATGGGCAAGAAAGACGGATTGCGCGGCCTGAAAGAAAACGTCATCGTCGGACGTCTGATCCCGGCCGGTACCGGACTGGCAATGCATCGTGCCCGCAAACAGAAATCAGTCTGGGAGCAGGAAGAACGCGCTGCCCTGCAACGTGCTGAACAGGAACTTCCTCAGGAAGAACCCATGCAGGATATTTCAGACGTTGTCAGTGAAAATCCCGAACATGAATAAATCATGATCGACTGAAGTGGCATTCCATCTTTTAGTGGAATGCCACTTTTTTATCCACATCCGGATCATTGTTGTTTTTGATGCGGAAGAATGCTGTATGTCTTTGAAGCAATTGACTTTGCGCAGGAGACGGTTTAGAATCCACGGTCTTTAGTGTCTGTAAAATCAATAAAAAGATTTTATTGTGATTTGGATACTCATCCTGTGGATGGTTTTTTTATCCATAGAGTCCCCGGTTATTCGTGTAGTCGGGATTGTCTTGTAATTTTTTAGTTGGATTATTAAATCGATGCCAACCATCAATCAACTGATTCGCCAACCTCGCGTCAGCGTTAAAGCTAAAAGCAAGTCGCCTGCGTTGGATAATTGTCCGCAAAAGCGTGGCGTATGTACTCGTGTTTATACCACGACACCAAAAAAACCTAACTCCGCTTTGAGAAAAGTGGCCAAAGTAAGACTGACCAATGGATTTGAAGTCATTTCCTACATTGGTGGTGAGGGTCATAATCTGCAGGAACACAGTGTTGTTCTTCTGCGTGGTGGGCGTGTAAAGGATTTGCCTGGTGTTCGTTACCATATGGTTCGCGGCTCTCTGGATACCCAGGGTGTTAAAGATCGTAAACAGGCTCGTTCGAAATACGGTGCAAAACGCGCAAAACCTGCAACTAAATAATAATTGGTCGATCGCATGATCGAGTAAGTGGTGGGCTATGATGGCGCACCGTGAGTGCCTGCACTCAGCTGAAGAAAGAAAGGAAAAGAAATGCCTCGTCGTCGTGAAGTTCCCAAGCGCGAGATTTTGCCAGATCCAAAGTTTGGCAATGTTGATGTAGCTAAATTTGTTAATGTGTTGATGTTGTCCGGCAAGAAATCGGTTGCTGAAAACATTATTTATGGCGCTTTCGAACTTATTGAAGGCAAATCCGGAAAAGATCCTCTGGAAATCTTCAATCTGGCAGTCAATAACTGCAAGCCTCTGGTTGAAGTGAAATCGCGTCGTGTCGGTGGTGCCAACTATCAGGTGCCTATCGAAGTGCGTCCGGTTCGTCGTATGGCTTTGTCCATGCGCTGGTTGCGTGAGGCGGCTGCAAAACGCAGCGAAAAATCCATGCCCCAGCGTCTGGCTGCTGAACTGATGGAAGCTGCCGAAGGCCGTGGTGGCGCCATGAGAAAGCGCGATGAAGTGCATCGGATGGCAGAAGCCAACAAGGCTTTCTCACACTTCCGTTTCTAATATTGAAATGAGTGAGCGGCGACAAAATGCTTTTATGTGTCGTTGCTCGAGAAAAATATCTGGCAAGCCGGGCGCATTTACTCGAAAAATGCTGCTCGGTTTTGTTTATTAAAAAGTTTTAGGATTGATTATGGCTCGCAAGACTCCGATCGAACGTTACCGTAACATTGGTATTTCTGCTCATATCGATGCAGGTAAGACGACGACGACAGAACGTATTCTTTTTTACACTGGGGTTAATCACAAGTTGGGCGAAGTTCATGATGGCGCTGCTACCATGGACTGGATGGAACAGGAACAGGAACGCGGCATTACGATTACGTCTGCTGCGACCACCTGCTTCTGGAGCGGTATGGCCGGTAACTTCCCGAACCATCGTATCAACATTATTGATACTCCGGGCCACGTTGACTTCACCATTGAGGTTGAACGTTCCATGCGTGTGCTCGATGGTGCCTGCATGGTTTACTGTGCGGTGGGTGGTGTTCAGCCGCAATCTGAAACCGTATGGCGTCAGGCTAACAAATACAAGGTGCCTCGTCTGGCATTCGTTAACAAGATGGACCGTACCGGCGCGAACTTTTTCAAGGTTTACGATCAGATGCGTGCCCGCCTGAAGGCGAATCCGATTCCTTTGCAAATTCCTATCGGGGCGGAAGACAGCTTTGAAGGCGTTGTCGATCTGGTCAAGATGAAGGCAATTTACTGGGATGACGCTTCCCAGGGGACGAAATTTGAATATCGCGATGTTCCTGCCGAATTGATGGATCAGGCCAGGGAATGGCGTGAAAAACTGGTTGAAGTCGCTGCTGAATCCAGCGAAGAACTGATGGACAAGTATCTGAACGACGGTGATCTGCCGGAAGAAGATATCAAGAAAGCGCTTCGCCAGAGAACCATTGACAGTGAAATCGTTCCGATGATGTGCGGTACGGCTTTCAAGAACAAGGGCGTTCAGGCTATGCTGGATGCGGTTATCGAATATCTGCCATCTCCTGTCGACATTCCTCCAGTCGAAGGTACGGATGAAAACGATAACGTTATTACCCGTAAAGCGACTGACGATGAAAAATTCGCTGCCCTGGCATTCAAGATCATGACCGATCCGTTCGTTGGCCAGCTGATTTTCTTCCGTGTCTATTCTGGCGTGGTCAAATCCGGTGATACCGTTTTGAATCCGATCAAGAACAAGAAAGAAAGAATCGGTCGTATTCTGCAGATGCATGCCAACCAGCGTGAAGAAATCAAGGAAGTGATGGCAGGTGACATCGCAGCTGCGGTTGGCTTGAAAGAAGCAACCACGGGTGAAACCCTTTGCGATCCAAGTGCTCCGATCACGCTGGAAAAAATGGAATTCCCGGAACCGGTTATTTCGCAGGCAGTTGAGCCGAAAACCAAGGCTGACCAGGAAAAAATGGGTATTGCACTGAACCGTCTGGCTCAGGAAGATCCGTCTTTCCGTGTTTACACCGATGAAGAATCCGGCCAGACGATCATCGCCGGTATGGGTGAATTGCATCTGGACATTCTGGTTGATCGGATGCGCCGTGAATTTGGTGTTGAAGCGACTATCGGTAAACCTCAGGTGGCTTATCGTGAAACGGTTCGCAAGACCTGTGATGAAATTGAAGGCAAATTCGTCAAGCAGTCTGGTGGTCGTGGTCAGTACGGTCACGTTGTTCTGAAGATCGAACCTCAGGAACCGGGCAAGGGCTTTGAGTTCGTTGACGCTATCAAGGGCGGTGTCGTTCCTCGTGAATTCATTCCTGCGGTTGAAAAAGGTGTTCGTGAAACCCTGACTTCCGGTGTTATGGCTGGTTATCCGGTGGTTGACGTCAAGGTCACCCTGTTCTTCGGTTCCTACCATGACGTTGACTCGAATGAAAACGCGTTCCGTATGGCCGGTTCCATGGCATTTAAAGATGGTTGCCGCAAAGCGGATCCTGTTATCCTTGAGCCGATGATGTCGGTTGAAGTTGAAACGCCTGAAGATTATGCCGGTACCGTTATGGGTGACTTGTCTTCCCGTCGCGGTATGGTTCAGGGGATGGAAGATATGGTCGGTGGTGGCAAGATCATCAAGGCAGAGGTTCCGTTGTCTGAAATGTTCGGCTATGCAACTTCCTTGCGTTCGGCAACACAGGGTCGTGCAACCTACACCATGGAATTCAAGCATTACGCTGAAGCACCAAAAAATATTATCGAAGCAATTGTCAGCTCACGTGCAAAATGATTTAATTGTCATTTGAGCTAAATTATTTAATAAATCGTTCTTTTTGAAGGAAATTTGAAATGGCAAAGAGCAAGTATGAGCGGACGAAGCCGCACGTAAACGTAGGAACAAT
>CAJKQK010000111.1 GCA_905202055.1 uncultured Oxalobacter sp.
CACGGTTCCGCTCCGGATATTGCGGGAAAAGGCATTGCCAATCCGCTGGCGCAGATCCTGTCCGCTGCGATGATGTTGCGTTATTCCCTGAACATGGGCGAACAGGCCGACCGTATTGAAAAAGCCGTGAAGAAAGTGCTGGCAGATGGCCTGCGTACCGGCGATATTTACGAAGAAGGCACCAAACGCGTCGGTACGAAAGAAATGGGCAATGCCGTTGTCGCCGCTCTGTAAGACACGTTTGAATGATTGAATCGGGTGATTAAATGAAACTGGTAGGATTGATTGGCTGGCGCGGAATGGTCGGTTCCGTTCTGATGCAGCGTATGCAGGAAGAAAACGACTTCGACTTGTTCGAACCCGTTTTCTTCACCACGTCGAATGTCGGGGGAAAAGCGCCCATGATGGCGAAAAACGAAACCGTCCTGAAAGACGCTTTCAATATCGACGAGCTGAAGAAATGCGACATCCTCATTTCCTGCCAGGGCGGTGACTATACGGTAGACGTCTTTCCGAAGCTGCGCGCTGCCGCATGGGACGGCTACTGGATCGATGCCGCGTCCAAACTGCGCATGAACGACGATGCGCTGATCATTCTTGATCCTGTCAATCGCAAGCTCATTGAAAACGGCCTGTCCAAAGGCATCAAAAACTACATCGGCGGCAATTGCACCGTTTCATGCATGCTGATGGGACTCGGGGGCCTGTTCGAACAGAATCTCATCGAATGGATGACGTCGATGACCTATCAGGCCGCTTCCGGCGGCGGTGCGCAGCACATGCGTGAATTGCTGACCCAGTTCGGTTCCATTCATACCGAAGTCAAACTGAATCTGGAAAACCCTGCTTCCGCCATTCTGGAAATCGATCGTCAGGTGCTGGCCCGCCAGCGTTCCATGTCGGGCGATGAAACGAAACAGTTCGGCGTGCCTCTGGCCGGTAACCTGATCCCGTGGATCGATACCGATCTGGGCAATGGCATGTCCCGGGAGGAATGGAAGGGTGGGGCCGAAACCAACAAGATTCTGGGCAAAAATGAAGATAACCAGATCATTGTCGACGGTCTGTGCGTCCGTATCGGCGCGATGCGGTGCCATTCGCAGGCACTGACGATCAAGCTGAAAAAAGACGTGCCTCTGGACGAAATCACCGATATCCTGAAAAGCCATAACCAGTGGGCGAAAGTCGTGCCGAATACGAAAGAAGATTCCGTGCGTGACCTGACTCCTGCAGCTGTATCAGGCAGCCTGACGATTCCGGTCGGCCGCCTGCGCAAGCTTGGCATGGGGAGCGACTATCTGTCGGCCTTCACCGTCGGCGACCAGTTGCTGTGGGGTGCTGCCGAACCGCTGCGCCGCATGTTGCGTATCATTCTCGAATAACGGGATGGTTTATTTACGGAATGATTACCGGATTTGAACGGTTCGGCCAGGAAAGGTTTTTCATCCTGCTTTAGCCTCAAGCGCAAGCTCAACACCATTGCACTGATGTGGATGGAGCAGATTGCAGACAGTTGAAAAAGGCAAGTCGCATGATGCACTTGCTTTTTTTCATTGTGTTACCCGTACCTTTCCACGCTGCGTTTTCATTTCGATGGAAATGACATTGAGAACCAGATTGGTGTAGCCTTCAGGTGTTTTTGTGAGTTCGGGAGTTCCGGTCACCCGTATCCAGTCTTTTTCCTGTGGGAGCTGTCCAGCATATTTCAGCAGAAAACCGCCCCAGCCATCGTTGTCGCAACAACCCGGGCCGTAACGATAAATAACCGGAACTTTCAGGTTGCCGTCACGGGTAGTGAATGAGGCGTACATCCCTTCCACGATAATGGTTTTGTCCTTGTATTCATCGAAATTGTAATAGATATCGTTGATTTGGGTCAGGAACATTTTTTCACTGATTTCAAGAATATCCGAATCAGGATCAGGGTTGTATGGCTCGGGCACCTCTTCCTCATCAGTATCTTCTTCATCGGAGGCACCGGTGCGGGAATCGGAATACGTAGTGCGGGCGTCATCCATTCCTGGCGGTTTTGCATCGAATCCCCTTCGGCCAACCGGATTGCCGCAGCTTGCAACAAGAAGACATAACACCAGTGTCATGCAGAATTTTTTCATGTTATGGCTTGTGGAAAAATGTTTTTTTGATTGTCTGGATCAGCCAATAAAGCAAAAACGCCACAATATTGCATATCACGATGCTGGCACCGGTTGGAGTCGCATACTGGTAGGAAATCACGATGCCGATCCACAGGCATATGACGGATATAAGCGCCGAGTTGATGATGACAGTCCTGAATTTCCTGCACAGACGCATTGACGTCAGGGCAGGAAAGACGATCAGACTGGAGATCAGCAAGGCTCCCATCATCCGCATTCCGAGAACGATAATCAGGGCGGACATCAGTGCAATCAGCATGTTATAAAATCCGGAACGGTTTCCCGTGGCACTGGCAAACGATTCATCGAAAGTGATGGCAAAGATCCGGTTGTAAAACAGGATGAACAACAGCAGAATGACAATCGAGAGAACGAGGCTCAGGTAAACGTCATTACGGGACATGCCGAGAATGCTGCCGAAGAGATAGTTGCAGACATCGGTATTCATTCCCGTGGTCATTGAAAGAATCATGACGCCTGTTGCCAGCGCTCCGGTTGAAATGAGTGCAATAGCCGCGTCGCCCTTGATTTTGCTGTTTTCGCTGATTCTGAGCAGCAGGAACGAGGCCGCCACGACAACCGGAATCGCAACGGAAAGCGGAGCAGCGTTCAGTGCCGTTGCCAGTGCCAGGGCACCGAACCCGACGTGTGAAAGACCATCTCCGATCATGGAATAACGTTTCAATACCAGACTGACGCCCAGCAATGACGAACACAATGCGACAAAAGTACCGACCAGAATGGCCCGTACCATGAAAGGATAGGAAACTATTTCAAGCATCAGGCTGAACATATGTCTTCTTTCCAAAGAATCTCCGGCCAATGTCGCTGTTTTGGTATTCCCTGGCAGTCCCGAAAAAAAGCTGGGTATGGTGAAGATGCAAGATGTGTTTCGCATATTTCATGGTAGAGGGAATGTCGTGCGAGACCATAATGACCGTAATGCCTTGTCCGTTTATTGTTTGAATCAGCTCGTACATTTCCTGTGAAACGACAGGGTCCAGCCCCGCCACCGGTTCATCAAGCAATATCGCTTTTTTTGTCGCGCACAAGGCGCGGGCAAGCAGGACCCGTTGCTGCTGTCCTCCAGACAGTTCACGGTAACATTCGTTTTTCAAATGGCCGATTCCCAACCGTTCCATATTGTGTTCCGCGACATTTTTTTCATTTTTTGAATAAAATGGCCTGAAACCCAGTCTGTTCAGGCATCCTGACAACACGACTTCGCAAACACTGGCCGGAAAATCTTTCTGGATGCTTGTCTGTTGGGGTAAATAGCCGATTTCGCCGGCGGCAAGCTGGTTATGCCTTTCAATAATCCCGGCGAATGGCTTTTTCAGGTGTAAAAGTCCTTTGAGAAGAGTACTTTTTCCCGAGCCGTTTTTTCCGACGATACAAAAGTAATCGCCGTACTCGATACTGAAATTGAGATCTTTAACGGTGACGACATTGTCGTAAGCGAAAGAAACGTTTTTGCAGGAAATCATGTTCATGAGCTGACCGATCTTTTTATTAAAATATTCCCGTCATACCGGGGCGGTGATTTGAAAATCACTGCCCCGGGTATCGTCAATTCAACGCAGCCTGCAGGCTTTCGACGTTTTTATTCATCAGGGAAAGAAAGTTTTCGCCGGCTTCCAGCTGTTCACGAGTGATGTT
>CAJKQK010000112.1 GCA_905202055.1 uncultured Oxalobacter sp.
ATGGCGTAATCCTGATGTCTCAAACCGAGAGAATTCTTGATATCGACCAGTTCCTGCTGGTCGGGAGACAATTCAATGGGGTCTTTCTGGTTTCTTTTTCTGTTTTTAGTGTTTCGGGTAGTCCTGGCATGCTTTTTTACGGAAACGAGTTCCGCATTGGAAGGCTCTACCATGACAACGTTGGGCAGGGTATCCAGATTGGAGGCTCCCTTTTTTTTCAGTCTTGGCATGTGTTTGTGCGTATGTGATCAATATTTAAAAAATCCATCAAAAACAGGGAATTCTTCATTTGACAGACGAATCGCAATATTGGCAAATTGATGAATGTTTCCTTTTGGAAACAATGACAAAAAAGGATGATAAGTATGGGTTAATATTGAAAAATTTCCCAGTATTGGTTTTTAACACTTTGCCTTATTGTCAATTGTGAACATTATCAGTGGAAAATTACCAGGTCAATAAATATAAGTATATGTTTAAGTTATATAATACCTGTAAATATTGATATAAGGAAACATTTTTGCGGCTTTAAAAGCGTTTTGTGTTTTTTATTGATAAGTTATTGTTGTAAAAATGTTTTTTGTAAAGACTGTATGAATATTCATGTTCAAGTGTTTTGATCAGCCCAACAGGCGTATGCCGGGCAATTCAATAAGACTTCTTTCCCGGATAAGTTTGACGAAATCATTGATGTAAGCCTTCGAACTCATTTCGGTGCAGACTGCCGCATACAATTTTCCCTTGAGCCCGTTTTCGGTGACCGGTCTGGATGAAATATAGTTCCTGTCCAGGTAGCTTTTGATGGCCCAGAGAGGGAGTGCGGCGATTCCACGCCCACTGGCCACCAGCTGGAGAATGGCGATCGTCAATTCGGAGGTACGTCGTTCGGGCGATATTTTTGCCGGTATCAAGACCTGTTGCATGATATCGAGCATGTCATCAGCGACGGGATAGGTGATCAGTGTCTGCCCTATGAAATGATGGGGGGCAAGGAAAGATTCCCTGTTCAACGGGTGGCTGTTGGACAACAGGGCGACGATATCGTATTCGAACAGGGGCAGGTAGGTGATGTTCGGTTCAGGCTCGGGATTGCCGACAATGGCCAGGTCGGCCTGTCGTTGGTGGAGAAGACCGACGGGGTCGCTGTGAAAGCCGGAAATGATGTCAAGTTCCACTTCCGGCCAGTGCGTGCGGAAGACATCCATTGTCGGCATCAGCCAGTCGAAACAGGTATGGCATTCGACGACGATTCGGAGCGTGCCTGCCGTGCCGTCTTTCAGGCGCATCAGATTACGTTCTGTTTCTTCAATAGCGGGAAAGATTGTATCGGCCAGTTCCAGCAGGCAATGTCCTGCGGCGGTGAAAGCGATCGGTACGGTTTTTCGTTCGAAAAGGATTCCGTAATCGGATTCGAGAAGCCGGATTTGCTGGGAGAGGGCAGACTGGGTCAGGCACAGCATTTCCGCCGCTTTGGTCAGGTTGCCGGTTTTGCGCAGGGCAAGCAGGGTTCTGAGGTGTTTCAGGTCTATCATTAGAAGAACTTATGGAGTTTTAAAAAAACTTTCATTTGAATTATGTTACACGGCTGACTATGATTTTTCAAACTTGTTTTTTAATGGAGGGATTTTATGGTTGGCAGTCATATATTGGGTTTTCCGCGCATGGGAGCCCAACGGGAACTGAAGAACGCGCTTGAAACGTATTGGAAGAGCAGTTCGGAACCGGACAACACGAATCCGGATTTGAAGAATCTGGTTGCCATGGGCAGGCAATTGCGTGCCGCCCATTGGGCGTTGCAGAAAAAGGCCGGCCTGGACTGGGTTACAGTCGGCGATTTCGCTTTTTATGACCATGTTCTGAATCACATCCAGTTGTTGGGGTGTGAACCGGGACGTTTCGGTTTCACAAAGGATATGCCGGAGCTGGAACGCTATTTTGCGATGGCTCGCGGCAGTCTGACGACAGAAACCGGACAGGCCATGTCGATGCTGAAATGGTTCGATACCAACTATCACTATATGGTGCCGGAATTTTTCCCCGATACCGCTTTTTCCGTTAATAGTGAACGTTTGTTCGATGAGGTGAAAGAAGCCAAAACGCTGGGGCATTCCGTCAAGGCCGTCTTGCTGGGGCCGGTAAGCTTCCTGTATCTGGGCCGTGAAAAGGTGGACGGTTTCAATCGTTTGTCCCTGTTGCCGAAACTGTTGCCGGTTTATCGCCGGATTCTTTCGCGATTGCATGAAGAAGGGGTTGAATGGGTTCAGATCGATGAACCGGTTCTGGGTCTGGATATCGACGATGAATGGTTATCCGCTTTTGACGGTACTTATGCCGAATTGTCCGGAGAACCGGTCAAACTGTTGCTGACGACGTATTTCTCGTCTCTGGCCGGTCATATCGACACGATTGCCAAACTGCCGGTCGCCGGTTTGCATATCGATGCAGTCAGAGGGGTGGAAGACTTGAAAGAAATTGCTGCCAAATGGCCGCGGGATAAAGTGCTTTCAGTCGGCGTGATCGATGGCCGCAATATCTGGAAGGCTGATCTGGACAAGGCTCTGGCTGTTCTGAGGGCACCTGAACTGGCCGGACGTGAAAACCTGTGGGTCTCTCCAAGCTGTTCTCTCCTGCATGTGCCTTTTTCACTGGATGCGGAAACGAAAATGGACCCGCGCCTGAAACAGTGTCTGGCGTTCGCGGCCGAAAAACTGGAAGAAATCCATGCCTTGAAAGACGGTCTGCAACAAGGGGACGCCGCTATTGCCAAAGCGCTGGAAAGTTCCAGACAGACCGTTGAACTGAGAAAAGGGGACTGGGTTCACAATGCACAGGTTGCCAGACGGCTCGGTGATCTGAAAGAAGGCATGGACCGTCGCGGTTCGGCTTTCAGGGTTCGCCAGGATTTGCAGCGCAAGCGTTTCAAATTGCCTGCTTTCCCGACGACGACGATCGGTTCTTTCCCGCAAACGCCACAAATCCGTTCGGCACGTGCTTCTTTCAAGCGCGGTTCCCTCTCTGAAGCGGAATATAAAAAAGCCATGCAGGAAGAAATCGCTTTTTGTATCGCGCAGCAGGAAAAACTGGGACTGGACGTGTTCGTTCATGGGGAACCGGAACGAAACGATATGGTCGAGTATTTTTCGGAATTTCTGGATGGTATGGCGATGACGGCCAATGGCTGGGTGCAGTCTTACGGTTCCCGTTGTGTCAAACCGCCGGTGATTTACGGTGACGTTTCCAGACCGGATGCAATGACGGTCGAATGGACGAAATTCGCGCAAAGCCTCACGGACAAGCCGGTCAAGGCGATGCTGACAGGGCCGATCACAATTTTGCAATGGTCTTTCGTGCGCGACGATGAAGCGAGATCAGTTGTCGCCGACCAGATCGCTCTGGCGATTCGTGACGAAGTGGCTGATCTGGAAAAAGCCGGGATTGGCATTATCCAGATCGACGAGCCGGGCTTGCGTGAAGGCTTGCCGCTGCGCCGTCATAACTGGCAGGCTTATCTGGACTGGGCATGCCGTGCTTTCCGGATCGCTTCATGCGGT
>CAJKQK010000113.1 GCA_905202055.1 uncultured Oxalobacter sp.
CATTGGGGACCAGAAAGCGATTTCCCAGTCGGATTGCGAAATCGCTTTCTGGTCCCCAATGACAAGCGCGACGATGACTCCGGCGTATTCACCGTCCGGCAGTGCACGGTATATCCGTTCACGCAAGACGCTTCTTACCCGGTTGACCCAGTTCATCGGCGTGGGGTCGAATGAGTCGATCAGGACATTTTTATCAGGCAAACGCGGATCGTTATTGACGTAACCGGTCGCCCGGATTCCCTGCTCGAGCAGCCACAGTTCATAATCGAAACCATCGGGATTGGCGTTTCCATGCGGACGTTTGAGTCTGACATTCAATTGCCAGCGCTGGCCCGGCTGGATATCCGGGGTGCGGGAAAGACTTGTACGATGATATTTCCTGCCCCATGTCAGCATGAGATTGTCGGGAATGGATACACGCTGGCGATCCAGTGAGGCTTTTTCGACACGGAATTGAAAGCGGGTTCCTTCTTCAAAAGGCTGGGGAAGGCCACTGACCGTTCCTGTAATGACCAGATGACGGTTTTCCAGAAGTTTCGGCAAATTCTGGTTCAGACAATAAAGCGCAAAAACGGAAGACCAGAGGACTCCGGATGCAAGGCCGGCGGTGAATCTCAAAACAGGTTTTATTCCTGTAAAACGGCGGCTGACGACAGGAATGAACGACAGCAGAAACAGAATGACCGCGGCGGCGGCCAGGCCGTAAAGCGCTGTTTTATTTGGAAGTGTTGCCTGTTGGTGGAGCCATGCTATGCCGAAAATGAAGCCGACAATCGCGCCTGGCATTTATCCTTTCGCCAGTAATGGAACAAGCCGGGGAATCGCCTTCATGGCGTTTCGGCTCGTGAGATGCGACAGTTCGTCCGGAGAAATTCCGCGCAGTCCGGCAATGATTTCACCGATTCGCGGCAATTCAAGCGGGCTGTTCTCTTTTTTCCGAAGCCATGAGGGCGGCAAGTCCGGGGAATCCGTTTCGATGACGATAGCCTCATCCGGCAGTTCAGACACGAGTTTGCGCAATTGCTGTGCCCGTTCATAGGTCGCGGTTCCGCCGAAACCGAGCATGAACCCCAGATCGGTGAATGCTGGAAGCTGCCATTGAAGGCATGGGCAATCCCCAGATGGACGCTATGACGGCGCAGATATTTCAGAACCATATCGACCGAACGGCGTGTATGCAATAAAACCGGCAAACCAAATTCCTTTGCCATCTTCAACTGTTCAGACAAAAAATGTTCCTGTTTTTCCTTCAGTGGCGGCCGAGTCAGTTCGGGAATGAAAAAATCCAGCCCGATCTCGCCGATAGCGACCAGTTTCGGATCGGAAATATTTTGTTCCAGGAATCTTCCGAGTTCTGCAAGATCGTCTTCAGTACTCCGGGCGACATACATGGGATGAATGCCCGGCGCATAAGAACAGTTGCCGCAGGCATGCGCCAGACTGGCGACCCGTCCGAAACTGGAACGGTCGACCGAAGGAATGACGATTTGACGGATATCCATTTGTGCCGACAGGGCTGCAATCGATTCTTCGCGCCCGGCGAATTCATCCGCCTCAAGATGACAATGCGTATCGATCCACATGGCTTGCAGATATAAAAACCAAAATATCAGCTTAATGTAGCTTATTCCTGAACTTTTTGCAGGCTTTTTTCGGACATCCGGACAATCCGGTCGCAACGCCTGGCCAGCTCCATGTCATGCGTGACGATCACGAAAGATGTTTTGAGTGACGTGGACAACTCGAGCATCATGTCGAAAATCTGCTGCGCCGTCGAACCATCCAGATTGCCTGTCGGTTCATCTGCCAGCACACAGGCCGGATGCGTAACAAGTGCCCGCGCCAGTGCGACCCGCTGCCTCTCGCCGCCGGACAATTCGCCCGGAACGTGGCTTACCCGTTCAGCCAGACCGACACGGGTCAGGATTTCCATTGCCGCCTCATGCGCCCGCTCCCGTTTTTCACGACGGATCATCAAAGGCATCGCCACATTGTCCAGAGCGGAAAATTCCGGCAGGAGATGATGGAACTGGTAAACGAAACCCAGAACACGATTGCGCAAGATACCGCGTTCGGATTCGGAAAGGGTGTCGAATTGCTTTCCCTGCAAGGAGACGGAACCTGCAGTCGGGGTATCGAGCCCTCCCAGCAAATGCAGGAAAGTCGATTTTCCCGAACCGGATGCACCGACAATCGCAACACGTTCGCCTTCCCTGACTTCGAAATCAATGTCTTTCAACACCTCGACGGCATAGTTTCCCTGCCTGAATGTCTTGCCAAGACCGCTACACGATAATACGATCTCACTCATAACGCAAAGCCTCCGCAGGATTGACCCTGGCCGCACTCCAGCTTGGATACAAAGTCGCCAAAAATGACAGGATAATGGATGCTCCGCCAATCGTCAGCACGTCAGTCCAGTGCAGGTCAGACGGGAGCGAACTGATCAGGTAAATGCTCTTCGGGAGAAACTGGATACCGAAAAGCCTTTCGATAAATGGAACGATGACATCGATATTGACGGAAACGAGCACACCGGCCCCCACCCCGGCAAGCGTCCCGGCAATACCGGCTAGTGCCCCCTGAATCATGAAAATTTTCATGATCGAACGGGGAGACGCCCCCAGCGTTCGCAAAATGGCGATATCGGCCTGTTTTTCCGTCACGGTCATGACCAGTGTCGACACCAGATTGAACGCGGCAACGGCAATGATCAGCATCAGAATCAGGAACATCATTTTCTTTTCCGTCTTGACAGCGGCGAACCAGTTCCGGTTCTGTTTCGACCAGTCCCGTACGATCACATCGTCGTTCCGAAGCATCATGGAAAGTTCCTGCGCTACTTGAGGAGCCTCCTGCATGTCCTTGATTTGTACGCGCAATCCACTCGGTGCGTCTGTCCTGAACAGGCGCATCGCGTCATTCATGTTGATGAAAGCGAAAGTGGAATCGAACTCGAAATGTCCGGCCTCGAAAATGCCGCCGACCGTGAATTGCTTGAGGCGTGGAAGCACCCCGGCGGGGGTTACCTGCCCCTGCGGAATGATAACGGTCAGCTTGTCTCCGGGACCGATGCGCAGGTTTCTGGCCAACTCGCTCCCGATGGCGATATTGAATGAATCCGGTTCCAGATTGCCCAGTTTTCCGGATTTGAACTGGCGTGCAATATCAGAAACGCCCGCCTCTTCTTTCGGATCGATCCCACGCACGATCACACCGCGAACCATATCGTTACGGGTAACCATCGCCTGACCGACCACATAAGGGGCGGCGCCGGTCACTTCCGGATTTTTCTTTACCTCGGCCGCCGTTTTCTGCCAGTCCGGCAGCGACCCGTACATATCCTGAATCTCGATATGCGGAATCACCGACAACATACGGTCGCGTACTTCCTTCTGGAAACCGTTCATCACCGACATGACGATGATCAGCGCGGCGACACCCAGCGCGATACCGCTCATCGATATCAGCGAAATGAACGAAATGAAACGGTTTCGGCCACTGCGTTTTCCCGAGCGGAT
>CAJKQK010000114.1 GCA_905202055.1 uncultured Oxalobacter sp.
CGTTGCGAAACAGTCGAAAAATACAGCTTTGTCCTTCCCTCCCACTCTCCGTTTCGCTGTTTCTCGCAAAGTAAAATCGCATCAGGATGGCTCTTGTCAACCGCAACACCCGCCGCAGCCTCTTTTTCCTTTTTTTTGTTCTTCCAAAGGATGAGTACATTGTCCACAAGATCTGTCACTGCTCCTGTCCCCTTGATGTCCATTTTTCTGGGAAGCTTGTCTTCCGTTTCGCCTTTACGAAGATGGTGTACAAGATGAATGTGGGTGTTATAGTCTCGTGCCGCTGCTGTTAAAGCATCGACAAAGTCTTTTTGCCCGTTATAGTCATCTTCGCCTTTGACGCATTTCATCAGACTGTCTATCGCGATATGCTGGCATCCCAAACGTTCCGCACAATGCTTCACGACGGCAATCATGCGTTCCGGCTTGACAGTCCCTTGCTGGTCATATAGCCACAACTTTCCTTCCGTGCTGTCCATATATCGCTTTACGTCTTCTTTTTTTGGTTGTCCGTGCCGAATCATTTGTTTGCATAATCTGGCTAATGTGACGGCCGGTTTCATTTCAAAGCTGGCTATGCAACATTTGACATTTTTTTCTGAAAACATACCCATAATCTGTCCTTGAAGCATGGATTTCCCTGATCCGTTATAACCCGCCCAAAGCGTTACTTCGCCTGGACGAAAATTAACCAGGCAGTTTGCAAATGGCATTCTCTGCCCGCTTGTTCCGTCGTTTGCCGGATAAAGCCTGTTCATGACAGCATTGAAATAATCGGAAGCTGGACGGACTTTTTCCCGTGCCTCTGTTTCGTTCAGGTATCGGTTGAAATCGATATCATCGCTGGTCAAAAAGCCCATTTCCCACCTCTCCATATTGCAAAATCACGTGACGTTGTTGCGTAAATGAGTTGCTTCGGTTCCTGTTGCAAAATCTTTTTAACCAGCCTGTTACCGCTTTCCGTTGTTTTTTCTGCCTCAAAAAGAACGTTGCAACCTGTAAGAAATCGCATGTCCGGCATTTCGCCTTCCGCAATGTAAACGACCGGGGGAAAACCGTTTCTTATGCGTTTTTCCGGTTCATCCTCATTCCATATTTTTTCCGGTTCACATCCGTAGCGAATGGTGATGTACGTCGGTTTTTTTCTCCGCTGCCGGTACTCGATAATTTGACGATGTCCGATCATAATTCCCACACCTCTTTTTTTGCCCTGACTGGTTCCGCCGAATACTGCGCAAAATTCAGCGCACCGAACAACGTCGCCGGCCGCAGGTATTCCCTCATCTTTCCGTCATTACCCCATGCTTCTGTTTTGAGATCGATCACGCGCCGCATGTCATCAACGGTGTACCCCTCTTTCAATCGCCCGCAAATGAGCCGGAGATTGGCTTTGACAGGGCGATAGCTTTTCCCCGTTCTTTCGTTCAGGTAATCGATCACCGACGCGGCGTCGGGCGGAACATTCTGGAAAGTTTGAACATCCACCTGCCTGTTTTTTTTCTGTGGTTGTTCAGGGTTTTGTTTTTGTTTGTCAAGAGGTGATGTCTCAAGGGTTTCCTCGATTTTTGGGTTTTCCTCTTCGCTTGATTCCCCCGTTTGGGGGATATAGGGGGTTTTATTCTTTAGTGTCCCTTTAGTGTCCGTGTCCCAAATTTGGGACTCTTTACACGGAAAAACGGTACTGTTCCTTTTTTGGGACTGTTCCTTTTTTGGGACTGTTATCATGTTGAGGCGATAAACAATAATTTGCTTTGTTTCTCCCGTTCGTCTTCCTGTATCTGATAAAAATCCCAACTCTTTTAAGCTTTGAATATTTTTCAGAACTGTTTTTCTGTCTTGAGCCGTTTTTTCCGTCATGTACTGAATTGACGGGTAAACCATTCCTTCTTCATTTGCCAAATTCGCCAAAACAAATAAACAAAATTTGACACTCGATTTACTGATCGTCGTATTTAACGCCCAACTTAAAGCCTCAACGCTCATTTCGCCCCCATCAAACGATTCAGAACAATCTCCAAAAGCTCGATTTCTGATTTTCCGTACATATCCCTGAATTGCTCCCGTCCCATGCTGTGAACGCCTGTATTGCCCCTGTGATGCTCCGGACACAATGGAAGTATTGCCTTGTGGCCTGATCGCCCCCATCCATGACGGGCCCTGACATGATGGATTTCTGCCAGCGTCCCCGGATATCCCATTCGCTCACAGACAAGGCATCCCATTTCTGCGACACGCCTCATAATCCGTTTCTCTTCTGCTGTGCTGGTCCGTTTCATGCAAACCGCCTTTCATCCACACCAAATTTCACACTCTGCCCCGTACCAAAGGCGTATATCTGTTCGAGATATTGCGAGAATCCTTTTACTGTCAGATCTGTTGTGCTGCCAATGCATACACGATCACCTGACGGGTCATAGTCCCACTTCTGATAACCCTCTTTGCATAGCTCCGGATCGAATTCCTCCGGCAAGTATTCTTTTTTGAAATACTCGTGCCACAACTCCGGACTGTATGTGCGACCATCCAGCCAGACCTGATTGGCAATGTCTTTTAATGGCCCTGCCCACATCAGGGCGTTCTGATCCGGCTTTCTGACTTTGACCTCTTCCGACACTGTGATCTGTAACGGCTTCTCCGGATCAATCGGCATGTTCCTGATGACGAATTGCGCCTGTTCCAGCTCCCGATTTGATCGGATGGCGAATACACGGCGGGGATATTTCTGGCGTTTCATACAGCTCTCCACACCTTAATCATTCGCGCATGTGCCAGCGGTGCCTTGGCCTGACAACATTCGCCAGTCCATTCAATAATGCCTTTTCTTGCGGCTTCACGGGCAACAGCACCCCATGCGTTGTGATGTCTCGGCTCTGCTATGCCCAAACCCCTGCAATGACGCCGGAATTCTTCAAGCACGAATTGAGGCTTTCCCTCTTCTTTCCTCGATACGCAGAACGTTTCGAGGACGTGAAGGATATGTTCTGACCATCGCTCATTACGCGACAGAACCAGCTTTATCCCTTCGTCTTTCAGTTGTTGACCTGTGAACATGCTTCCTCCGAAAAAGGAACCCCAGCCATGCCATGCTTATGATTCCACTCAATAACTTTCATGAAAGGGGTTCCCGTGAACTCAAAAAAATTTTTCGAGGATAATTCTCGATACATCAATCCAAATACTGATCAGGTAATGCACAACATAAATTCAGGTTTACTTGCTATAGCTAATGAAATTGAAGTTTTACGAAAAAATCAGACAATTCTTCAGCACCAACTTGACGCATTAATTCAGTCAATTCAGATGCGGTAAATCCTGAAATAAATCGGCATTCATCAGCGTTGAGCCTGTTTAACGGTTCAACGCCAAGCTCACTTGCGCTCTTCATCTCCCCTCCAGCTCCGGCCAGATCAGGTGCCAGTCATCAGGCCGTAGGTCTTT
>CAJKQK010000115.1 GCA_905202055.1 uncultured Oxalobacter sp.
CAGAAACCGGTGGTAGCTGCAGCACCGCCGGAGCACTGTGCAACGTTTTCGTACACTTTCAGGTGTTCGTTTGCATGGCCTTCTGCATAGCCTTTAACGGAAGCCAGAATGACTCTTGGATTCAGTTCCTGAATACGTTCCCAGGTAAAGCCCATACGGTCCAGTGCACCCGGTCCGAAGTTTTCGACCATAACGTCGGCTTTTTTGATCATCTGTTCCAGAAGTTCTTTGCCTTCCGGAGTTTTCATGTCCAGTTCAATAGAACGTTTGTTACAGTTGAACATCGTGAAATACAGGGAGTCAACGTTTGGTTTGTCCTGCAGCCATCCACGAGTCATATCTCCGGAACCACGTCTTTCAATCTTGATGACGTTTGCGCCCAAGAAACCCATCATCTGTGTACAGGCAGGACCTGCCTGGACGTGGGTGAAGTCAAGCACATTAAGTCCGTCTAATGGTTTAGTCATAATTTCTCATTTCCTTGTCGTTGGTACAACTTTTGGTTTTTATTCTCTGTGGCTGTTTCCCCGAAAGGAACTGCCAAGAAAGAAAAACTTCGCCCAAAGGGCTGAAGGTACTAACTTGGATTGCTAACACTTCGCATAACATCTCAAAATGAAGCAAGCTTTATGTATAGCCCCTATATTTTACTCGATAAGTTATTTAAATCAAGAGCGTTCGAAACGATTCATTAGTCCGGTTGCCTTACCGCTGCTGTTTTTCCTGCAGTTCAGAGAGACGGCGGTAAAGCGTGCGTTCGCTGATTCCCAACATTTTTGCCAGAGTCTTGCGTTTTCCCCTGAATGTCGAAAGCAATTGTCCTGATTGTGTATCCGGAGCTATTTGTTCCGGTGTCGGTTTTTCACCATTTTCCGGTTCGGGAATCAACAGGTGTTCGGGGCGGATTTCATGACTGTCGCACAGGAGAGACGCCCGTTCAAGGAAATTGCGCAATTCCCGGACATTTCCCGGATAAGGGTAAGTCTGAAGAAGGAACATGGCCTCATCGGAGATGCTCAGGTTTCTTTCGGGTACCGCCTTTTCCAGAAGGGATGCAATCAGTAGCGGGATGTCTTCGATCCGGTTTCTCAGGGCAGGGACATGAATAGGGAAGATTTCGAGTCTGTAGTAGAGATCTTTTCTGAACAGGTTGTCCGCCGCTTTTTTCCGGAGGTTGTGGCTGGTTGCCGAAATGACACGGATATCCGCACGGCGCAGATCGGCAGAGCCGTGACGCCGGTAGGCGCCGGTTTCAAGGAGGTGCAGCAATTTCGACTGGATGGAAAGGGGAAGATCGCCGACTTCATCCAGGAAAAGGGTTCCCCCATCTGCAGCGTCGACCAGTCCTTTTTTCCCGGAGCCTGTTCTGGAATGGGCAGCCCGTTCCTGCCCGAACAGTTCACTTTCGAAATGGGCTTCGGATATGCCGGAACAATCGACAACGATGAAGGGTTTGGCTGCCCGTTTCCCGGTACGGTGGATGGCTTGCGCCACGAGTTCCTTACCGGTTCCCGATTCTCCGTAAAGCAGAATATTGATGTCTGACTGGGCGGCTTTTTCAACCAGATTCATCATTTTCGTGAAAGCGGGGGATTTTCCGGTGAGGCTGTTTTTTACTGTCTGGCCTTTCGCTATTTTGACAGGTTCGATTTTTTCCACGAAACAGGTGATTTCTCCTGAAGAATTCTTGATGGGAGTCAGTTCGATGCTGACGTATTCCTCTCCTTCGGGAGTGTGATGCATATGCAGGACACGCTCGGATTTGCCCGAACGCCTGCTTTTTGCGAGAGGACAGGTTTCACCGGAATGGTCGCATGGCATTTCGTAGTTGTGGGATACCTCATAACAGGTGCGGCCGATAACTGAGGTCTGGGGATTGCAATACTTGCGAAAAGCGTGATTGACGGCAATTATCCGGTATTCCCTGTCGAAAAGAATGTGCGGTTCGGTTTGCGCCTGCAGAAACGAGCTGAGTTCGGTAAAGGACATATCGTTCATTCTATCGTTAAGGGTTCATTTCCTAATACTGCCATGATCTGTCAGGACTGCCAAGGGTTGGCAGTCGTCAATCGGGTGAGAAAAGAAATGTCCGTATCGGAAGAAAAGGGCTTGAGAGGGAATATGGAAGGAGGAACAGGAGGGTAAAACCGGCACTTCCGCCTGGAGAAATGCCGGCCTGTATTTATCGGGGGCGGCCGGGGCTGCGCTTGATGAAAAATTCCATCGCTTTTTCCACGACCGGCGGATGGATGAGGTGACGGCCGTGGAATTCGAGGAATTCAACGTCGTAGCCTTCTTTTTTCAATTCATTATAGTGATGCAGGCCGCTGGTGTTCATCGGCAGCTGTTCGTCTTCGGGACTGTGGGCGATGAATACGAGCGGTTTGCCTCTTGGAACATACAGGTTCATGAATCCGCCGGAAAGGGCGATGACGTGTGAAACGATTTCGCCGTTGGACAATCCGATGGAAAGGGAATAGCTGGCACCGTCGGAGAAACCGCAAAATCCGAAATGGTTTTTATCGATGTTGTAGCGGGAAGCGACTTCTTCAAGGCCTTTTTCCAGTCTTTCCAGATCGGGGCCGTTGCCGCCGACTGTCAGATCCCATGTGATGTAGGTGGATTGGGGAACCATCAGGAGAAACTTTTCCTTTTCGGCCCAGTCCCTGAAAAACGGCATGACTTTTTCGGCACTTCCTCCTGCTCCGTGAAACATGACGAGCAATTTGACCGGTTTGTCGGTTTCCAGTCCTTCGGGAACGACCAGTATGGTGTCTCTTTCTCCCTCAATTCCAAGCGACAGGTTCAGCGAATGGATTCCGGCAGGAAAGGGAGCTTTGTCCGGTGTGCGGAACTGGAATGAAAGATGCCCCAGAATGGATGGGGGCATCATGGAAAAATCGAAATTTTGCAGGTTTGACGGGAAATTACTTTTCATGGCATCGGTCGAAGTGAACGTTTCCGGGAAACCGTTTTAAACGGGACTTTTATGACTCGTGTGTCTTTTCGGTATTGTACCCGACAAAATGCAAAAATAGCTCCGGTCAGATCAATTGACGGGAGCCATTGGCAAAGATGGTGACGTTTCAGCGGGAACCGAGTTGTTTGATGTTATTGGCAACAAGGTTGACGATACGGTCGTAACGGTTCAGGGCGGAAAGGTCGGGTTTGGTTTCGTTTTTGCGCCAGCGGTTGATTGTCATGGTGACAACGCCGATCAGGCCGGCGAGTTCCGCGTCGGAGGAAGTGCCCAGGCTGTTTTCCCATTCCTGCAGTATTTCCGACATGGGACGGTTGAATTTTTCCTTGAGAAGCCGGGTCGCCTCGGCATTTTCCGCAAGGAGCTGGCGTGCTGTTTTCATGACGTCTGCCGGTACCGAAGCCGTACGACCATAGGTGTATGACGAAAGACGGGGGAGGCCGATTCC
>CAJKQK010000116.1 GCA_905202055.1 uncultured Oxalobacter sp.
CTGACACGGCCTCTCTTCACCATCTATAACATCTCCCTTTCCGGCCGTGACCTGATACTGCTGATCGGCGGCGTATTCCTGCTTTTCAAGGCCACGATGGAATTGCATGAACGGCTCGAAGGCCGCCCGCACCATCAGGATGAATCGAGGGTACTCCCGGGTTTCTGGGTAGTCGTGACGCAGATCGTCATTCTGGACGCCATCTTCTCGCTGGATTCCGTCATCACCGCGGTCGGCATCGTCAGCCACCTGCCGGTCATGATGGCGGCCGTCATCATCGCCGTGGCGATCATGGTCTGGGCGTCGCGTCCGCTGACTGAATTCGTCGGCAAACACCCGACTGTCGTCGTCCTCTGTCTGGCCTTTTTATTGATGATCGGCCTTTCCCTGATCGCGGAAAGCGTCGGCTTCCATATTCCGAAGGGATATCTCTACGCCTGTATCGGCTTCTCTATCCTCATCGAAATGTTCAACCAGATCGCGCAACACAATTTCATGAAGCATATGGCGCAAATCCCCCTGCGTGACCGCACTGCCGACGCCGTTTTGCGCCTGCTGGGTGGCAAATCGCGTACCGAGCCGCGTGAACTGGAGCCGGAAGAAAAAACCGTCATCGACGAGGCGCCCGCTTTCGGGGAAGAAGAACGCAATATGGTCACCGGCGTCCTGACGCTGGGCGAACGCTCGATCCGTTCCATCATGACACCGAGAAACGACGTTTCGTGGGTCGACCTGGACGACACATCCGAAAGCATACAGGAACAGTTGCGCAATACCCCCCACAGTTTCTTCCCGGTCTGCCGCGGCAAGCTCGATAACGTATTGGGCGTTGCCCGCGCACAGGATTTGATGGACGACTTGCACACCTGCGGCAGAATCAATACCGAATACAGCCTGCGCGAGGCCATCGTCATGCCGGAATCGGCTGGCGTCTTGCAGGCAATGGACATTTTCAAGACTTCCCGCGGGCAGATTGCCCTCGTAGCCGATGAATATGGCACGATCGAAGGCCTTCTGACCCCTATCGACATCCTCGAAGCCATTGCGGGGGAATTCCCCGATGAAGACGAACAGCCTTCCGTACTGGAACTGGAAGACGGTGTCTGGGAAATCGAGGGAGCGACAGACCTCTATACTGCCGAGCAGGTTTTGGGCACGGACGGCCTCGTCGATGACGATCAGGAATACTCTTCCATCAACGGGTTCCTGCTGGAACGGTTCGGGACGGTTCCCCATGTCGGACAATCGTTCGAATATAACGGCTACCGTTTTGAAGTCACCGAAATGGACGGGCGCCGTATCGTGAAAGTACGCGTGACGCGTGTTGAAAAACCCCACGCCAAAGACGAATGAGGCTCTGCCCTGCCTGATTTCCCCGCCCCCTGAAACCTGCTCATGGCCTGGAGGACCTGCCCGGAAACAATGCGTGGAAAACGTTTTTTTCCGCCCTGTGCATCAAAAAAGCCGGTGAATGATTCACCGGCTTTTTACCATTGAAGAACCGGGTGTCACCCCGAATGCGTCGTATCAGACGCCAATGGGCAAACTCAGGCGTTCAAAGGCCAAAGACCGCCAAAACCTTTATCTGCGACGGTCATATGCCGGATCGACATGACGTCCTCTCGGCGTGACCTGCCCGTTGAAATACTGCTGCGGATTATGTCTCGGATTGCCACTGTCCATAAACCGCTGGATTCCCTGTTCCAGATGCCTCAGCATTTTTTCCGATTCAATCTGGGCCCGGTCGGTTTCCTGTCGGGAATCGGGTTCCGCGGAACGTGGTGCCCCATTATCGAAATAACCGAACGGATCCGATCGGGAACCCTGTGGGTCGGGTGCCTTGTAGTCACGCAAGGCATCATCGAAATCATGATCCTGTTTGTTTTTTTGTTGCACGCCTTTGAGCCAGTCGTAAAAAGCACTGCCAGATTGAACGACCCCTTTGGTCGCTTTCGGATCGGCAAGCCCTGCCAGAAAACCTTCGAAAAATGCACTCATTTAAACTCCTTTCATAACCTTCGGACGCGAAGCGTCCTGTACTCGTAAACAGATATCGGCGAGATGCCATCCGGCACGGCTCATCGGGAAGACGCTTTGAAGCGGGTTTGCCGCGCCCGCGAAAACATTTCCACATAACGATATCCATCTATACTTATACGCCTGTTTCAGACCATCTCCGGACATTTGTGGCACATTTGTGAAGGTTCTGCCCAAAAAACAGGCAAAAATGGAAGGAAAGTGATCAAAAAAGCATCGGACAGACCGTTTTATGTCTGAACGGTCATGTGTTACGGACACAATTCTCACGGGTTCAGCAACGAAAGATTTCCCGTGCCTTTTCAAAAACAGGACAACCGTCTTTCAGTCTTTTCTGAACGAATATCCCATGAAGGCACTATCGGCGGTGAAAGCCTGACGCTCGAAAAAAGGGACGGACTTTTCGCCCGGCAAGACAAACAGCGTTTCAAAAGAATGGGTTCTCGCCCAATCCTGAACCTTGTCCATCAATTCGGCGGCAATTCCCCGATTGCGGAAAGCGGGCAAGGTAAAGACGTTCGCGACGTAGCCTATACGCAAACGTTCATCAGAAAGGGATGGCATTTTTTCCAGCATGCCGATGTAAACAACCGAAACGATGCGCCCTGCCTCCCCGGCGACCCAGCAGATGTAATCCACCCCCATGTACGTTTCAAGGAAAGCGACAAAACGCCTGGTGAATTCATCCTCGTCCAACTCCGTGGAATCATTTTCTTCAGTGGCATAAGCCCAATACAGGCGGGCCATTTGCCCGTAATCGGCTGGCGAGGCTATCCGGTATTGCATGATTGGCTCCGTAAAATGTAAAAATATGATTCATTCGGTCACAGGCAGGCCCGTCAGCAGGTAAAATCCGTTTCTCGCAGACTGTGCTTTCATTCCGGAAGCATCCGGATTGTTTCCCGGGTCTTTTCCCGTCAACCTGAACAAGTATAAAGAAAAAAGACGAACGCCTGATGAAAAAATTGATTGCTTTATCCCTGTCCACCCTGCTGGCATCATTCACCCTCGTCACGGCTTCGTGTCTGGCCAGCCCGCTTCAGGAAAACATTGACACCATCGTTAAAGACAAACAGGCCGAAATCGGTGTCGTCATCGAAGGTTTCGACACACACCAGCGAGCGGGGTTCAATGAAAACACGCGCTTTCCCATGCAAAGCGTCTTCAAGTTCCCTGTCGCGCTGGCTGTCCTCGACCAGGTCGACAAAGGCAAAATCAATCTCGACGAAACACTTCTGTTGAAACCGTCC
>CAJKQK010000117.1 GCA_905202055.1 uncultured Oxalobacter sp.
TGTTCCTGTGCGATTCATAATTTCTCCCGGTAATATTCAATTTAGGAAATGCAAATGAAAAATCGTTTCATTTAGGAAAATAATATGGGCAGCTACCGAAACCTTTTTGATTTATAGCAGAGGACGGCTATTTAATTAAAACAGATAACAATCGTCATGTGGAATTGTTCAAGTGTCCAAAAACTATTGTTATACTATTTCCTGAACTCTTTTCCTTTAATCCCACCACCACGGCCTGCTTATGTCTGAAAACAATCAAAACGAAAAAGATAATGAGTCGATCCTGAGCGATCTCGACGATTTTTTGAATTTTAACGACCAGTCTGCCAAACTGACAGACAAACAGATGGATGCACTGGAACGCTATCTTGATGCCCATGCCGCTCAAAATGCCATGCATCTGGAAGTGCTGGACGGTTTTCTTTGCGCGTTGATCACAAGCCCATCCCCTGTGTCCCCTGAAGAATATCTGCCTTATATCTTCGGCGGAAAAATGCCCGAATTCAAAAATCAGGAAGAAGCTGATGAAATCATGGGCGCCTTAAAACAGCATTGGGAATACATTGAATCCGTTCTGAAACGCAATAATGAATATTATCCGTTCCTGTATGCTGATCCTGACGGAAAATGCAGTGCCAATGAATGGGCATACGGTTTCATTCTGGGGATGGATTTGCGTCGGGATGCATGGAAAGAAATGGTCGAGACGAGCAAGCAGGAAGGGCTGTTGACCCCGATTCTGAAACTGTATTCCGAATACATTCCCGAAGTGTCCGGATGCCAGCAGATTCCCGCGGAAGAAAGGGAAGAAATCGTTACAACGATCGTTTCCAACCTTCCGAAAATTTATGCCCAGTATGAGGAAGAACGCGAAAAAAACAGGAAATCCTCTTCCCTGCATTAATCGAAAAAAGGACAGCCAGGCTGTCCTTTTTTATTTCCGCCTTAACGGATATCGTTTACTTTTCCTTCCGGCACTTCTCCTGCAAGTGCCTGCAAAATGCTATCGGCACAATATCGTTCGATTTCGATGCTGCCCCCATCGACGGCAGACCCCAGATGAGGGGTAAAGAATGTCTGCGCCGAATTGTCCAGTCATTCCCGTGGGATGGATCTCGGACGGTCGGGATGTATCCAGTCTTCCATTTCAAAAACATCAGCGGCATATCCGGCGAGGTGGCCTGTTTTCATTGAATGCACAACCGCTTTCTCATCAACCACCGATCCCCTGCAGGCATTGACCAGATAACTGCCTTTTTTCATTTGGGCGAGAATATCCACATTGAACAGATGAAACGTCTCTTTAGTCAGCCAACGTTTCATAGATCGGTCGGTTTGCTCAGCCCGCCAGCTTGCGCATGGCCGTTCTGGACAGACATCACAACGGCATCATGGGCACCAACGAAATGTTCATTGTAATTTTTACCGGCATACAGGTTCTTTTCAGCCAACATCGATTTTGGAATCAGGTGACTGGAAGTGGATGCCTTGTCACCGAACGCGACGTTCTTTCCGGCAATATCACCTATTTTGTTGATCCCGGAAGAAGCATTGGCAATCAGGCCGGCCTGATAGGTCGTCTTGCCCTTCTGTTTTACAGCGGCAAAAGGCCCAATATCACTCTTTTGTTTGGCTAATACATAAGAAAGCGGGCCAAAATAAGCCAGATCGGGACGGCCGTGACGCATCGTCTCAATCATGGATGAATAATCCGTCGTGACGATCAGCTGGACTTTTTTGCCCGGTCTTTTTTCAAGATAGTCCTGAAGTGCCTTGTTTTTCCTGATGATCGTTGAAGCATTCCCATCCGGCAACAACGCCACCTTCAATGTCGAAGGATCGGGATTGCCCGCCTGCGCAAATGAAGACAACAAGGCGATCAAAGCGATACAGCATATCGACAACAGTTTCTTCACAACAACTCCTTAACTGACAAATGGAACGGGAATATTTATTAATGAGTTACGCATTTCAGATTTGGGATCAACAAGCCTGCTCTGATAGCGTGCATCAACTTGCCTTTCGCTTAACTCGCCAGAAAGACCGTCGAAAACGACGCGCCCACCAGCAAGACCGATGATGCGGTCACCATATTTTTTGGCAAGATCGACCTGATGCAGACTTACGACAGCAGAAATGCCATCTTCCTTAAAGATGGCATGAATCAGATTCAGGACCTTGTCGGCTGTCGCAGGATCAAGACTGGCTACCGGCTCATCCGCCAGAATCGTTTTAGGCTGCTGTGCCAATACGCGTGCGATCCCGACACGTTGCTGCTGCCCTCCACTCAGTTCATCAAGCCTGCACAAAGCCTTGTCGAGCAGACCGACACGTTTCAGACAGTGAAGCCCCAGTTCCTGTTCAGTGGGAGACAATGAGAAAAGCGTCCGGAAAAACGAGTGATAGCCGAGCCGTCCCATCAAAACATTCTGAAGTGCCGTTTGACGTTCAATAAGCTGATGCTGCTGAAAAATCATCCCAGTTTCGCGACGAAACATTTGCAAGGCTCTTTTCTTCCAGCTCCCAACGAATCCGCTTAATCGAACATTGCCGCTTTCAAGCGAATTCATCAAATTAAGACATCTCGGGAAAGTGGATTTCCCCGCACCGGACGACCCAGCAAAACAGTGAACGGGCTATCCTTGATATCAAGACCTCTGACGACCGTCAGCGGTCTGCCTTATGTTATCAAGCAGCTATCCCCGCATAGCTTGCTTGATTTTTTTGTTGCTTTTTTGGGCCGCAGGGAGATCGGGCAGGACATTTCAATATGCAGGAGGAACCTATCATGAAACAGAACCATCCCATCTTCCGCGGCATTGCCACCGCACTGATCACCCCCACCACCCCCACCGGGATCGACTATGACCGCTTTGGCAGACTGATTGACTGGCAGATTCAGCAGGGGATCAACGCCCTGGTCATCTGCGGCACCACGGGGGAGAGCTCCACCCTGACCGACGCGGAGCACCGCCGGGCCATTGCCTTTGCCTGTGAGCGGGTGAATGGACGGGTGCCGGTTATTGCCGGCACGGGGTCCAACGAGACCGACTATGCGGTGGAGCTCACCAAAAGCGCCTGTGCCGACGGGGCCGACGCGGTCCTGGTGGTCACGCCCTATTACAACAAGACCA
>CAJKQK010000118.1 GCA_905202055.1 uncultured Oxalobacter sp.
TGCGGGGTCATATGTCCGCTGACGACGTGCGAACCGCCCGAGCCGGTTCCCCATTGGCGGGCCGATTCGCAGACAGCGTCTGCCAGGACGGGATGGGAAGCCAGCCCCAGATAATCGTTGCTGCAGAAGGCAAGCATCGACTGGCCGTTGACGACAGCATGTGTACCGCAGGACGATTCCAGCGTTCTCCGGTGACGGATCAGATTTTCTTTTGATAATGACTCAAGCTGATGGGTCAATTCTTCCCATATCATTGTTTTTTCCGCTTATCGATAATGTGGCCTGGCAATCACACGCTCATGAAGGGTGGCTGGAGCATCATTATACAATTCAACGAGGGTCGATGCGCGTGTTCCGTAGTCCGGGGACTGGATGCATACGGCGGAAAGGGTTTTTTCCCATTCATAGGGGACGCCGGTGCGGGGAAGGAGTTTGTCGGGAACGGTTGTCGTATCGGAAAGCATTTCAAAGTAGGCGTCTTCCGGTGCGCCGATACCCAGAAGACAAGCGAACTGGGCGCGGGTCCTGACGACTTTGGGCCAGGGATCGTTCAACAGGGCGTTGGACAAGCCGTATATGCCCGGTTCCAGCGGCTTGCCGTTTTTCGGGTTCATCAACCCATAATTCGAATACCAGATCAGGGTATCGGCATCGCCTACAATCAGATTGAAACCATTATAGTGATGTGCTTCGTGCCGGATATCCCGGATGTATTCTTCAGGTGAAAGCGAAGAAGCCAGATAATCGCTGACAAGGAGTCCTCGTGTCGGCGCATCGTCTTTCATCAGGTGCGGCATCCGGACGTTGGTCAGGGCGGCAAAGCGGCTGCCCTTTTGACCGGTCTGGCCGGATCGGTCAGCGACTCCAAGCCATGTGCCACCGGCTTCCAGATCACGGCCGGCATAAATTTCGGGATGGTCTTCCCATCGATGCGCGGGAAGGGCAGGCCGCGCATAAAACTCATCCCGGTTCGATGCGGCGACCAGTGGAACGTCGGGCATGACATGCCAGGCAAAAACAATCAGACACATAAAGCGAGGCTCCGGGAGAAATGATAAAAAAACGGATGAATATTTCAGGTGAGCATCATTTTAAAGCAAAAGAAAAATTTCCGTTTTTTTGTGGCCCGGTTTGCCTGGACCGCTCAGGTCTTCTCTGGTTCAAATGTCAATTCCTGACGGTTTGCGGTGTTTTCACATCCGCCAGATCGATCCATCCGCCGCCTATCGATTTGTATATTCCCACAACAGAGTTCAGTGACGAAGCGCGCAACTGGGCGAGTGTCAGCTGGCGAGGGAAAAGGGACTGGTCGGCCTGAAGGACAACGGAATAGGCGGAATAGCCCTCATCGTACTGGAGTTTCGCCAGCCGCGAATAATCTTTCAGCTGGTCGACAAGCCGTTTTTCCTTCTCCAGTTGTTCGTTGACACGCTGGCGATACGAAAGGGCATTGTCGACGTCGGCAAATGCCGACTGGACAGCACCTTCGTACTGGGCAAGTGCCGCACGCTGTCCCGCTTCGGCCTGTTTCACTTGCGAATAGATGGAACCGCCCTGAAAGATCGGCAGCGAGATGCCACCGGCAAAGCTCCATGTTTTCGCCGGCCCTTTAAAAAGATTGCGCAGGTGTTCACTGGACGTGCCGAAAGCGCCGGTCAGCGAAATCGTCGGAAAGTACATGGCGCGTGTCGCACCGATCATCGCATTGGCGGCCACCAGATCCTGTTCAGCCGAGAGGATATCCGGACGGCGAAGGAGCAGGTTAGACGGCAGGTCGGCCGGGACGACCGGTGTTTGCAGGGTTGCCAGTGTCGAACCCCGTTGTACCGGTCCCGGATTGCGCCCACGCAGGATATTGATGGCGTTTTCAGTCTGGGTGATATTGTGCCGGATCTGCGGAATCTGGCTTTGTGCCGTTTCATATTGTGAAGCGGCCTGCGCGACAGTCATCCGGGACGTGACACCGTATGTGAATTGCAAATCGATAATGCGCAGGGATTCCTTGTAATTGGCCGATGTGTCCTGCGCGATCTTCAACTGCTCGTCCAGTGCCAGCAAATTGACGTATTGGGTGACGACATTGGAAACGATGGAAAGGAGGGCTGCCCGGCGTGTCTGTTCCACCGACCTGGCATCCGCTTCGGCAGCTTCGGTCATCCGGCGGATTTTTCCCCAGAAATCAATTTCCCAACTGGCTCCCAGACTGGCCGATTTGGCATTCTGTGGATTCGGAACACCAATGACCGGCTCGGCATCCATTTCGGAGAGACGTTCCCGACCGGCCTGCGCTGTGGCATTGATCTGCGGAAAGAGGCCTGCACGTGTCTGCATGATAGCGGCGGCCGCTTTCTCCGAATTGGCGAGGGCCGCTTTCAAATCCCTGTTATTGGTAATCGCTTCCTCGACCATGCCGTTCAGGACAGGATCGCCGAAATCTTCCCACCAGCGGGAGTCGAGTGCCTGTAGTGACGCCTGATCCGGTATGAACCGGTAAGATTCAGGGGTTGGCATATCCGGGCGATGGTAATCCGGTCCCATCATGCAACCGCCGACGGAAACAGAGAAAGCCGCCACGCTGATCATCCCTATCCATGACTTTTTCATTGCGTGCCTCCTTCTGGTTTGTCGTCCGTATTGCCCTTGTCCTCTGCAGGATGGTCTGGAGGGGGCAGCTCTTTCGGAGGTGCGGCGAGTTTCGGAACGTCTTTTTTGTCGGCGCCGGATTTGTTTTTGATTTTCTGTTCCCATCCGACGAACAGATCGTAAAACAGGGGCACGAAGATAAGCGCCAGCGTCGAAACACCGATCATGCCGCCGATAATCCCGGTACCGATGGAATGCCGGGAATTCATGCCTGCGCCCATTGCGATTGCGAGTGGAATGACGCCTCCGATGAAAGCCAGCGAGGTCATGATGATCGGACGGAAACGCAGTCTGACCGCTTCAAGGGTGGAACGGATCA
>CAJKQK010000119.1 GCA_905202055.1 uncultured Oxalobacter sp.
CCTTTCGCACCTGCGTACGTACGAGGAGGCGAAGCGTGCCGAAATCGCTGCCGAGTTGGGCTTCAAATCCGTCAATGCCGCTGAAGAGCATTTGCAGGCACTGGCACGCAAAGGCGTCATCGAAATGGTGCCGGGGATTTCACGAGGCATCCGTCTGGTCCAGACGGATGTGGCGACTCCCTTTGTCGCGCGTGAAAGCCAGTTGCAGTATTCCGTGCCTCTGGTCGGTCGTGTCGCTGCCGGTTCGCCGATTCTGGCGCAGGAACATATCGAAAAGAATTACCAGCTCGATCCTGCCCTGTTTTCCGACAAGCCGGACTATCTGTTGAAAGTGCGTGGCCTGTCGATGCGGGATATCGGCATTCTGGAAGGCGATCTGATCGCCGTGAAGAAAACGGAAAAAGTACGGGACGGCCAGATTGTCGTGGCCAGGCTTGGAGACGACGTCACGGTCAAGCGTTTCAAAAAGATCGGGCAGTCCGTTGAACTGGTTTCGGAAAATCCCGATTTCGCTCCGATCAGGGTCAATAAAGAATCCGATAATTTCCAGATCGAGGGACTGGTAGTCGGACTTTTGCGTACCTGGCAATAGGACGGTTTATCAAACGTTCATTTTTTTCCGGCGGACTGTTTTTCGATCTGCCGGGCGATCCCTCTCAATATATTGACTTCTTCCGTTTCGAGATTTGAGCGGGAGAAGAGTCTTCTCAAACGCGGCATCAGTTTTTTGGGGTTATCCGGATTCAGGAATCCGATAGTCGTCAGTGCCGTTTCCAGATGGGTGAACATACCGTTGATCTGATCGACGGAAGCAGGTTCACCGTGAAAGCCGATGTGTTCATCCCGTTTCGGCAAGTTTTCCTTCTCGAGTATGGCCATCCGGCATTCATAGGCCAATATCTGAATGGCCTGTGCCAGATTCAGGGAACTGTAAAAGGGATTGGCCGGGATGTTGATCAGGGCATGGCATTGTTCGACGTCTTCGTTGGACAGGCCGTAGCGTTCGCTTCCGAATACCAGCGCACAATTGGCGTGTTCATCTGTCAGAATATTGTCAGCGAATTGCCGGGGTGTGAAAATCGGAGGGGAGAATTCCCGCAGCCGTGCGGAAAGGGCTGCGGCGAAATGACAATCCTCCAGGGCTTCTTCGAGTGTGCTGACAATAACGGCATTCTCGAGAATATCCTGTGCGCCACTGGCGAATGCGATGGCTTCTTCCTGTGTCAGAACGTCTTCAAAACGGGGATTGACGAGCACAAGACGGGAAAATCCCATCGTTTTGATGGCCCGGGCGGCAGCGCCCACATTGCCGGGATGGCTGGTTCCGACTAATATAAAACGCAAATTTGAAAAAACGGATGTGTCGGTTTTTCGCTGGTTCATTTACAATATCAGGTTTTGGGAAACAAAGTATTCAAATCGACTACAATAACGTCCGGTTCTTTGTTTGTCCGGTTTTCTAATTGTTTATTATGACATCGCGCCGGATTTTCCGATATGCGTGTTGTCGCCATTTTTACGGAAGCACTATGCAACCAATGCTTAACACGGCGGTCAGAGCCGCCCGTCGTGCCGCTACGATTATCAATCGCGCGTCGTTCGATCTCGAACAGATTCAGGTGGAACAGAAAGCGCCGAACGACTATGTGACTGAAGTCGATAAAGCCGCTGAAGAAGCCATTATCGATGTTTTGCTGTCTGCTTATCCGACCCATGCCGTTCTGGCCGAGGAATCGGGTGGCTCGAACAACCTGAATGACGAAAGCGAAAACGTCTGGATCATCGACCCGCTGGATGGCACGACCAATTTCATGCACCAGTTTCCGGCATACTGTATTTCGATTGCCCTGCAACAGAAGGGAGTCATGACGCAAGCCGTTATTTACGATCCGGTTCATAACGACCTGTTTACGGCAACAAAGGGTGGCGGTGCATTCCTGAACAACAAGCGTATTCGCGTCAGCAAGACGGACCGCCTGTTCAAAGCCCTGATCGGCACCGGGTTTGCCAACCGCAACAAAGACGAAAAGGCGCTGAAAGAATTCCTGCGGATGTTCGAAGTGATGACCCTGAATTCGCAGGGGCTGCGTCGTCCGGGATCGGCTGCGCTGGATCTGGCGTACGTCGCCTGTGGCCGTTATGACGGTTATTTTGAAAAGAATCTCAAGATATGGGACATTGCGGCCGGGGCCCTGATCGTTTCGGAAGCGGGTGGTATTGTCGCCGATTTCGACGGTGAAGCAGGTTATCTGAAATCCGGCAATATCGTGGCCGGTAGCCCGAGAATTTTCGGCCAGATGCTTCCGTTGCTCCAATCGGCGATTTAAACGTTAACCGTTTTCCTGCTTGATTGAAATATGGCAACGTCGCTGCGAATCGATCTGTTTTGTCAGGTGATCGACAATTTCGGCGATGCCGGTGTCTGCTGGCGTCTTGCACGCCAGCTTGTCAATGAACATGGGTGTCGGGTCACGCTGTGGATCGACAAGCCTTCCGTATTGAAACGGATCAGTCACGGGGTCGATCCTGATCTTCAAAGACAGACGGTTTCCGGTGTGGATGTCCGTTTGTGGCGACAAGATTTTCCTGTCGTGTCATCTGGCGACATTCCCGCTGTCGTGATTGAAGGGTTCGGCGCCCGCTTGCCAGAGAACTACGTTCGCCTGATGGCCGAAAGAGAACCCCGGCCTGCCTGGATCAATCTGGAATATCTCTCTGCTGAATCATGGGTTGAAGGCAGCCATTTGATGCCTTCGCCGCAGTCATGGATTGCCTTGACCAAATATTTTTATTTTC
>CAJKQK010000120.1 GCA_905202055.1 uncultured Oxalobacter sp.
CTGACCTGGCGGACTGCTGCCGTCAGGTCAATATGCTAAAAATCCCTTCATTTCTAATAACCCTATAATTAATCAATGAAATTATAATGTTTCTAAAATTAGAATATAATTTATAAACATTATTTAAATGTTGTTACTTAAGTGTTACCGTTGATGCCGCGCAAATCTCACCTGCAATAAAGCGACTAAAAGTAAGGCATTAACAAGATGAAAAAAGTGACTGCCATGCTCTTCTCGATGGCCGTGGGGCTTAATGCCGTTTCGATGGCGGCAAAAGCGAAAGCGTCCGAGGAGCAGGAAACTGATGTACTGTTGATTGGCGGCGGCATTATGAGCGCCACGTTGGGGACCTATTTACGCGAGCTGGAGCCTGAATGGTCGATGACCATGGTGGAGCGCCTGGAGGGTGTCGCGCAGGAGAGTTCGAACGGCTGGAATAACGCCGGAACCGGGCATTCTGCACTGATGGAACTGAACTACACCCCGCAAAACGCCGACGGCAGCATCAGTGTCGAAGACGACGGCCGCGGCATTCCGGTAGGGATGCACCCGGAAGAGAAAGTCCCGACAGTCGAAATCGTTTTCACCCGTCTTCATTCCGGTGGCAAATTCACCAAAGGCGGTAACAACGCCTACGCTTTTTCCGGCGGTTTGCATGGCGTGGGTGTCTCCGTCACCAATGCATTATCGAAACGGATTGAAGTCACCGTCTGGCGCGAGAAGAAAGTTCACCGGATTGCCTTTACCGACGGAGAAGTCACCGAACCGCTGACTTCACGGCCAATTGCACGTGGTGAAAAAAAATCGGGCACGAAAGTCACTGTCTGGCCGGATGCCAGATACTTTGATTCCATGACGATTCCGCTGGCGGAACTCAAACACCTGCTTCGTTCAAAAGCCATCCTCCTGCCAGGCGTTCACGTTGAACTCCACTCCGAAAAACCGAATGAAACCGAAACATGGCACTATGAAAACGGCCTTCGGGGGTATTTGTCACAGGAACTGGAGCTGACAACCGGTGAGGAAATCGTCATTCCCCTTTTTGAAGGTGAACTTTATGCCAACCATGAAAGTGAAGGTTTTGCCAGCGGCGAAGGTGCAGCCTGGGTCGTGGCATGGACAACGGAAGGCCCGTTAATCCGTGAATCGTTCGTCAATCTGATCCCTACTACTGCCGGGGGCACGCACGAAAGCGGTCTTCGTGACGGTCTGTTCAATGCCGTCAAAAGTTTTACCGAAATCCATTCACTTTTGCCCAAAGGGGTCAGGCTACTGCCCGAAGACGTTTTCGCCCGCGTCTCTTTCGTGCTTTCCGCCAAAGTGCTCGATCCCCAGTTTCAGGGCCAGATCAAGGAACGGCTGAACTCGCGCGACGCAGTCAGGCTGGTTTCCCATTTCGTCAAACCGGCTTTCGAAACATGGCTCCACCAGAACGTCGAATATGGACGGAAACTGGCCGAACTGGTCATCAAACAGGCCCAGTCGCGTATGCGGCAACTGCAAAAAGTCGAAAAGAAAAAATCTTCCGCTGTCGCCGTGCTTCCCGGAAAATTGACTGATTGCGAATCACACGACATCAGCCGTAATGAACTCTTTCTGGTCGAAGGCGATTCCGCAGGCGGGTCGGCCAAAATGGGGCGTGACAAGGAATTCCAGGCCATTCTTCCCCTGCGCGGCAAGGTATTGAATTCATGGGAAACCGAAAAAGACCGGTTGTTCGCCAATCAGGAAATCCATGACATCTCCGTTGCCATCGGGGTCGATCCACACAGTCCGGCCGACAACCCCGATTTGTCAGGTCTGCGTTATGGAAAAATCTGCATCCTCTCCGATGCCGACGTCGACGGTTCGCACATTCAGGTATTGCTGTTGACCCTCTTTTTCCGTCACTTTCCGAAACTGATTGAAAACGGAAATATTTGCGTGGCGCGCCCACCGCTTTACCGGATCGATGCGCCGGCACGGGGCAAAAAACCCATGCAAAAACTGTATGCGCTGGACGACTCCGAACTGAACGGCATTCTGGAAAAACTCAAAAGCGAAGGCATCAGGGACAACGCTCTGGGCATTTCCCGTTTCAAGGGACTGGGCGAAATGAATGCCGAACAGTTATGGGAAACAACCCTGAATCCGGATACCCGGCGCTTGTTGCCCATCACCTTCGGTATTTTCTCGCGAAATGAATCCGAAGAACGTTTCCAGATGCTCATGGGAAAAGGCGAAGCGGCCGCGCGACGCAACTGGATGGAAGAACACGGTAACGAAGCTGAAGCCGACATATAAAAGACCATAATCGAATGAAACACCATGACTGAACAACCCACGCTTTTCGAT
>CAJKQK010000121.1 GCA_905202055.1 uncultured Oxalobacter sp.
CAGCGCGAACCGTCGCCTTGGCGCGCATTTTCAGCTGGGCGTCATCCAGATAACGGTTCGTTACCGTTTCGATTGTTTTGCACAACAGTTTCAGATCGCGCGAAGCATGAAGGGGCTTGACTGAAATTTCGGGATTTTTGGCATAGATATTCGGCAAAATCCCCATGATCGTACTGTGAATCAAATTGGCCCGATGCATATAAAAACCGGTTTGCCCCGGATCGCGGTTCCAGTCCAGCCCGGAAACGAGCTGGCGGTTATGCCGGATACGCCGGTGAAAACTGTCCCAATGCCGTCGTGCGGCAGACACCCTTTCAGACCACTTTTTAGCCAATGGATCGGACTCGGGTTGTTCCCTGAATTTAACACTCACTTTTTCTTCTCCGGAAAAAACAAATCAATGAATGCTTTACTTATACCGCACTTTCAGACCATCTCCGGACATTTGTGGCACATTTATGGCTATTTTGTCTCAAAATTAGCTCTTGATGGCTATAATGTCGTCATGAAGCAACACTAAACGGTCTTTTCAAGACCTTATAAGGTTCACATTTAACGGGAAGATTGCGGATTCCGCCATTGGATTTCCAAAAGGAAACAGGCAAAAATACATAAAAAAACCGCGCAAGAAGCGCGGTGTCAAAAGAGCAGAAATACAGCGAGAAATAAAGGAGTTTACGGAACAATGATAAATCAATGGCGCAAAGTGTCCTTGCGGCAAAGCAAACAAACCTTTATCGCTGTAAAAAAAAGAATGGAAAAGAAGAGAAAAGACTGTATCAGTCAAAAAGTCCGTTCTTGCGCGCCATGTTATCCAGCTCTTCGACCAGATCGGGACGGTTCGCCTTCACCGCACGCGCCCTGGCAGCCAGATACTCCTCCTTCATCTCGCGGGAGGTGCCACCGTAACGGTTTTCGCGGACATTGTTCCCGCGCTTTTCGCGCTTTCTGGACGAATTCTTTTTTCTGGCTGTCCCGGATTGCAGTTTTTTATCGTGCCGTTCTGACAAGCCATCATTGCCACGGGATATCTCGCCCGTTTCCTGATTCAGCACATACCCGCTCGAGCCGACCGCCCTGTACGGCGAATAAGCCCTGCCATACAAAGCCGTCATCAGGCGATTGAGTTTTTCCGGATCGTCGATATGGGCCATCAGCTGTTCGCGCAGTTCCTGCTTCTGGAATTCGGAAGCCGCCTGCGCAAAACGCCGGATATTACTGTCACCTGTATATTGATAAGCCCGGTAAGCTTTTTTCATATACTCCGGCATATCCGGATTCTTTCTCAGGATGTCATCCACCTTTTTGCGGCGGGCCACTGCATCGGCACTTTTTTGCGGACTGGCGTTGGAAAAACCCTGATCGTTCACAAAAGACAGAAAGGCATCCGGCGAGTCGCCGTCCGGGGAATACTGGTAATCCGGCAAAGGCGTCTTTTCCAGATCCGGATCGGCCAGCCCGGTGGCTCCCTGTGCATCCGTCAGGGAAAACGCCACCGTCACGGCAAGCAAAACCGAAAGAAAAAAAGAAAACCGGAAGCGGGAAGAATTCATGAACGCAAGCACTGTAAAGCCCTACACAGGAACCATTCTAACCGTTTATCGCAACGCAAGAAAGGAAAACAGGCACAAAAGCCGGTTCGAACCCATCAAGGCACCTGTGTCGATGAGGCCTTCCAAAAGGCCTTTTCCGACAGAAACGGGACCTCCCTCCCCAGCCGGTCTCCTGTAATAAAAGGAAAACCGCCTGTACCTATCCGGTTCGTTACTGACGAATGACAAAATCGCCGTATAGGCAAGCGGTATGCTTAATGCCATAATCAGGAAACGGACTGTCTTTCACCTATTCAAACAATCGAAACCGGGGTCTGCCATCATGAGAAAAATTGCCCTTACCAT
>CAJKQK010000122.1 GCA_905202055.1 uncultured Oxalobacter sp.
AAAAACCCCGCCGCTGGAAACGAACGGTAGCGCAAATAACGGATGCACTGACCGGGTTTTGCGGGGTGTTTGATGCCCCGGGATACTGGCATGACGATCACCGGGATCCCAAACATAATTTAAAGTAATCGACTCTTTCCTGCAAGAATTTATTGCTCTGCCGAGCTTGATAAGCTTTGAATCCAGACTGAAAATACTGTTTTTCCATTCAGTAATATTTTCACGATAAATCATGACCCAGTGTTTCCCCACGCCTCATACCGATTCGGCAAATTCAGGCATCGATCTTAACAGGATACTGAACATACGGAAAAATTCCGGTTTTCTCTTTCGCACCGCTACAGATGACATGACTGAAGCCGGAATTTTTGAGGGAGATACCGTTATCGTGGATAAATCGATTCCTGCCCGGCATTCCAACATTGTTCTGGTTGTCATGGACGGTCAATTCTGTATTGGCAGGTTATTCAAACGTGGTGGTATATGCCGCCTGTTTGTCGATGGCAATAAGGAAATGAAATTGCCTGAAGGTCAGGAAGTGCTCATTTGGGGCGTCGTGACGGCCTGTTTGCGCCGGTTTGTCTGACTTCTCTTTTCAAAACCGGTTTGGTGCGAAAGCGTATCCGGACCGTGACACGTCACGCCACACTGCTTCCGGATCGATCTTACGCATGAAATGTCCAGCGGTACAGCATCATGCCGAAGAGCATGGAAATGACGAAGATCAGGGCCGGTGCCATGCCTGCCGACAGGGTGACGATTGCGGGGCCGGGGCAGATGCCTGCCAGTCCCCACCCTGTTCCGAACAGGATACTTCCGGCTACCAGGCGTTTGTCGATCCGGGTGGCGGCTGGAAGCTCGACGGGGTTGCCGAGCAGTGAAGACGGCCGTTTTCTGGCGAGGTAAAAACCGGCGAGGCCGACGGCGATGGCGCCGATCATGACAAATGCCAGCGAGGGATCCCAGTTTCCGGTAAAGTCCAGAAAGTTCAGGACTTTGGCCGGGTCGGCCATACGGGAAAGGATCAGTCCGGTGCCAAAGACCAGTCCGGACAAAAAGGCGACGATATTGAACATGTCAGACTCCCAGACAGTGGCGGACGATCCAGACGGTGATGGCGCCGGATACAATGAAAAGAACGGTCGCGACCATTGAACGTTTCGACAGGCGCGACAGGCCGCACACGCCATGCCCGCTGGTGCATCCCGAACCGAGACGGCTGCCGAATCCGACCAGAAGGCCCGCAGGCCCCAGCAATGCCCAGGAAACGCTGTCGAAATGAAATTCCGGCAACGGGATGAAAAGACTGTAAAGCCAGGGAGAAACGGCAAGCCCGGCTACGAAGGCGACCCGCCACCATGTCTCCCCTTTTTCCGCACGCAGAATGCCTGCGATGATGCCGCTGATCCCGGCGATGCGGCCATCCGCGAGTATTAGAAGCGACGCGGCGATACCGATCAGAAGACCACCGGCAAGGGATTGCCAGGGCGTGAAATTGATCCAGTCGATTGTCATGTCCGTTCTCCGCAAAAATGATGGTGCAGGATGGCCATTATGTCCATCGCAGGACCTTCTGCCAGCTGGTAAATCATCTGTTTCCCTTCTTTTCTTGCCACGATCAGTCCTCCTCTGCGCAAGACGCCCAACTGCTGTGAAAGCGTCGGTTGCCTGATGCCGCATTCGGCTTCAAGCTGGCCGACATGACATTCCCCCCGGGAGAGCCGGCATAACAGTTTCAAACGGTCGGCATTGCCGAGTTTTTTGATGAAATCGACAGCTGCGTTCGCCGATGCCTGCCATTCATTCCATTCTGAAGACTGACGGGTCATTGGGTTTTCTCCTGAATCAATTGTTATACATTATATTATTTAATATT
>CAJKQK010000123.1 GCA_905202055.1 uncultured Oxalobacter sp.
CATGCGGGCAATCCCCTCCCCTGCGATACGCTGATCGTCGATGAAGCGTCGATGCTCGATCTTGCCCTGGCGTCGACATTGTTTGCCGCATTGCCTGAAAACGCCAGAGTCATTCTTCTTGGGGACAAGGATCAGCTGGCAGCCGTTGAAGCCGGTTCCGTTTTTTCGGAACTGTCTTCCCGATTTGTCCTCTCCGGCCCGTGTCGCCATGATCTGGAGGAACTGGCCGGATATCGTCTCATGGATGACGACCTGCCTGAAACGGCAGGCGATGAATCCGGCGCTCCCCTTGGCGACAGTGTTGTCTGGCTGATGAAAAACTACCGTTTTTCGGAGACATCCGGCATTGGAAGGCTGGCGACCGATATCCGTGACAAACGCATTACGGAGGCAATCCGTTTCCTGCGTGAGAAAAACGATCCGCTCGTTCAATGGCTGGATATGGACGACGCCAGCGTCATATCCGGTTTCGGAACAATATTATCGGGACAGTTCGACGCTTATTTCAGGGTCGTCAGGGACAACCCGTACAATGTCGGGATGGTTTTCGATACATTCAACCGTTCCCGTATCCTTTGCGCGGTCCGGGAAGGGCCATATGGGGTAAATGCCGTCAATCGCATGATTGCCAATACGATGCCGAAAACGCCGTCTGACGGAAAACAGGCGCGCAATAATACCCGTCTGAACTGGTTCGCCGGACAGCCTGTCATGGTCAGGCGAAACGATTATGTCCTGAAACTGTTCAACGGGGATGTCGGCATTGTTTTACCGGATGCGGCGGGAAATCTGTCCGTTTATTTTCCGGGTGAAGACGGGTCTTTCAGGGCCGTTCCTCCGTCACGGCTCAGTGATTTCGAAACGTCTTTTGCGATGACGGTGCACCAGTCACAGGGCTCGGAATTCGATTCTGTCCTGCTTTTGTTGCCATCAGAACCATCCAGGGTGCTGTCCCGGGAACTGGTTTACACAGGTATTACCCGTGCCCGCAGTAAAATAACGATTGCATGCCGCCTGCCTGTTCTTCTGGAGAGCCTGAATCACGATTCGGCAAGACGGTCAGGCCTGGTGAAGAGAATTTTCGAAATCAGGTCTTGCAGCGCATCAAAGCAATAAATCCAACTTTACGGCACAGTTATATAACCCGTTCAAACGAGTGTTACACTTTATATTTTATGGATGAGTCCGGTTTGGGAATACAATACTCCCAAATTGATTTGAACGCTGGCCTCTCCTCATTATTTGACGTGGTTTCATATGGATAAAATAGCCAAAAGAATTGAAAATTGCCGACGCCATCTGAATTTCAGTCAATCCGAACTGGCACGAAAAGTCGGCGTTACGCCTCAGGCCGTGCAGAAATGGGAAAAAGCCAAAACCGTTCCCCGCGGCTATACACTGGAAAAACTGGCCGGTGTGCTTGGCGTTTCGCCTGCTTACATCCAGTTCGGAATTGCCGGGGAAGCTGGCGGTCATTTTTCCGTTGAAGACGAAAAGACCGAATACCTTGTAACCGGGTGTTCAAAAAAGAATGACTGGCCTTTTTCAATTTCCAGGGAACAGTTCAGCCAGTTCAATGAAGAACAGCGTTCTCTTATCAATCGCTATATCGAAATTCTCTGGGAATCGGTCGACCGGAAGGAAAACTGATTCTTTTTCGCCCCACCCTCATTCCGTCACCCCCCTCTTTTGTTATCTTTCGTTCAGAACGCTTCGAACACTTTCGACACTTTGATGCCTTAAAACAACGTTTGGCATCTTCAAAAAAACCTTTTGAAAAAACAGGGTAAACTCATTTATGTCCTGTTATCCCGAAAGGCGCTTTTTACACATAATGA
>CAJKQK010000124.1 GCA_905202055.1 uncultured Oxalobacter sp.
ACTGGGATGCATATCTCGAGTGGGGCGTGGAGGCTTTCCGTATCAACGCCGCCGTGGCGAAAGATGACACACAAATCCACACTCACATGTGTTATGCCGAGTTCAACGATATCATGCCGGATATCGCCAGCCTTGACGCCGATGTGATCACGCTGGAAGCCAGCCGTGGCGACATGACGCTGTTGAAGGGATTCAGGGACTTCAGCTATCCGAACGAGATCGGGCCGGGTGTTTACGATATCCATTCACCTCGTGTGCCGTCAGTCAGGGAAATGGTTTCCCTGCTGAAGCAGGCTTCCAGGGTTATCGATGCCGACCGCTTGTGGGTGAATCCGGATTGTGGTTTGAAAACGCGCCAGTGGAAGGAAACGTTTGAAGCGCTGGACAATATGGTCAAAAGCGCGAAGCTGATGCGTGAAACGCTTTATTGACGAATCTGAAGCTGATTTAAACCGGAAAAAAGCCGTTACAGAGATTTCTGTAACGGCTTTTTGTCAATATCAGTCTGACATCGCTTTCTTACTGGTGAAAAGGTGAACGGAAATATTTCCGGAATTATTTCATTCCGGAAGCAATACAAACGGTTTTCGGAGAGGAGCCGGACGTTTTTGGATGGCTTTGCCCAGGTTTTTGACGATACACTCAAAAAGCCGTGGCCACTGCATTTTCTGACCCCTCCGGGATCGCTTCGGATAAACGGCAGGCATTGCTGTCGGGATTGTTCATGGTTTGGTTTCTGATGCCTCATTCCTGATTTGTCGGCTCGTATGGATAGGTGAACCCGCAAGCATGGCGCTCTTTTTGTAGTCTGCCCCATTTTTCCCAGCCTTTGTCGCGCAGCAGCTCGTTGTCGGACAGGAGCCCCGGGTACGTGGCAAGCATGGGGTCGAAGAGGCGACAGGGAAAGCTTTTGCAGAAAGCGCACACTTTCACGCTCTTTTCCTTGACGCAGATTCTGATTGCGCAATCGGGGTGACCGCCGCCGGTGATGCAGGAAGTACAGGTTCCTGTTTCGTTCATGCCGGTCAGGAAATCCCGGAATGGTTTGCCGTCAGGCATGAAATGGATGAAATTTTCAAAACCTGCGTTTTTCCTTTCCCGGTGCTGGACTTACGCCGCCGGATTGATCCGAACCTTGACGGTGCAGTTTCCACAGTACAGGCCACAGTAGCAGACGAGTTCCTTGTCCTTTTCACCCTTTTCGAAAGAATATTCGCTCAATGGTCGCTATGGTACTGGTTTTTGCGGATCAGTTCCTTGACGAGAATGCGGGCGGTCGGGGTGTTGGCGAGGCCGCCACGGGCGGTTTCTTTCAGGTCGGACGACATGGTGTCCCCGACGGCTCTCATGGCGTCGATGACTTCGTCGGCAGGAATTTTGTGCTCGACGCCGGCCAGTGCCATGTTTGCGCAGGACAGGGCGTTGACGGCACCGATGACGTTTCGCTGGACGCACGGGATTTCAACCAGTCCTGCAATGGGGTCGCAGACGAGTCCCATCAGGTTGCTGATGGCCATTGCGCAGGCGTATGAACACATCTGGTTGGTACCCCCACCCAGATAGGTGACGGCAGCAGCTCCCATTGCGGCAGCGGTTCCCACTTCGGCCTGACAACCTCCTTCAGCTCCCGAGATGGAAGAACGGGTGGCAATCACCTGCCCGAATCCGGCCGCGACGTAAAGCGCCTGTATGATGAATTCATCGGATATGAGGCGTTCCCGAACCAGCGGAAGCAGGACGCCTGGAAGGACGCCACAGGCCCCGGCT
>CAJKQK010000125.1 GCA_905202055.1 uncultured Oxalobacter sp.
ACCGGGCTGATACACTCCTTGCCAGTCAACCGTAAAAATTTTCGTCAAAGGAAAAATGTCGTCGGGGAAAGAAATGGAACTTCATCAAAACAGGATCGTCGTCAAGGTGGGAACGTCCACACTGACCTATGAAAACGGACAAAACAATTATCGCTCTTTTGACAGGCTGGCCTGTGTCCTGTCCGATATCCACAATACGGGTCACGAAGTGATTCTCGTCTCATCCGGCGCGATTGCCGTGGGGGCAAACAGGCTGCATATGAAAACACGTCCGCGTCTCATGGCGGAAAAACAGGCTGCCGCAGCCGTCGGCCAATGCAGCATCATGTTCCTGTATGACCGGTTTTTCAGCGGCTACGGCAAGACGGTCGCCCAGATTCTTCTGAATGCAGACGATATCGGACAGGAAGAAAAGAAGGAAAATCTGACGAACACGTTCAATACCCTGCTTGAAATGGGCGTTATCCCGATCGTGAACGAAAACGACTCGGTCAGTTATACCGAAATCGAATCGGCAGAACGGCTTTTCGGGGACAACGACATGCTTTCCGCGGTCGTCGCCATCTTGTGCCGGGCAAAAAGACTGGTCATTTTCTCCGATATCGACGGGCTTTATGACAGTGATCCACGCCTGCACCCGAAAGCGAAACGGATCGAACGCATCGACCATATCGACGAACAGGTTTATGGCATGGCGGGAGGCGCCGGTTCACGCCGCGGCACAGGCGGGATGAAAACCAAATTGCAGGCGGCGGGACTCGCTACCGCTCAGGGAATCGATACCATTATCACGAATGGCGGCCATCCCGATGCGCTTTACGATATCGTCAAAGGCATAAGCACGGGAACGCTTTTTTCAGGAAAGTCCCGATCCGTAAAAACGGATTCTCCAGTCATTCCAGTGAAAACGGCTTGCACTTCCGGCGGATAAACACAAAACGCCTGGCAACTGTCCCGCTACAGGCCAAATTCTTCCACACAGATTGCCGCATCCGGATAAGCCTGTTTCAGTTCCGGTTTACTGCCCATTTCGAAATCGGCGAAATCGAAACCGGGCGCGACGGTGCATCCGACAAATGAAAAACCGGTTCCGGCACAGGGTGTCGCCCCGAACCAGACGCCTGCCGGTACGGCGTATTGAAGGATGTGTCCCGCACCGATATCCTGCCCGAGAATAACTTCTCCGGTTTTGCCGTCCGGATGGATCATGGCCAGCCTCAGTGGCCCTCCCAGATAAAAATGCCAGATCTCATCCGAATGGATGCGGTGAAGACGGGAATACTGCCCCTTTTCAAGCAGGAAATAAATGGCCGTCGAAAAATGGCGACTGCCGGTAAACCGGTCGGGCAAGGCAGCCTGCGGGATCGTGCCGTCACTGCGGTAACTTTCCCGGTAGTATCCTCCTTCAGGATGCGCTACCAGCCCAAACCGTTCGATCAATGTTTTCGCCTTCATTTTCCCCTTTCGTCATCGCTCTGACATGGCGAGACGCTATTGTCACATCCATGCAGGTGCCCGACAAGGTGCGTGAAAGCCGCTTTTATGGACACAATTCAAAGAACAGAAAAAATAAAAGAAATTAGACAAATTTAATTCATTTTAATAATAAGTTAACGACATATATCGTTTTATTTGACTAAAAAACAAATTCATCTGTTCACGATCCCCGATTTTTTGCGATA
>CAJKQK010000126.1 GCA_905202055.1 uncultured Oxalobacter sp.
TGACAACGATACCTTTTAAATACATGTAGCCCATATTACGTTGTACTTCCGGATTCTTTTGGGTCGAAGGACTGGAAAAATACTGGTAAGCTTTTTGATATTGTTCTTTTTGATAATATTTCAAACCGGTTATGGCATCATCTGCGTAAGCAAATAAAAAACATGAACTGCTTAATAATAAAAAAGAACAAATATAAAATTTTGTTTTTAAATGACGAAGAAATGTAATTTGCATATATTGTCCTTTTTTTGATCTCATTCCTGTTTTTTTATTTTTCAAGTTTTTTTTTTGCTGATATCTTCTACCGCTTCGTTCACAATATAATCGGACAAGTCACCCGAAATCAAAGAATCGAGTACCCGATGAACGGGTTCGGCAATGGTCTGATAATCCACCGGCAATACACGGGATGCCAGACCGAACGGCGCGATGTCTTCAGCCAGTGTCGCCATCGCTCCCCAGCCGAGTGCGAGAGCCAGTTCTTCATTCCCCGTTCTTTCTTTTACTTTCCGGTAGATTTCGTTTGTCAGCCGTGACCAGTTGTTCATGGACATGGTAGCCCCTGATTGCACCAGATTCCGCTGGACGGCCATCAGAAAAGAAGTGCCTGCCAGGCCTCCCAGGAAATGACTGTATTTTTCATTTGCACGGTTGATGGCTTCAGCTGTCGGTTCGGTTTCGTGATGGAGATTCTGCCGATATTGTTGGTTCGTCTGCTCGTTCCATTCGACCAGTTTGTTGCCACTGGTTTCCGCGCTCTGTTGCGGGGAAGTGCCGGTATACAGATCCGGCCGTCGGCTGGCGTTGAGGTATTCGCTCCACCGGTGCGTCGGTTCCAGTCCCTTGACCATTGCGTTGGAAAAACCGTTATAAAACCCGTTGGCATAAGGATGGGCCTGCTGCGGGTTCTTTTCGTCATAATCCAGATTCCCAACTGCCTTGTCCGTCTCGTCAACGGCTTTGGTACTGGAGACTTCTTTCCCGTTTCCACGTATTGCCCTGAAAAACGGCGACGTAAGTTGATTGTCGAGGCGGTATTGTCCCTCGACCGTTTTTCCGGCCACTTCATGGTT